>JAYVSX010000101.1:0-4476 GCA_043774975.1 Rubrivivax sp.
CCTGGTGGGTGGGCGAACCTTGCCTGCGTTGTCGATTGGCGCGCAGCCCTTGCGCTGCTTGTCGGAAACCGACTGGACGGCCTACCTGGACGTGGCCGGCTACCCGCGTGAAAACAAGTTGCCGCGCAATTGGCTGCAGGCCGAGGTCACACCCTTGACCGAACGTGCAGCGCCGGTAGCCCGAACGCCGGCAGTGCCCCCGGTCTCGCAGGGCGCCCCGGTGCAAGCCACGGTGGAGCCGCCAGCGCCAGGCAGCATCCGCTTCTAACGGGCCTGCGGCAGGCGGCGCACCAGCGCCGAGCCCAGCCCCACCGCCGCACCCACGGCCCAGAACAACACGGCGGCGCCGAGCAACGCACCGGTGGCGCCAAACACCAGCGGCAGCGCCGTGCTGGACAGGTTGATCGCCATCGACCGCAGGGCCAGGGCTTCGCCGTGTCGCTGCTGCGGCGTCAAGTGGTGCAGCATCGACATCACCATCGGCTGCACCGAACCCAGCGCCACACCCAGCAGGGCGGCACAGGCGCCCATCCACCAGGGGTTGGGGGCCAGCGGATAGAGCACGAAGACCAGCCCCGTGGCAGCCATCGCCCCGCGCAGGACCCGTCGCTCATCCAGGCGGTGGGCCAGGCTTGGAATCAGCAGCCGCACCAGCGTCACGGCCAACGTGAAGGCCCCCAGGACCAGACCGATGGTGCCTGCGCTGAAGCCACGTTCATGGCCCAGCAGCGGCACGGCAAAAATGTGCACGTCCCAGCACATCGACAACAACCAGTTCACAGCCAACAGGCGCTTGAACCCCGGCAGGCGAAACAAATCCCAGGCTTTCTGTGTGGCCGGCACAGCAGCCATGGGGCGGCCAGGTTGTTGAGGCACTTGCGTGGCTGTGATCAGCGAAGCCAATGGCATCAGCAAAAGCACCAAGTAGGCCGCCGCAAAACCAAAGCCGTCGATCATGAAGCCGGCGGACACCGGCCCAATCACGTTGCTGAACGACGGGGCCACGCCCAGCCAACTGAAGATGCGCACCCGATCGGTGCTGTCTTGCGCCGCCGAGCCGGCTGTGCGTTGGATGGTGAGCAGGCCACTGTTGGCCCCTGCCCCCGTGGCCATGGCTGCAGCGCACAGCAGCGCAAACTGCAGATGCCCTTGCAGCCAGGTCGACCCCACCGCCAGCGCCGCCCCGGCCACGGTCAACGCCACCGACAAGTAGACCGGGCGGTGGTAACCCAGCCGGTCGGCCAGACGACCCGCGTACAAGGCGCTGAACACCGGCGCCGCAGCAAACAGGGCCAAAAGCAGGCCCACGGACCATGCGCTGTAGCCCTCGCGCAGCGCCTGCAGTGGCGCGGCCAGGCGCAGACCGGCCATCGCCGAGTGCATACCCAACTGGCCCACGATCAGCGCCGCCAGCACCTTGCCCGATCCCGCCCCGGCGCCTGGCGCAGCAGCGCTGGGTTCAGGCATCACGCTCGTCCTTGCGTTCATCCTTGCGCTGTTCTTCGCTAGCATCTTCTTCTGCCGGGGCGTTCAGTCCGGGCAGCAGCTCGGCGGTGCGCGAATCGGGCAGCGATTCCACGTCGCGCAAACGGCGCTCCATCGCGCGCGTGCGCACGCTGGCCAGGTCAATCGTGTCGCTGGCCTCGGCCAGCTTCTTCTTGGTCTTGGCCAGGATGTCGCCAAACTTGTTGAATTCGGTCTTCACTGCGCCCAGCACTTCCCACACCTCGGCCGAGCGCTTTTCCAGCGCCAGCGTGCGAAAACCCATCTGCAGGCTGGTCAAGGTGGCCAGCAAGGTGGTGGGGCCGACCAGCATCACCTTGAACTCGCGCTGCAGCGCTTCCAGCAAACCGGGGCGGCGCAGCGCTTCGGCGTAGAGGCCTTCGATGGGCACAAAGAGGATGCCGAAATCGGTGGTGTGCGGCGGCGACACGTACTTGTCGCGGATGGTGCGGGCCTCCTTGCGCAGCTGCGCTTCGATGGCCTTGGCCGCCGCGTCCACGGCCACCGGGTCGGCGCGTTCCTGCGCGTCGAGCAGGCGTTCGTAGTCTTCGCGCGGAAACTTGGCGTCGATCGGCAGCCACAGCGGCACGCCGTCGCTGCGCTGGCCCGGCAGGCGGATCGCAAACTCCACCCGTTCATTGCTGCCCGGCACGGTGGCCACGTTGGCGGCGTACTGCTCGGGCGTGAAGACCTGTTCCAGCAGACCCGCCAGCTGCGTCTCGCCAAAGATGCCGCGGGTCTTCACGTTGTTGAGAACGCGGTTCAGGCTGCCGACGTCGCGCGCCAGGTTCTGCATCTCGCCCAGGCCCTTGTGCACGGCCTCCAGCCGGTCGGCCACCTGCTTGAAGCTTTCGCCCAGGCGCTGCTCCAGCGTGGCGTGCAACTTCTCGTCGACCGTGGCGCGCATTTGCTCGAGCTTCTTCTCGTTGCCGTCTTGCAGCGCGGCCAGGCGCGTTTCCACGGCCTGCCGCATCTCGGTCTGGCGCCGGTCGTTGGCCTCAGACAGCACACGCAGCTGTTCGCCAATGGCGTCACCAAAGCGGCGCAGCGCGGCGTCTTGGGCCTCGCGCGAGGCCTGCGACTGCGCCGACAGCGCCCGCGTTGCCTGAGCCAGCGCGTCGCTCACCGCCTGCTGGGTGCTGGCCAATTGACCGCGGAAGCTGTCGATCTGCTCGTTTTGCGTGCGCGCCACATCACCGCTTTGCGCCAGCAGCATCTGCTGGAAGGTCGACAGGTCGCTGCGCGTGCCCTGCCCCTGGCGGCCCAACTCGTCGCGCAGTTCGCGCTCCAGGCGTTCGATGTCTTTCTGCGCGCCGCTGTCGCGGGGCCGCAGCGCAAGCCACAACAGCACCAGCAGGTTCAACAGCAGCAGTGCGTTCAGCGCGATCTGCGAAAGGGGCATCCAGTCAGACACGGCTTGATTGTGACAGCCCAGTGCCGCGGCATCCGCTGCGAAGGCGTCGATGGCAGCGCCAATGACAGCGTCGAAAAAGCAGCGCGGGCACAGCACGCACAGGGCGTGCAAGACCCAGCGGCAAACCGTGGATCAGGGTGCCAAAGGCCGCCAACGCGGCAGCACCTCGGGGTTGATCGGCGTGGGCGCCGTGCCCCCTGTCAGCGCAGCAATCAGGTTGTCGGCCGCCAGGTCGGCCATCGCGCGGCGCGTGGCCACGGTGGCGCTGGCGATGTGCGGCGTGAGCACGACGTTGGGCAAGGTCAGCAGCGCGGGGTGGACCTTCGGCTCGCCTTCAAAAACGTCCAGCGCAGCGGCGGCGATGCGCCCGTCACGCAGGGCCGCAGCCAGCGCCGCGTCGTCGACGATGCCGCCGCGCGCTACGTTGGTGAGCGTGGCGGTTGGCTTCATCAACGCCAGCTCGGCCGCGCCAATGGAGTGGTGGCTTTGCGCGCTGTAGGGCAACACCAGCACCAGGTGGTCGGCTTCCTGGAGCAGCGTGGCCTTGTCGACATGGCGCGCACCGATGGGGCCTTCTTGCTCGGCGCTGAGCCGGCTGCGGTTGTGATAAATCACCCGCATGCCAAAACCCAAGGCGCCGCGCCGCGCAATGCCCTGCCCGATGCGGCCCATGCCCAGGATGCCCAGCGTGGCGCCGTGTATGTCGCTGCCGGTGAACATGTCGTAGGCCCATTTCGTCCACTCGCCGCGGCGCAAGAAGTGTTCGCTCTCGGCCATGCGGCGGGCGGCGGCCATCATCAACGCAAAGCCGAAGTCGGCTGTGGTCTCGGTCAACACGTCGGGCGTGTTGGTGGCCAGCACGCCAGCGGCCGTGCAGGCCGGGATGTCGAAGTTGTTGTAGCCCACCGCCATGTTGGCCACCACGCGCAGCTGCGGGCAGGCCGCCAGCACCTCGGCGTCGATGCGCTCGCTGCCGGTGGTGAAGGCGCCCACCTTGCCTTGCAGCCGGGTGATCAGCTCGGCTTTGCTAAAGACGATGTCGCTGGGGTTGTGGTCGACCTCGAAGTGCTGGCGCAGGCGCTCCAGCACCTGGGGAAACACGGCGCGGGCGACCAGGACTTGGGATTTGCTCATGCTGACCTTGGGTGTGGGATATGCCGCGCTCAGCGGAACCAGATGAAGGACATGGCCACAAACAGCGGCAGCAGGATCGCGCCGCTCCACAGCATGTAGCCGAAGAAGCTGGGCATGGCCACGCCGCGGTCTTCGGCAATGGCCTTGACCATGAAGTTGGGCGCGTTGCCGATGTAGGTGTTGGCGCCCATGAACACCGAGCCCGCAGAGATGGCGGCGAGCGTGGCGGCCAGCGTTGTCATCAGCACCACCGGGTCGCCGCCAGCCAGGTTGAAGAAGACCAGGTAGGTGGGCGCGTTGTCCAGGAAGGAGCTGAGCACGCCGCTAAACCAGAAGTAGGCCCAGGGCAGCGGCTGACCATCCGGCCCCGTGACGGCGTTGGCCACGCTTGCGAAGGCGCCCGAGGTGCCCGCCTTCAACATGGC
>JAYVSX010000102.1:0-2847 GCA_043774975.1 Rubrivivax sp.
GTCAGGCATTCGCCCAGGCTGACAAACAAATATGGCGTGCCGACGCGGATCGCACCGCCCAGCACAGCCAGCAGCACATCGAGGAAGGCGTCCATGGCGTCAGGGTCCCCTCAAGCCGGCTTGGCGCGCAGCAAGGGCTGCATCGCCAGGAAGGGGAAGGGCAGCAAGCGCCCGCGCAAAGCCTCGCCGGCCAGGATCAGCACGAAGGCAAAGCCCAGCAGCACTTGAACGCTGGCATCCGGCAGACCCATGCGCCGCTGCAGCAAGCTGCCCGCCGCACCAAAGCCACCGAAGAGGATGGCCACCGGGATGATGGCCAGCGGGTTGTGCCGCGCGACGAAGCTGACCAGGATGCCGGCGTAGCCCAGGCCGGCGATCAGGGACGCATTTGCCGAGGTGTGCACTGCCGCCACCTCGATGCCGCCGGCCAGCCCCGCCGCTGCGCCGCCCAGGAAGCAGGCCGTGACGATGAGCCGGTGCGCCGGCAGCCCGACCAGCCGCGCCGCGCGCGCGTTGCCGCCGACCACGCGGGTGGCGAAGCCGTGCGTCGAACGGCCCAACCACACGGCGCTGACCAGACACAGCACCACGCCGAAGGCCAGGCCCCAGTGGACGTCGCCCAGCACGTCCCAGGCGCCGATGCTGCCGATGCGCAGGCCTTCCTCCAGCGGCAAGGTTGACGGCTTGTTCAGGCTGGCCGGGTCGCGCATCGGCCCTTCGACAACATGTTTGAACAGCGCGATGGCGACGTAGCCCAGCAGCAGGCTGCTGATGGTTTCGTTGACGCCCCGGTACTGGCGCAGCGCGCCGGCCAGCGCGATCCACGCGCCGCCAGCGATGGCGGCCGCAACCAGCAATATCGCCGTGCCCAGCCAGTTGCCAGGCAGGTGCACGGCGTAAGGCAAGCCTGCACAGGCCAACCCGCCCAAGACCAGCGCGCCTTCGCCGCCGATGATGGTCAAGCCCGCCCGCGCAGGCAGCGCCACACACAAAGCGGTCAGCATCAAAGGTGCCGACCGCTGCAGCGTGTTCTGCCAGGAAAAGGCGTCACCGAAAGCCCCGGTGAACAGCAGCGTGCAGGCCTGCAACGGGTCGTGCCCGCCCAGCCACACCCACAGGCTGAACATCAGCAGCGCGCCGGCCAAGGCCAGCAGCGGCAGCAACACCGCTTCGGCTGCGTCGTGCCAGGGCTGCCGGTTCATGGGTCTATCCCCGTCAAGCCTTGCCGAAGACGCCTTCGACCAGGTAGTTCATGCCTTCCAGCACCGGGTCGGTCAGCTTGATCGTCGTGCCCTTGGGAATCATCACTTTGCCGGTGTTGTCCTTCAGTTCACCGGTGTAGACCTCAAAGGTGCCGGCCATCATCTTGGCCTTCACGGCGTCGGCGGCCTTGCGCGCGGCTTCGGACACGGCCGGGCCGTAGGCGCTGGTCTTGACAAAGCCGTCTTTCAAACCCCCGCGCACGAAGTTCGGGTGCGGCTTGCCGCTGCGGGCGGCATCGATGATCAGTTTGTAGGCCGTCGTCCAGTTCCACTCAGCGCCGGTCAGGTAGGCCTGCGGGGCCAGCTTGGCCTGGCTGGCGTGGTAGCCGCAGACCATCTTGCCGCGCCTGGCAGCGGTTTCGACGACAACCTTGGGGCCGTCGACGTGCATCGTGAACACGTCGCAGCCCTGGTCGGCCAGGCTGTTGGTGGCTTCGGCTTCCTTCACCGCCATGCTCCAGTCACCGGTGAAGATGACGTTGCAGGTGATTTTCGGGTCGACCGAGCGCGCGCCCATCGTGTAGGCGTTGATGTTGCGCATCACTTGCGGAATGGGCTTGGCGGCGACGAAGGCGATCTTCTTGCTCTTGCTCATGTGGCCGGCGACCACACCGTTGAGGTACTGCGCTTCGTCGATGTAGCCGAAGAAGCTGCCGGTGTTTTCGGGGTGCTTGCCCTTGGTCCACATGCCGCCGCAATGGCTGAAACGCACGCCCTTGTTCTTGGCCGCGACGGCCAGCATGTGCGGGTCGAAGTAGCCGAAGCTGGTGGGAAAGAGCAGGCCCGCGCCGTCTTGCGAAATCATGCCCTGCAGGGTCTTCTGCACGGCCTGGGTTTCGGGCACGTTTTCTTCTTCGATGAACTTCAGGCCGCCCGTCTTCTTCAGTTCGGCCACGCATTCGGCCTGCGCCTGGTTGTAGCCAAAGTCGTCGCGCGGACCGACGTAGATGACGCCAACGGTCAGCGGCTTTTGGGCCAGGGCCCACGGGCTCAGCGTGACCAGCGAGGCCGCAGACAGTTGGGCCAGCGCGCGGCGGCGGGATGGGTCGAGGCGGGGGTCGTGGCGCATGGCGGCTTTCGGTTCAGGCTGAGGGTGTGCCGCTTTGGGGCACGACTGGTATACCAAGCGGTATCCAGTCGTTCTTCAGCAAAAGCCATGCCCGACCGCAGGTGGGCGTCCTCGGGTCAGCCGCCGTGCACGGCCCGCGCTTCGTGCAGCGTCGACAGCGTGATCTTGCGCACCTCGGCCTTGCTCTGCTCAATGTGGCTGCGCAGCAGCAGTTGCGCGGCTTCTGGCTTGCGCTGGATGACAGCGCGCAGGATCTTGGCGTGCTCGGCGTAAGTGGCTTCGATGCGGTCGGCGCGGGTGAAGTCCAGCCGCCGGATGATGCGGATGCGTTCGGTCACGTCCCAATGCACGCGGGCGATCTCGTCGTTGCCGGCAGCGCGCACCAGCGTGGCGTGGAACTGCTCGTCCAGCGCACCGACTTCGCGCCCCGCATCGGGTGAATTCGTCAGGCGCTCAGCCGCCGGCACCAGCCAGATCTTCTTCAAGGCGTCCAGTTCGGGGGGCGAATTCGCCAGT
>JAYVSX010000103.1:0-2066 GCA_043774975.1 Rubrivivax sp.
CAACCAGCCGCACCCTCAGCGGCCTGATGCTGGCCGGTTTGCTCACCGCCATCGGTGGCGCCGCCATCGCCCAAACGCCACCCCCCGGCCCTGCCGGCATGCGGGCACCCGACGCCATGCGCGACGCACCACCGGCCGACGGCCAGATGGGGCCGATGGGCCACCGCGACCCAGCCAAAATGCAGGCCATGATGGCCAAGCGTGCGGCCGAGATGAAAGCCAGGCTGAAGATCACCCCGGCTCAGGAACCTGCTTGGACGGCGTTCACCGCTGCGATGAAACCACTGGCTGGCGGCATGGGCTGGCGCCAGTCGCCGGAGCAGCGCGCCGAATTCGACAAGCTGACCACGCCTGAACGCATCGACAAAATGCGCGCGCTGCGCACCCAGCGCATGACCGAAATGAACGCCATGGCGGACCAGCGCGGCGAAGCGGCCAAGGTGTTTTATGCGCAGCTGTCGGCCGAGCAGAAAGCCGTGTTTGACGCCGAGCACAAAAAGCGCGGTATGCACCACGGCGACGGCCACCACGGCGGCATGAACAAGGGCTGATCGGCGTCAGCGCCCCCGGCCCAGACGTGAAAAAACCCACATCAGTGGGTTTTTTCACGTGGGCAGCGGCATCAAGGTTTGATGCGGGCGGGGTCCTCGGTGGGTCCCGTTCCGGTCATGGGCTGCTGCATCGCCCGCTTCGCCGGGCGGACCGCTTTGTGCTTGGTTTTCTTCGCCTTCATAGGCTTGGCCATGGCTGTTTTGTTGGCTACAGGTTCGGTGCCTGCGGTGCCGGGCGCTGGTGCCGCGCCGTTTTGAACATCGCTGGTGCCAGCGCCGGAAGAACCCGCGCCCTGGGCATGGACGGCGCTGCCCATCAGCAGCGCGGCGGCCACGGCGGCTGCCAGGGGAATGGACTTGAATGAAGATGCGTTGATCATGGGGACTCCTTGGAGCGCTTTGAGCGGCCCGCCACACGGGCGGGACCACGGTTCACGGAAAGATGAATGAATTCAGGGCGTGCGCCGGACGTCCCCGTTGGGGGCGCCCGGTGCGTGAGCTGGGTCAGCGCCGAGGGGGAGCTGACCGGCGCGTTCAGGGCTTGACCATCGCGGGTTCGGCCATCGCTGGTGCGGGTTTGGCCATGGCGGACTTTTCCATGCGTTTGGCATCGCGTTCTGCCTTGCGCTCGGCGCGGGTCTTGCGGGCCGGCGATTTGCCCATGGCCGGTGTGTCGGCTGTCATCGCGCCGTTGCTCACGTTGTTGGCTGTGGGCGAGGTGGTGCCGCCGTTGGTAGCGGCCATTTCACGCTTCATGCGGGACTCGTTGCGCTCCTCCATCGTCATGGGTTTGGCTTTGGTGACCGGCGGTGTGGCAGAGTTCGACACGTTGTTGTTTTGCGGCATGCGTGCTGCGGGTGCGGTGCTGGACATGGCACCCATGCCGCCGGGTGCGGGCGGGGCCATTTGGTCGCCCTTGGCAACGGCCGGAGAGTTGGCTGGCAGCGGCGTCTGTGCCTGGGCTTGTGCGCCAAACATCATGGCCAAAGCCAGGGTTGCGGCGGCGGGAATGGAGCGTTTGAAAATCGAAGTCATGTGGTTTCCTTGTCAGATGGCCTGTTGATGAAGGCCGGGGTTCAAAAAGCACCCCGGCCACTAGGGCTGGGAGCAGACTTTTAATTTAAGCGCCGAAACCGCCCGGCTCCATCAGCCATGCGCCCCGCACCCTGTAGGACGTGTGCGTCGTGGCGTGTGGCCGTGTTGTAGAGTGCGGCGAAGTCCCTTTGCCCTTCCTCCTCTGCCAAACCCGTTGAAGCCCTGAGCCGCCGCCATGCCCCAATTTGCTGCCAACCTGTCCTTGATGTATGCCGACCTGCCTTTCCTGGAGCGCTTTGAAGCGGCCGCGAGAGACGGCTTCAAAGCGGTGGAATGCCAGTTCCCCTACGCCTTCGCGCCGCCAGAAATTGCGGCGCGGCTGCGCGACCACGGCCTGCAGCAGGTGCTGCTCAATGCACCGCCGGGTGGCGTGGACGCCGCGTCCATCGCCCACGCCAGTGACGTCGCCGGTGACCGGGG
>JAYVSX010000104.1:0-12483 GCA_043774975.1 Rubrivivax sp.
GGTGGCCAACAACGCCGAGCACGGCGTGAACTGGGTGCACTCCTACGTCAACCCCGAGCGCACCCAGACCTTTTGCATCTATGACGCACCCACGCCGGAGTCCATCCGCAAGGTGGCTGACCGCAACGGCCTGCCGGTGGGCCGCATCACCGAGGTGAAGGTGCTGGACCCGTATTTCTACGCGCCCTGACCGCCTTGATCGCCTTTAACCCCTTGATCGACCTGAACGCCATGCCCACCCAACCCGTCACACCCACCCTCGGAGCCGCCATGTTCAAGACCCTCTTGCTGTCCTTTGTCCTGGTCATTGCCGCAGCCGCCACGCCCGCGATGTCGCAACAACGTTTTCTGATCGAGCGCGACATCCCCGGCGCGTCGAAGATGAGCGCCGAACAACTGCGCGGCGCCGCGCAGGTGTCCAACAAAGCGCTGCGCAGCCTGGGCCCCGACATCCAGTGGGTGCAGAGCTACGTGGCCGGCGACAAGATCTACTGCGTCTACAACGCGCCCAGCCAGGCGCTGATCCGTGAGCACGCGGCGAAGTCGGGCTTCCCGGCCAACCGCATCACGCCCGTGGCCGCGGTGATCGACCCGACCACGGCGCGCTGACGCTGCGTCGCCACCCGGGCTCCGGTGACAAACCGGGGTCTAAGGCGTGCGGCGCGACGCCTATGTCACGCGGCTAGACTTGTGCTCCTGAGCGCTACCGTGGCGCTGGCCAACCCGCCCACACCACAGCATGTACTACGAACCAGGCGTGACGCCGCATGGCCTGCCGTTTGACCCGTTCAAGAGCTGCGTCGTGCCGCGGCCCATTGGCTGGATTTCCACGGTGGATGCCCAAGGCCGCCACAACCTGGCGCCCTACAGCCAGTTCCAGAACGTGAACTTCGATCCGCCGATCGTCATGTTCTCCAGCAACCAGAAAAGCGACGGCAGCCGCAAGGACAGCGTTGTCAATGCCGAGACCACGGGCGAGTTCGTCTGGAACATGGCCACCTGGGCCTTGCGCGAGGGCGTGAACGCCTCGGCCCAGGAGTTCCCGTTGGGCGTGGATGAATTCGACATCGCCGGCCTGCAAAAAGCGCCTTCGCGCCTGCTGAAGCCGCCGCGCGTGGCGGGCTCGCCGATTCAGTTCGAGTGCCAGTACATGACCACCCTGCGCCTGCCGGGCAACAGCCCCATGGGACATGTGGATGTGGTCTTCGGCCGCGTGGTGGCGGTGCACATTGCCGACGACATCATCGACGCCGAAGGCCGCATTGATGTGCTCAAGGCCCGGCCCATCGCCCGCCTGGGCTACTACGAGTACACCTCGGTCGAATCAAAATTCAGCATGGTCATCCCGGGCGATCAAACGGCCGTGCTGGCCGGGCTGGAAGGCTCGCCCACCAAGGTGAACAACGCGCTCAAGCGTTGACCACCAAGCCTGCGTTCAGGGCGCCGGGATGGGCGGGCGGCCTGCTGCCAGGTAGGCCAGCAAGGCCGGCCCGCGCAGGCTCCAGGCCTGAAGCGGAACCACAACGAACAACCGCACCGCACCCAGCACCATGACAGCGTCGCGCCATCCCATGGCCGAAATCAAGGCGCAACGTTCATCTTCACTGCCTGGTGCGAGTGCATGCTAAAAGCCATGAAAAGTCCGCGGTCGGACTTTTCATCTTGGCGACGAGGCGTTGATGCAGATCTTCCTGACAGGGGGTACGGGATTCATTGGTCAGGCGCTTGCGCGGGCAGTTCGCGAGCGCGGATGGTCCTTGCGCGTGCTCGTGCGCGACCCGACGTCCGTGTCGGCGCGCTGGCTGATTGCTCAGGGCGCCGAACTCGTGCACGGTGACGTCACGGTGCGGCAGGGACTGGCCGAGGCCATGCGAGGCAGCGACGTCCTGATTCACAACGCCGGCGTCTATGAAGTTGGCGCCGACGCCGCTACGCAGCAGCGGATGGGACTCGTGAACGTGGACGGCACGCGGAACGTGCTCGAGGCGGCCCTAGCGGGCGGTGTTGCGCGCACCGTTTACGTCTCTTCCACCCAGGCGTTGGGTCCGACAGGTCGGGCGCCGGCTCCGAGCGTGCCCAGCGACGAGACCAAGGTGCACGACGGTCGCTTTCTGACGCTCTACGAGCGCACCAAGGAGGCTGCGCATCGCGAGGCGCTGGCCCTGCGTGACCGTGGGCTGCCGCTGGTTATCGCGATGCCCAATGCAGTGGTGGGCGTAAACGACCACTCAGTGTGGGGCTACTACCTCAGGCTCACGCTACTGGGCGCGATGCCGCCTCTGGCTTGGGGCGACGACATGGTGCTGGCCTTCGTCGATGTCGACGCGCTGGCCGACGGGCTGTGCCGAGCCGCTGAATCCGCCGAGCCTGGGCGCGACTACACGTTCAACGGCTCGCGCACGACGGTGCACGACACCTTCGCGATGTGGGGACGCCTCACCGGGCGCGGGGTACCGCGCTGGTACCTGCCGCGCGGCCTGATGCGACCCCAAGTGGCGCTCCTTGAGCCGCTCCAGCGCATGCTGGACCTGCCGGCGTTCCTCTCGCGCGAGTCGGTGGACATCAGTCGCGGGCATCTCGACTTCAGCTCGCGACGCGCCAACGCAGATCTGGGGTGGCAGCACCCCGATGCGGTGACGATGTGGACGCGGATCGTGGACGGCGAGCGGCGAGCCATGGCGACGCGTCGCGGATGGAGGAACAAGTTGCGACACCAGGCGGTCGTGAATGTCATAGATCACGCCCGCAGCTGAGAACAGGTTGCCTGGTCCGAGCATCAGGCGTGAATAACCGACGTTGCCGACAACGGCATCCGGGCCGAGTTCCAGAGCGCCGTGGCTGCCGTCGAATGTGCGATGCACATTCAGACCCGCATGGTGCGCCGCAACGTTGGCGCGACCGAGGCGCGCTGCATGCATTTTCGCATCGGCATCAACCTGGGCGAGGTGGTGCACGATGACGCGCGCAACTACGGCGACGGCACCCAGCCAGGCGCTGATCCGTGAGCACGCGGCGAAGTCGGGCTTCCCGGCCAACCGCATCACGCCAGTGGCTGCGGTGATCGACCCGACCACGGCGCGCTGACGCTGCGGCGCCACCCGAGGGCCGGTGGCAAAGCGGGGTGCAGGGCGTGCGGGCGTTAAGCTCGCCGCTCTTCGCCGCTCTTCGCCGCTCTTCGCCTCACCTCGCCGCACCTCGCCCACCGGGAACCCGCCTGCCATGCGCATCCTCGAACGCAACGTTTACGTCGGCCCCTCGCTTTACGCGCACTTCCCGGTCATCAAACTGGTGCTGGACCTGGGCGCACTGGAAAACTGGCCCACGGGCCGGCTGGGGCCGGACTACGTCGACGCACTGCTGGCCGCGCTGCCGGGGCTGCACGAGCACGGCTGCAGCTACGGCGTGCCAGGCGGTTTTGTGCGGCGCCTGCGGGGTGACAGCGACGACGCCGGGCAGCAGCAGGGCACCTGGCTTGGCCACGTCTTCGAGCATGTGGCCATCGAGCTGCAGAACGTGGCCGGCGAGGACATCAGCTTCGGCAAGACGCGCAGCATTGAAGGCCGCCCCGGTGTCTACACGGTGGTCTACGAATACGTCCAGCGCGACGAAGGCATCGAGGCCGGTGAACTGGCGGTGCAACTGCTGTGTTCCTTGCTGCCACTGGCGCTGCGACCTGAAGGCAGCGTGCCCGCGGACTGGGACTGGGCGCAAGCCCGCACCGACTACATCCGCTACGCCCAGCGCCGCGCGCTGGGCCCTTCCACGGCGTCGCTGGTCAAGGCCGCGGAGCAGCGCAACATCCCGTGGTTGCGCCTGAACGAACAAAGCCTGATCCAGCTGGGCCACGGCAAGTTTGCGCAGCGCATCCAGGCCACCGTCACCGGCCGCACCAGCTACATCGCGGTGGAGCTGGCGCAGGACAAGGAAGAGACCAACAAGATCCTGGCCAACTGCGGCCTGCCCTGCCCGCAGCAAGAGCTGGTGCGCAGCGCCGACCGCGCGGTGCGCGCCGCCGAAAGGTTGGGCTACCCGGTGGTGACCAAGCCCTACAACGGCAACCATGGCCGCGGCATCAGCATCGGCCTGAAGACGGCCGACGAGGTGCGTGCGGGTTTTACCGCTGCGGCCGAACACAGCGCCAGCGTGCTGGTCGAGTCCTTGCTCAGCGGTGACGACCACCGGCTGTTGGTCGTCAACGGCGAACTGATCGCGGCCACCAAGCGCACGCCGGGGCGGGTCATCGGTGATGGTGCGCACACCATTGCGCAGCTGGTCGACATCGTCAACCAGGACCCGCGGCGCGGCGTGGGCCATGAAAAGGTGATGACGCGCATTGAGATGGATGCGCAGGCCGACCTGATGCTCAACCGCCAGGGCCTGTCGCCCGACAGCATCCCGGCCAAGGACCAGGAAGTGCTGCTGCGCAGCACCGCCAACCTGTCCACCGGCGGCACCGCCACCGACGTGACCGATGTCATCCACCCCGACAACCGCGAAATGGCGGTGCGCGCCGTCACCGCCATCGGGCTGGACGTGGGCGGCGTGGACTTTCTGTGCAGCGACATCACCGAAAGCTACAAGGCGCCGCAAAACGCCGGTGCCGGCATCTGCGAAGTCAACGCCGCGCCCGGCTTTCGCATGCACGTGGCGCCCAGCGAAGGTACACCGCGCGACGCCGCCGGGCCGGTCATCGACATGCTGTTTCCGCCCGGCAGCGCCAGCCGCGTGCCGATTGCCTGCGTCACCGGCACCAACGGCAAGACCACCACCGCGCGCATGCTGGCCCACATCGCCAAGATGGCCGGCTACACACCGGGGCTGACCACCACCGACGGCGTCTACATCGACGGCCAACGCACCGTGGAAGGCGACATGACCGGCCCGGTGGCCACGCGCATGGTGCTGGCCGACCCCAAGATCGACATGGCGGTGCTGGAAGTGGCGCGTGGCGGGCTGCTGCGCGCTGGCATGGGCGTGCCCTTTGTCAACGTCGGCGCGGTGCTCAACGTCAAGAGCGACCACCTGGGCATGAAGGGCATCAATACACTGGAAGAGCTTGCGGAGGTCAAGCGCATCGTGGTCGAGGTGGCGCGCGACTGCGCGGTGCTCAACGCCGACGACGACAACGTCATCCGCATGTCTGCCCACACCGACGCCAAGCACCTGTGCTACGTCACCGTCAACCCGCAACACACGGTGGTGCGCGAGCACATCCGCGCCGGTGGCCGCGCCTGCGCGCTGGAAGCGGGTGTCAACGGCCAGATGATCACGCTGTACGACAAGGGCCGGCACATCCCCTTGATGTGGACCCACCTGATCCCGGCCACGCTGGAAGGCCGCGCCATGCACAACGTGCAAAACGCGATGTTTGCCGCAGCCATGGCTTTTTCGATGGACATCAAGCTCGATGCCATCCGCCAGGGCCTGCGCACTTTTGACAGCACCTTCTTCCAGGCCCCGGGCCGCATGAACGTGTGGGACGAGCACCCCTTCAAGGTGATCTTCGACTACGCCCACAACGCCCACGCGGTGGGTGTGATGGCCGACCTGGCGGGCCGGCTGGACGTGCGCGGCCGGCGCATCGTGGTGGTGGCCGGGCCGGGCGACCGGCGCGACGAAGACATCCGCGACATCGCGCTGGCCGTAGCCGGCCGTTTTGACCACTACATCTGCCGCCGCGACGACGGCCTGCGTGGCCGCGCCAGTGACGAAGTGCCGCAGATGATTGCCGCCGTGCTGCGCCAGCAGGGCGTACCCGACAGCGCCATCACGCTGATCCCCGACGAACAAGAAGCCATCGATCACGCCTTGCGCATGGGTCAGCTGGGCGACCTGCTGCTGGTGTTTGCCGACGCGCTGACGCGCAGCTGGAAGCAGGTGATCAAGTTCAAACCCGAGGGTGCGGCCACCCAGACGGCTGCGCTCCCTGCTGGGGTTGCAAAAAAAGCGTCCCAGGCCGCTGCAGCGGCGCAACAGGCACAACCGGCGTCACCCGATACCGGCATCGAAACCGCCGCGGTCGACGACGGCACCACCCTGGCGGCGGGCTTTGTGCGCGACGAGCGTGGTTTGCGCTTTGTTGGCGAGTCGGCCGACTGATGTGTCGATTCCTGGATGGCCGGCGCCTTGGCTTCTTTGGCAGCTGCGCTTGAACGACCACCCCATCGCTGCCGAACCCCGGTACGCCTTTGAAGAGTCGCGCCGCTTGACCGGCGCCAACCGTGACAGCGCCAGTGCCGCGGTGATCCTGACGCCGCTGGGCCCGGCCGCCGCCGACGGCGCTGCACACGGGCGCTGGATCGCCCAGGTGGTGTCGATCTGCGCTGCGCTGCAGTGGCCGCCACCGCTGCCCCGGGTGCGGGCGCACCAGTCGGGCGTCTTCCTGGCTTTTGCCAGCCCCGCAGCCTGTCTGTTCACCGCCACCGAGGTCAACGAGTGGGCCTGGGAGCGCGCCGCCGCCGACCACCCTGCACACGCCGTAGCTGGGTTCCAGCTGGCGCAGCCGGCGGCAGAACACGCGCTGGCTCACTTTGCCGGCCGGGCGGCGCTCGAGCGGTCTGGCCCGAGGGCGCGATTGGCCGCAGCGGCTGAAGCCCACGGCCTGTTGTTTCTGGAAGACGACGACACCGTTTCACTGGGCGAAGGCCAGGGCAGTGTGAGCTTCCCACGCGCTGCGTTGCCCTTGCCGATGGACGTGCCCTGGGGCCGCCTGTTTGCGATCCCGAAGCTGCTGGTCAGCGGCTCTAACGGCAAGACCACCACCAGCCGCCTGCTCGCCGCGATGGCCCGCGCCGCCGGCCTGACGCCGGGTCTGTGCAGCACCGAAGGCGTGGTGGTGGCCGGCCGCAGCGTGGCTTCTGGCGACTACGCCGGCCCGGCCGGCGCGCGCGCCGTGCTGCGCCATCCGCAGGTCACCGCGGCGGTGCTGGAAACCGCGCGCGGTGGCATCCTGCGCCGCGGCCTGGCCGTGCCACGCGCCGACGTGGCGGTGGTCACCAACGTCAGCGCCGACCACCTGGGCGAGCACGGCGTGGACAGTGTCGAGGACATCGCCGAGGTCAAGCTGGTGCTGGCCCACGCGGTGTGTGAGTGGGGCACGCTGGTGCTCAACGGCGCAGACCAGACCCTGTTGCGGGCCGCCGCTTCGCTGCCGCACAGCCAGGCCGCGCGCTGGGCGCTGTTTGCACCCGATCACGACACCGCCATCCTGCAGATGGTGCGCCAGCATGGTGGCAGCACCTGCGGCGTACGCGCCGGGCGCTTGATACTGGTTCTGCAAGGCGCCGAGACCGACCTGGGCGCCGTGGCCGACATGCCCTTGAGCCTGGGTGGCGCCGCTGCCTTCAACGTCGAAAACCTGGCGGCGGCGGCCCTGGCCGCAGCGGTGGTGGGCTGGCCTTTGGCGGGGATCGGCCAAGTCTTGCGCAACTTCGGCACCCAGGCCCAGGACAACCCGGGGCGCTTGCAGCGTTGTGAACACCGCGGCGCCACGGTGTTGTTGGACTATGCCCACAACCCGGCTGGTTTGGCCCAACTGCTGACCGTGGCACGGTCGCAACTGGCCCTTTCAAGCCCGGGGCATCCTGCAGCCAGGCTGGGGCTGTTGCTGGGCCAAGCCGGCAACCGCGATGACCTGGCCATCGCTGAACTGGCCCGCACCGCCGCTCAATACGCGCCCGACCGTGTGCTGATCAAAGAACTGCCCTTGATGCTGCGCGGCCGTGCGGCGGGCAGCGTGTCGGGCTTGATCGAGCAGGCGCTGTTGCTGGCGGGGCTGTCACCCGCGTGCCTGGCGCGGGTTGAAGACGAGGCCACCGCCGCCCAACAATTGCTGGACTGGGCCCAGCCGGGCGACGTGGTGGTGCTGCCCTTGCACACCAGCGCGGTGCGCGATCGGCTGCTCACGCTCTTGCACGACCGTGCTGTCGCGCCACCAGCCAGCTGACGCTGGGTGCTGCGTCGCATACACGCCGCCGCACACCGCCCGCGCCTTACGGATAGCCCAGCGCCGGTTGCCCAAATCCTTCTGCCGCCCGCCATCCTGGCAGCTTGAAGAACAGGTTGTTCAGCATGCCGCCGGGGTCATAGGCGGGCCAGGTCTGGCCGGGATTCAAGGCTTCCCACTGGGCGCGAATCTGCGCGCCGGTCAGGTAATGCGGCACCTTGTTCAGGTAGGCCCCCAGCGACTGACCACGCCAACCCTGGCCGGCCATGGCGGGCCACAAGCGGTCTGCGTGCGCGACGTTCCAGGCCGGGTCCACACCCCAGGCGGTCTGCCCGATCACATCGCCAAAGATGAAGAGGCGGCCGTCGCGGATCAGCCACGCGCCCGGGTCGCTGCCCAGCTTGACGGCGAAGGCCGCCCCACTGGCGCAGAAACCGCCGTACTGCGGCTCATAGCGTGCCGGGGCGGACTGGAACAGCGCCTTGTGCTCGGCGTTGGCGAAGTAGTAGCTGCGCTGCGGCAGGTCTACCACGTGCTCAGTCAAGCCGCGCAGCGGCGTGCCGCGTGTGAAGTAGGCCACGGGGTCGTGGCCCAGCAGCATCACCGGCCGGCCGACGGCGTTGGGCACCGTGGCGAAGGGGGTGCCGCAGCCCGAGAGCAACGTCAGCCCCAGCAGCCAAGCTGGCAGGAACAGCAGACGCAGCTTGTGCCATCGGTTCATCAGGGCCTTTCTTGGACAGACGGTGTGCAGCTGGTGCAGTGTGGAGCACCAGCGGTGCACCGGCGGCGCACCAGCAAGCGCCGGTGCTGCAAGGTGCCTGCGATGAAGTGACTGCGATGAAGCGGCCATCAGCCGCTGCGCCCCAACACGCCTTGTAGCCGCTGCAGCATCGGCGTCACCACCGGCACCGTCAGCATGGTGCTGGCCACCGCCATCAACAGCAGCGCGGTGAAGCTGGTGTTGGTGATGATCTGCTTGTCCAGCAGCACGTTGACAAAGATGATCATGATCAGGGCCTTGGTTTGCAGCAGCCAGCCGATCAGGCTGGCTTCACCCGGCTGCCACTTCAGCACCCGGCCGGCCAGGTGCAGCCCCAGCAGCTTGCCGCCCACGCTGGCCGCCAACAGCCAGGCTGCGGCCACGAACACGGTCACGCCGCCCACGTCCCACTGGGTGCGCAGACCGGTCGACAAGAAGAACACCGGCATCAAGACCAGCAGCACGTGGTGGCGCAGGCTGTCCATCTGGCTCTGGTTGAACCAGTGCGCGTCGATCACCGCGCCGGCCAGGAAGGCGCCAACCATGAAGTGCAGGCCGCACCAGTCGGCGCCCAGCGCGCAGGCGATCAACCAGATCAGGGCGATGTACCAGCGATCCGACTCGGGCAGGCGCAGCATCAGGCGGCGCAGCAGCACCGCCAGAAAAGCAAACGCGGCCAGAAACAGCGCCTGCTTGCCCACCCGCTCCCAGTCGGTCAGGATCAGGGCCAGCACGCCCCAGATGGCGATGTCGTCCAGGCTGGCATAACGCAGGATGCGCTGGCCAATCGGCTGGCGCAGGATGGCCAGCTTTTCCATCAGCAGGATCAGGATCGGCAGCGCCGTCACCGCGCAGGCCATGCCCACGCCGGCCACAAATTGCCAGGTCTGGGCCTTCGGTCCCACCCAGCCGGCCGACGTGGCCAGCATCGCCACCGCTGCGCCACAGCCCAGCAGCAAGGGCACACCCAGAGCCAAGCCCGCCGTCACGCCGCTTTCATAGCGGTGTTGCCAGGCTTGCCGCAGGTCGAGTTCGATGCCGGCGATGAAGATAAACAGCGTCACCGCCCACCAGGCCACGCTGTTCAGGCTTTGAATGACCGCCGGCGTGAAGATGGCGGCGTAGTAGTCGGGAAACTGCGCGCCCAGCACGCCCGGCCCGAGCACGATGCCAGCGATGATCTGCACCACCACCAGCGGCGCCCAGTACTCGGTGCGCCCGAGGCGCCACACCAGGTAGGGCAGGGTGAAGACGATCAGCATCGCGACCAGAAAGAGTTCGGTGGTGTTCATCGGGGACCGGGTTCTGTCTGCTGGGCCGGGCTTAGAAGGTGCTGTCGGTGCAATGGCAGTTGCGCAAAAGGCGGCTGCGCAAAGGGCGGCCGAACTTTAGCCTGGGACCGTGGTCTGGCCGCTGTCACTTGAGCCCGCCATTGCCCTGGCGTCGGTCGAGCTGTCAACCAAGTGCCGGCGATTCTTGTTGTGGCATGGCGCGCCAAGATGGACCGGCGTGTCGCCCAAGCTCCCACGCCGACGGCGGGCCTTCACCCACAATTCGAGGACAAAACATGCTGAAAAAGATCGTTGCTTTGCTGATGGCCGTGTTTGCCGCTGCGGCTTTTGCCGCAGTGGACGTCAACAAAGCCAGCCAGGCTGAACTGGACGGCGTCAAGGGCATTGGGCCCGGCATCGCCGGCAAGATCCTGGATGAACGCAAGAAGGGTTCGTTCAAGGACTGGTCCGACTTCATCGAACGCGTCAAGGGCGTGGGCGAAGGCAATGCGGCCAAGTTCTCGGCCGAGGGCCTGACGGTGAACGGCGCCACCTTCAAGGGTGTGGCCGCGGCCCCGGCCAAGCCCACGGCAGCACCCGCTGCCGCACCGGCCAAGCCGGCGGCGATGAGTGCTGAAGAGAAGAAGGCTGCCGCCAGGAAGGACAAGGAAGAGAAGGCCGCCAAGGCGGGCAAGGACGCCAAGCCCGCTGCCGCCGCTGCCAGCGCCGCCAAGAAGTAAGGTGTTTTTCCCGGGCGGCCAGTGCCCGCCCCTTCAACGCCCCGCCCCGTGCGGGGCGTTGTCGTTGCGGCCAAATTGCAGCCGACGTTCCCCAAGTCCGACAGGCGCCTACGGATCAGGCCACGGTGACGCGGTCGCGCCCGCCGGCTTTGGAGCGGTACAGCGCCGCGTCGGCCGCGGCCATCAGGCTGGCGGCGTCATCGTCTGGCCCGTAGGCGGCCACGCCGGCCGAAATGGTGATGGTGACCACCACTTCCTGCACGCCACGTTTGCGGATCTTGGTGGCGCTGACCAAGCTGCGCACGGTTTGCGCCAGTTGAGCGGCTTGCGCCACGGTTCCTTGTTCCAGCAGCAGCGCAAACTCTTCTCCACCCACGCGGGCGGCCGAGATGCCTGGCTCCTTGGCCACGCGGTTGAGCAGCACGCCCAAGGTCTGGATCACGCTGTCGCCGACCGGGTGCCCGTAGCTGTCGTTCACACGTTTGAAGTGGTCGATGTCCAGCAGCACCAGGCAGTGGGCTTTGCCGGGCGCTGCAGGGGCCGCCAGCATGTTCTGCATCGCGTCTTCAAAACCCTTGCGGTTGAGCAGTTGGGTCAGCGGGTCGGTGATGGCCTCGGTGCGCGAGCGGTCGAGGGCTTCGCGCAGGCGCTGAACTTCCAACTGCCCCTCGGCCACCGCCTGGGCCAGGGCAGCCGTGACCTCTTGCATGCGATGGGTGCCACTGGCGACTTGGTCCAGGTGGGGTGTCAAGTTGGCGTTGCGGTTGCCTTGATCGTCGTCGCTGAGGGCTTGGCTCAGCCCTTGCAATTGCAGGCCATAGGCCGCCGCGTCGCGACCCGTTGCCTCGGCCTTCTGGGCCATGTTGCCCATCACGCGGGTGACTTGCGCCGCCGTGGTCTGAGCCACTTCGGCGCTGGGGTCGGCCAGGTGGTTTTGGTAGAGGTGCTCGATGTGGCTGGCGGTCAGGCGGTTGCTGCCCGCCAGGCTGGTTTTCATGGCCAGCGACAAGTTTGGGTTGATGCCAGCAAAGTGTTCATACCAAACCGCAAAGGTGATGGGCGAGAAGGGCGCGTCGTGCTGGCCCATCTCGGCAATCACCCGCTTCAGCAGGGCCGCGCTCTCGTCGCGTGTTTGTTGGTAATGCAGTGGCATGGTGTGAGCGGGAATGCGCTACCGAGCCGGCAGCCTGGCCTTCACTTCGGGCGAGCCGCACTCCCACGCCGGCTTCCATTGTTGGGACTGGCGAAGAGCATAGTGGTTTTGCTGCCCAAAATTGACAGCGCTCACACACGGATGTGAATTCTGCGCTTGTCGAGCCACCAGGCCAAGGCCGCGTAAGCCAGCACCTGGATCAAGGCGAAGACCAGCGAAGCCAAGCGAGGGTCGGTTGTCAAGGGCAGCAACACGGCTTGGTAGAGCCAAGGCAGGGGCGACGTCCAAAGCGGAGCGCCCAGAGAGTCCACACCGGTCTGCCAACGCCAAAGGCCCAGGAAACGCGGTACCAGGCCGCTCAAGACAAACACAAACAGCGGGTTGCGGCCAAAGACTTCGAAAAAGCGCACCCAGACGCGCAGCTCGGCAGGCCGCTGGCGAACCTCAATCAAGTGGATGCAGACCGCCAAGGCCAGCATCGCCAGGCCCGTGGTGTGCAGCACGTAGCTGGGGGTCCAGATCTTCTTGTTGAGGGGGATGTCCAGTTGCCACAGGTAGGCGGCCACCAGCAGCGCCACCGCCCACATGCACAGGCGTGACACCACCTGGGCATC
>JAYVSX010000105.1:0-7133 GCA_043774975.1 Rubrivivax sp.
GGGTAAGCACCTTCGCGCCCCCCTGCTCGCTCAGGCAAGGGCTTGTAGCGCTCAGCTGTCTTTTCAACGTCGCCCCAATAACCCATGCCAACCAGCGCGCCGCGATGAACCAGCTCGCCCGGCTCATCCGCTTCGCACTCGCTACCGTCGGGCCGCAGCACCAGGATTTCCGCGTTTGGAATCGCCTTGCCAATGCTGTCAGGTCGTCTGTCAACTTCTTCGGGTGCCAAAAACGTAGACCGAAACGCTTCGGTCAAGCCGTACATCAGATAGGGACTGGACCGCGGCGCTCTGCGCCTTAAAGCGTCGAGTGTTTCGCGCGGCATCCGCCCCCCTGTGTTGGCAAAGTAACGCAAGTTTTGCTGCACGGCGTCGGGCCAGTCCAATCCGGTCAGCTGCATGTACAAAGGCGGTACGGCAGTTAGTCCTGTCACCTTTTCCTTTTCCAGTGCTTTGAGCACATCGCGTGGCAACAGGTAGTTGAGCAGGACCACCCGGGCGCCAACGTGAAACGCGGTGGTCAGCTGGCTGAAGCCAGCGTCGAAAGACAGCGGAAGCACCGCGAGCAAGGTGTCCGATTCGCGGTTCTCCAGGTAAGCCGCAACGCTTTTCGCGCCTGACACCATGTTGCGATGCGACAGCATCACGCCCTTGGGTCGCCCGGTGCTGCCACTGGTGTACAGGATGGCCAGCAAATCGGTGTCAATCACCCGATGCCCTGCCCGGCTTGGCGCCGCCAAGAACTGCGCCAGGTCCAAAAGGCCCAGCTCAGCCGGCAGATCGGCAGGTCGCGCCGTGGCCGTGGTGGTCACCACCTGGGTCAGCGCTGGACAGTCGGCCAGCACCGGTGCCAGCTGAGCCAGACGGTCTGAGGAAGTCAGCAGCAGCCTGACGCCACAGTCGCGAAGGATGTAGCCCACCTGCTCCGGCTTCAGCAAGGGATTCAAAGGAACAAAAACCGCACCAGCAGCGGCTGCGCCAAAACAGGCCGCCACAAACTCGAAACGCTTTTCCAGGAAAACGGCGACCCGTTCGCCACGCCCAACGCCCAAGGACACGAGGCCACTGCAAAAAGCGCTGACATCGGCCTGCAGCTGCTTGTAGGTCAGGTGGCGATTCCCATGCGTCAGGGCAGCACGGGTTGGCGCACGCTCGGCGGCGCGCAGCACCAGTTCATGAAGGAGGTGAGCGTCAGGCATGGGTCTGGGCAGTGCGCTGTGCTCGTTCAGCACCCATGGGCGCTGAGGTAACAAGCGCAGCGACGGGGCTTGGCTAAGAGTTGAAACGAGTATTGCATAGGCAAACCAGACCCAACTTGAAGGCTCGAAACACGGCCAGTGGTTCATGTGCGGATGTCACACTTGCCCTGGCTCGCGCACCATCGTGTTTTCTGATCGCCGCTACCCGGCTCCTAGAATGACCGGCTGTCGTCCACGATCCTTCGTGAACCACATGGTTGCGGGAGCTGTTGATGAATGTAGAGCTTGAAGTCGTGCGCGTCTTGGAAGAAGTACTCAGCCTGGGTGGACGTGGCAGCAACTTCACACGTGCAACACACCTGCTGGGTGCCGTGCCCGAACTCGACTCCATGGCGGTTGTTTCGATCATTGGCACGCTTGAAGAAAGACTGGGTATCACGGTCGACGACGACGACATCGACGGCGCCACCTTCGAAACTCTGGGCAGCCTGGTTGACTTTGTTTCCACGCGCCTCGGTGCCTGACGCGCAGCCTGCCGTGGTGGGGGACCTGGCAACAGCGGCAGACGCACCCTTCGAGGCCTTTCAGCTCGACCGGGGCGACGGCTCCTGGCGGCTGTGCATTCACCATGCCCCGCAAGGGCAAGCCACCCGTGGGGCCGTGCTTCATGTGCCGGCGTTTGGCGAAGAGATGAACAAATCCCGGCGGTCGGTTGCGCTGGGCGCGCGGGCGCTTTCAGCAGCGGGTTTTGCAGTGCTGCAGGTCGATCTGCTGGGCTGTGGCGACTCCGACGGGGACAGCGGCGACGCTGATTGGCAGGTCTGGCTCGAAGACCTGAAAGCAGCGTTGGAATGGTTGGGCACACGCCATCCCACCGCAGCACTTTGGCTATGGTCACACCGGGCCGGTTGCCTTCTTGCCGCCAGCCTGGCCCGGCAATTGGGATGGTCGCCCCGGCTGCTGCTTTGGCAGCCGGTCTTGCAAGGGCGCAGCGTGGTGCAGCAACTGTTGCGGCTGAAGGCCGCTGCAGCGTGGGCCGAAGGCAATGGCAAGCAAGTCATCGATCAGGCCAAGGCCGACCTTGCCCAAGGCAAGGCCCTTGAAGTAGGTGGACACACCTTCTCGGCCGGTTTGATGCAACACCTTGAAGCCGCGCAGTTTTTACTGCCTGCAATTCAGCAGCCGGGCGTGGCAGCAAACCCCGTGGTTTGGCTTGAAGTCGGCGGCCCGTTGGCAACCGAACTCAACCCAGCGGCGCAAGCCAAGATTGCAAGCCTGACTCAGGCGGGGTACACGGTCCACAGCTCGGTGGTGCAGGGACCCTCGTTTTGGCAAACAACCGAAATCGAGGAGGCCACTGAACTGGTCGCCCAGACGATAGCCCAGGTAACCCAGGTAGCCCAGCTAGCCCAGCTAGCCCAGCTCTGTTCACACGCACCACACGCCGGGCTGCAAACAGCCGTGAGCCGCACCTGATGCCCAGCCGCCAGAGCTTCACCGAGCGGCCCTTGGTCTTTTTGTGCGGCGCTGACCACTTGGTCGGCGTCGTTGCCCAACCGCCTGCGGACAAGGCACGCAGCACAGGTGTGGTCATCGTCGTCGGCGGCCCCCAGTACCGGGCCGGAAGCCACCGTCAGTTTGTCCACTGGGCCCGCGCATTGGCTGGGGCCGGCTACCCCTGCTTGCGCTTTGACACGCGTGGCATGGGCGACAGCACAGGCCAACAGCGCACTTTCCTGGCAATGGGCGCCGACATTCGGGCTGCGATAGACGCGCTTTTCCAGTTGCACCCGGGCCTCAAGCGCGTTGCCTTGTGCGGGCTGTGTGACGGAGCCTCTGCTGCACTGCTTTACCTGGGTGAAGTCAGCGACGCGCGAGTCAAAGGGCTGATCATGCTCAACCCCTGGGTCCGCACTGAACAGACGCAGGCGCGCACGGTGGTCAAGCACTACTACTGGCAGCGTCTGCGCGATCCTGGCTTCTGGAAGCGCTTGATCTCGGGTCAAGTGGGGGCCAAGTCCGCCTCTGATTTGTTGGGCAACCTCAAACGGATGGCCGTCCGCAGCCAGCCTGAGCGCTCGACCCGCGATCTGCCGGCCTATTCGTCGCGCATGGCCAGCACCTTGGCGTCCTGGACAGGCCAAACCCTGCTGGTACTGAGTGGCAAGGACTACACGGCCAAAGAGTTCTTGGACTGCTGCAGCAGCGACGCAACTTGGGCTCGGGCCATGTCGGGCCAGCAGCTGCGTCGGCTGGACCTGCCGGGTGCAGACCACACGGTTTCCAACACCGCTGACCGCATGGCCTTGGAAACGGCCAGCCTGGCCTGGATCTGCGCCTTGGATGGCAACGACCCTTCACCTGAACCGGTGTCGCAAGCCGTGGTCAGCGCTTGATGAACGGGCGCAGCAGCTTCATCGCGGGCAGTGCCGCTGGCAGGGTGGTCAACCTGCGCGGCCACCCCATGCCCAAGTCGCCGGCCCTCGATTGGGACAACTTCGGGACGTGGGGTCAAAGCCCACTGGCCTGTCTGGCCGACATGCCCAACAAGGTTGTCACCACCAGCGGTCGGGCGGCCCTGTTTTGGGCCTTGCAGCAGATGCGCTTGGCTCCAGGCACTTCGGTTTTGGTGCCCACCTATCACTGCCCCACCATGGTGGCTCCCATCTATGAAGCTGGCCTGGTGCCGCTGTACTACCCGTTGACGGAACAAGGACTGCCTGACCTGCAGCGCGTCTCTTGGCCCGCGTCCAGCGCGCCAAAGGCCATGTTTGTGGCGCACTACTTCGGTTTGCCCCACGACTTGCAAGCCTTGTTGGACTGGTGTGAAGCACACAACATCTTGCTGGTGGAGGACTGTGCTCACAGCTACTTTGGCCAGGCGGGCCAGCGGCCTGTCGGTCAATGGGGCCACTACGCTACTGCCAGCCTGTCCAAGTTCTTTCCGGTTGCCGAGGCAGGGCTCCTGGCCAGCAATTCCCGGCCGCTTAGCACCTTCAGAACACAGGCGCCTGACCTGCGAATGCAGCTCAAGGCCGCGTGGGACGTGGTGGACTACGCAAGCCGCCATGGTCGGCTGGCCGGTGTGCGCCAGCTGCTGAGCATCTTTCGGCCCGTGGCGGTTGCCGAGGAGCCATTGCCGGACCCATCGCCTGTGAGCCCCGATGTCAACGAAACCTATCTGGCCTGTGACATGGGTCGCATCCACATGGCGCCCACGCGGGCTTCGGTTTGGCTGCACAGCGTGCTTCCAACCCGACGCATCGTGTCGCGGCGGCGCGCAAATTACCAGCAACTGGCCATGGCGCTGAGCTCGGCACCCGGCGCCAGGGTGCTGCGCCCACACCTGCCAGCAGCATCGGCCCCCTATGTGTTGCCGCTGTGGGTGGACGGCGCGGTTAGAGCGGACCAGGTCTACGCGCAAATGCGACAAGAAGGCATGCCGGTCTTCCGGTGGGACCGGCCGTGGCCGGGCACACCCACCGACGCCAGCGACACCGGCAGCCAGTGGAGCCGCCACTTGCTTCAGGTGCTGTGCCATCAAGATTTGCGCGCCTGCGACGTTCAACTTGTCGCGCAACGCCTGAACTTGGCCCTGACTGCTGCCTGGCCGCCATGAAACCGCACGCGCCTGCAGTTTTACCCCTGCACAACTTACACCACCTTCCATGAGCAATCCGAGTTGGCGCCGCAGCGATGCCCGCGCTTTGGTCGAACAGCAGACGCTGCGCCAAAGCTGGGACGCACTCAACCTGGGCCCGCCCGAATTGCCCTTCTTGAGCGCCGCCGCGGTGATCGCCGCCCTGCACAACTTTGGCCAGGGAACCGAACAACTGGTCTGGGCGGAAGTTGACGGACGCGTGGCCTTCATGGCCGTGCTGGTGCCACAAGACCGGTGGCGTTGGTCCAGCTATCAGCCGTCACAGATTCCCTTGGGCTGTTGGGTAGCGGACCGCAGCTTGCCCCTGCAGGACTGGGCGCTAGCGCTGTTGCACAGCGGCTGTTTGGGCTTTCCGCTGTCGGTGTCGTTGACCCAGGCCGACCCCCTTCGCTGGGCGCGACAGCAAGACCGCGCGCAGGACTTCCATGAGGACTATGTCAACACGGCCTGGCTCGACATTGAAGGCACATTCGACACTTACTGGGCGCAACGCGGCAAGAACCTGCGCCAGAACCTGCGCAAACAGCGCAACAAACTGGCCAGCGACAACATCGTCCCGACGCTGAAGGTTTGGCGCAGGCCAGAAGAAGTTGCGGCGGCCATTGGCCGATACGGCGCCATGGAAAGCTTGGGTTGGAAGTCCGACCAGGGCACCGCCATTCATCCCGACAACGCACAAGGGCGCTTTTACACCCAGCTTTTGGCCGAAGCCGCCAGTCAAGGCCAGACCTTGATCACCGAGTACTGCTTCAACGAACAACCGGTTGCCATGAACCTGGGGCTGCTGTCCGCAGGCACATGGGTGGTGCTGAAAACCACCTATGACGAAACCGTGAGCAAGACCCTGTCTCCGTCATCGCTGCTGCGCGAAGAGGAACTGCAGCTGCTGTTTGCGGGCGAGCTGCCGGTCAAGCGCATCGAGTACTACGGGCGGGTCATGGACTGGCACACCAAACTCACCGACCATCAACGCTCCATCTACCACCTGACCCGCTACCGCTGGGCTTGGCTCAAGCAGTTGGCGCTGAAACGTCGTCGGCGCAGTTCTGCGGCACCCGAGCCCGCGCCAGCGTCAACGTCAACGTCAACAGCGGCCCCCGGCACCGAGCCTCAGGTCAAGGTGGACGCACCATGAGCCAGCCCAAGCGTGTCTTGATGATTGCCTTTCATTTCCCGCCGCTGGCGGGCAGCAGCGGCATTCAAAGAACGCTGCGCTTTGTCCAGCACCTGCTGCCACACGGCTGGCAACCCATGGTGCTAAGCGCCAACGCGCGCGCCTATGAACGCACCAGCACCGACCTGAGCGCTGACGTGCCTGCCCAAACCGTGGTGAAGCGGGCGTTTGCACTGGACACGGCCAGACACCTGTCTGTGGGGGGCCGCTATGTCGGCGCCATGGCGCGTCCCGACCGGTGGGTGAGTTGGCGGTTTGACGCTGTGCGCGTGGGCATGCAGCTGATCCGCCAGTACCGGCCCGCAGCCATCTGGAGCACCTACCCCATAGCCACGGCACATCTCATCGGTTCGGCCTTGCAGCAAAAGTCGGGGCTGCCCTGGGTGGCCGACTTTCGCGACCCCATGGCGCAAGAGGGCTACCCCGCCGACCGCCAGACCTGGCAGCAGTTTGTGCAGATCGAGGCCGACGCCTTGCACCGGGCAGCCGCCAGCACCTTCACCACACCCGGCGCCGCGGCCCAGTACCAAAAGCGCTACCCCGACTGCGCGCACCGCGTGCGGGTGCTGGAAAACGGCTATGACGAAGAAACTTTTGCAACGGCTGCCGCTGCGGACCTGCAAGGCCCGTTGCAGCCGGGCACCGTGACACTGCTGCACAGCGGCATCGTCTACCCCAGCGAGCGCGATCCCACCCAACTGATGGCCGCGCTGAAACTTCTGCACGACGCCGGGCACGTCCGCCCAGGTGAACTGAAGGTGCGCTTTCGGGCCGCAGTCGCCGAAGAACTGCTGCACAGCCTGGCAGCACAGCACGGTGTGGCGGGTTATGTCGAGGTCTTGCCACCCGTGCCCTACCGCGAGGCGCTGAGCGAAATGTTGCGCGCTGACGGCCTGTTGATCATGCAGGCCAGCAATTGCAACGAACAGATTCCTGCCAAGCTGTACGAATACCTGCGCGCACGCAGGCCCATCCTGGCCCTGACCGACCCCGCAGGCGACACGGCAACCACGCTGCGGCGCGCTGGCGTAGATGCCATCGCGCCCTTGGACCAAGCCCCCGGCATCGCCGACTTGCTGCAGCGCTTCTTGCGGCCCAG
>JAYVSX010000106.1:0-17864 GCA_043774975.1 Rubrivivax sp.
CCAGCGAGTCGATCATCACATTGCCGACAAACGCCACCCGGTCGGCGGATATGCCCTCACGCAGCAGGTTGTCCAGCGCACTGCGCTCGGTGGTGTACAGACGGTCGGCCACCTGATCGGTGAGCACACGGTTGATCTCTTCGGGCATTTTGCGGTCGTAACTGCGCAGGCCCGCTTCAACGTGAACAACCGGAACAGCCTTCTTCACCGCCACCAAGGTGCAGGCCAAGGTGGAGTTGACGTCCCCCACCACCAGCACGCACGAGGGCTTGTGTTCGTCCAAGGCCGGCTCAAAGCGCTTCATGACCTCGGCCGTTTGCACCGCGTGTGACCCCGAGCCCACTTCCAGGCTGATGTCGGGGCGCGGCAGCCGCAAGTCCGCAAACAGTTGGTCGCTCATGCTGGCGTCGTAGTGCTGGCCGGTGTGCACCAGCAGTGCACTCAACGGTGGTTCATGGCTGGCCAAAGCGCGCAAGATGGGCGCCATCTTCATGAAATTGGGCCGTGCGCCCACCACGCACATCACGGGGCCCAGGGAAGCGTTTTTCGGTTGTGCGCTCATTTTGAATCGCTGCCCGGTTTTTTGACGGCCGCCACCAGCTTTTGCAGCATGTTCAGGGTTTGCACGTTGATGCGCTCCAGGCGCAGCATGCTGCGCTCCAGGCGCTGCAGTTGATCACCGCGCTGATCGGCGGTCAGCGCTGCAAGCTGCCCGTTCATGCCGTCGGCTTCCGCTGCCGACAGCTTGACCTGGCTCAGGTCCAGGTCAAGCTCGGCACCGGCCAGGCCCCCGGGCATGGAAGGCTCGCCGCCCGACATCATGTGGGCCGGCGCCGGACGGGCTGAGACGGCGTTTTCCTGCTGAAACTCACGCACCACTTCAGCCACATCGTCAGCAGTCAGGTTTGTCCGGCCACCCAGAAAACCAGCCAGCAGCAGGCGATCACAAACAGCGTTGATGCGCCGCGGAATGCCGCCACTGGCTTTGAAGATACTTTCAAAGGCCGCTGGCTCAAAACTGGGTTTGCCCTTAGAGCCCGAGCACTTGAGCCGGTGTTCGATGTAGCCACGTGTTTCGTCCTGATCCAGCGGGCCGATGTGACAGGTGGCCGCCACGCGCTGGCGGAACTGCTCCATTTCCGGCCGCTGCAGGATTTCGCGAAACTCGGGCTGACCGACCAGGAAGCTTTGCAACAGAGCCTGGTTGCCAAACTGGAAGTTGCTGAGCATGCGCAGCTCTTCCACGGCACGCGGTGTCAGGTTCTGAGCTTCGTCGACGATCAGCAGGCAGCGTTTGCCTTTGCTGGTCTGGCTGATGAGAAAGGCTTCCAGCGTGATCAGCAATTCGCTTTTGGGTACGTCTTTGACACGAAACCCGAACGCCGCGCCCACCATGCGCAAGGTGTCTTCCGCCCCCAGCTGGGTGGTGACCAAATGCCCGGTGATGACGTTGCTGCCACTCAGGCCTTCGATCAGGCTGCGCAGGACCATGGTCTTGCCGGCGCCGATTTCACCCGTGATGACGATGAAACCTTCGTTGCGCGAAACGCCGTACTCCAGGTAGGCCTTGGCCCGCCGGTGCTGCTTGCTGGCGAAGTAAAAGCTGGGGTCGGGGTTGAGCTGAAACGGCTTGCTGCTCAACCCATAAAAGGCTTCGTACATGGGTCAGAACCGCAGGCTGATCGAGCCGCTGAGCGACGACTCTTTGTAGGGGTTGGTATCGCTGTTGAACACGGTGTGGCGTGCGCTGAGGGAAGCCGAGGTGCGCCGCCCCAGCTGCCCAGTCCAGCCCAAACTGAGTGACTTCAGGTCGTTGCCACGGCGCAGCTCGTTGCCCAGCGTGCGCTGCTGTGAGCCCGTCAGATTGACGGCGTCCAGCGCGGTGAGCTTGTAAGCCACAGAGCCGGTGTAACCCCACTGCCGAACTCGACCATCGCCGGGCGCCTGGAAAGCGCTGTCCAGCACTTTGGAGTCGCTGGAGAAGACCAACACATTGAAGGTGGTGCGCAGTCCCGAGTAAGAAAACCCGATGTCATCTCGGCGCACCAGGGTCACGCCGGTGCTCAGCGCAATGGCGCCGATGATCTGAGTTGGGTCGGCGCCTGGGATGGCGGCAATCTCAGCCCGGACCAGTTGGTCACGCAACACGGGGTCTGGCACTTGCGCCGCAATGCGCGCAGAGATCAGGTCGTAAAGGGTGACCGGCACATTCACGGAGCGGCTGTCCGCACCGTTGGAGGCATCGCGTGCACTTGAAATCCGGATGCTGGACCTGGCCATGCGGTGTTCCAGCGCCAGCTTGTGTGAATTGCCAAAGTAGCGGCGGTCGGTGTCAAGCGCAGCGCTGGTGCGCGGTGATGGCGTCCAGCGCGCCGACGCACCCCAGTTGTCATAAGTGCGTTTTTCGAGTGACCCGACGTTGGTGCTTTCTTGACCGGCCCGCAGCGCAAAGCTCCAGTCGACGTCGGGCACGATTCTCAGGCTGGCGGTTACCCGGCCGTTCTCGGTGGTGCGGCCTTGGCGAAAGTCGACTTCCTGCCAGGTCCCGTCCAGGCCCCAGCCAAATACTGCGCCCGAGCTCAGGGAGTTCAGCGACAGTGAGCCCCCTGTAGAAGTGGAGTCATTCGCCAGTGAGCGCCGGGTGTTGGTTGCCGCCGCGGTGAGCGATGCCTTGTAGCCGGCGAACTCGCCAAACCGGCCCGCAACATAGGGCGTCAACGACAGGTTGCCAACCTCAACCCGATTGGCGTTGCTCGCCGCGGCGCCACCCACCGTCTGCTCACCAAATGCTGAGAGCGACTGCTGAGTGATGGACGCCAAGGCGTCCACGAACATCCAGTTTTCTACCAGCTCAGCCTTGAGCGCAGCGCTGAGATTGTTTTCAAGCGAGTGCCCTTCGGTGCGGCCTGCGCGGAAAACTCCCCCCAAGGCGTAACTCAACGATCCTTGCAGTCGCCCGCTGCGGCTGCTGAGTTGAACGCCCGGTCGCAATTGGAGAATCAGGCTCTCGCCATTGGTGCCGTCTACCGCCTTGGATCGATGGGTGTAGGTCACTCCGGATTCGAAGCTGGGTGTGACGGTCAGACTCCTGGTGCCACCGCTGACTTGTGCTGACACCGCCACCGACGAAAGCGCCATCAACAGGGCCAACGGGATGCCGATGGGATGCGCTTGTTGGCGTAGCCAATGCGGGTCGCCCCCCTGTTGCTGCCGGTGTTTGCTCTTGGGGAAACTCAAGTCGACCGCCTCATCACTTTTCCGGGTGCACTTCTGCGCCGACCTGGGCCTCAGGCGCGGCAGCCGCGCCCTGACCGTAGCCATAGCCGTAGCCATACCCGTAACCATAGCCGTAGCCGTAGCCGTAACCATCGCCGTAAGCGCCGCCAGCACCACTGCGGGCACGATTGAGCACCATCATCTTCAAGGGGCAGGACTCGACGGTTGAAAGCGCCTGAGAAACCGTACTTTGCAAAGTCGACTCAGCCCTGACCACAATGACGACTTGCCCCATGTGCGTGGCCAGAACCCGAGACTCGGTGGTCAGAAGCAAGGGCGGAGAGTCAAAAATAATGATGCGGTCGGGATAGCGGGTGGCCATGTCGTCGAGCAGTGCAGACATGGCGTCGCTGGCAAGAAGTTCGGTGGCCTTGGGGTGCGGAGAGCCGCTGGGCAAGATCGTCAACTTGTCAACATTGGTGCGCAGCAAAACATCGGACATCTCTGCTTTGCCTTCCAACAGGTCCAGCAGACCTGGCCCGGGTGGCAGCCCAAGCATCCGAAGCACCGAGGGTCGCGCCACATCGGCGTCAACCAACATCACCGTGTGATCCAACTCGGCTGCGATGCTCATGGCCAGGTTGATGGATGTGAAGCTCTTGCCTTCACCTGGCAGCGCACTGGTCACCATGATCAGGTTGCCGTGCCTGACCGTGGCTGCACCTCGGCCCATGGCATTGGCAATGAGCGGCCGCTTGATAACCCGATACTGGTCGGCCATGTGAGACCTTGCAGCCCCTGGGGTAACAATGCCCTTGGCCGAGATTGCCGGCAGTTCGAGTTCAACCAGACGCGACTGTGCGACAGGCTCCGACGGCTCAAAGGCCGGCGGCGTACGCGCCAGCATTGAGGTGGCTGAACTCACGGCGCGCGCTGGCGCTGAGTCGGCAATCAAGTCCGGCCTGAGGTCGGCTTCGATCTCGGGAATCGAAATGCCAGCTTGACGCAGCTGTTCCAGGCGCAGAGCGGCTTGTTCAATCAGGCTGCTCATCGGGTCAACCTCCGTAGCGGGACATGAAGGTCATGGCAATCAGACCCGCCACAAACAGCCCGACCAAACCACCAGACGCCGAGACGAAACGGAACAGACTGATTCGCTCCTGCCGCCTGTCTTCGTTGGTGGACAGCGCCGTCACGACGCCCAGCAAAGGCAGGCCGGTCTTGGTGCGCAACTCTTCGGCATCCGAAAACGTGGGCCGCAACTGACTGGCACCAAACGCGAAAAAAAGTCCAAGAGCGAGCGCAGCAACCAGCACTCCCGGCAGCAAGACCAGCCGATTGGGAGAAACGGGCTTGGGCGCAACTCGAGGCGGATCAATCAGTCGGAACTCGGCAACACCCGATGCCACATCGAGTTCTCCAGACATCACCGCAGACTGCCTGCGAGACACCAAGTCTTCGTAGTTCTTCTTGGTGATGGCGTAGTCGCGATTGAGCTGCGATGCTTCTGCTTCAACTTGAGGCGCCGTCTTCAGGGACTCGCGCGCTTGAGCGTACCGACCCGAATACTCCTCGACCCGCGCTTGTATAGACGCAGCCTGTACTTCGGCGGTGGCCAACATGCGGTTGAGTTCCTGAATCGCCAGGTTTTCATTGATGCCCCCTCCCGCTGTGCTGGGGGCAGGTTGAGCGGCCGCACGGCGCTGAAGCTCGGCGACTTCTTTGCGCTTCTGTTCTTCAAGATCGTTGATCAGCCGCCTTGTTCCCAAAACATCCGGATGCTGGTCGGTGTATCGCTGAAGCAAGCTGTCAAGGGTGCGTTTCTGAGCATCAATTCGCGAGTCAATTTCTGGCGTGGAAACCGCAGCGGGCTCTCCAGCCGAAGACTTGCCACCCAAGAGGTTGGGCAATGCGCTGCTGGGCGCCTGTCCGCGGGCTTCTGCCAACTGCCGCTTTGCGGCATCGCGCGCGCGCTCAGCCTCTCGCAATTGCAATTTGGCAGCTTCAAGTTGCCCACCAATTTCGGTCAGGCGCGAAGCAATGTCCTTGCCGTCTGAGCTCTGACGGTCCAGATTGCGCAGTCGAAACTCCTTCAACCGAGCTTCGGCCTCTTCCAGCTTGGCCTCAAAACTCTTGATTTGCTCGGCCAGGAAAGTCTTGGCCGAGTCCGTGTCCTTGCGGCTGGCACCCAAGCCGGATTCAACAAAAATGGAGACCAGCGACTGAACCACGCGCTTGGCCTTATCTTGCTCGTTGTCTCGGTAAGCCATGGAATAGAGATTGGCGCCTCCTGCGGTGCGAATTTCAATGCCCTTGGCGAGCTTTTCAATCAGCGCCTCTTGCCCACCTTTGGAATCACTCTTCAGGTCCAAATCGGCCATGCGAATGAGCTTTTCCAGGTTGGGACGGCTGAGCAGCGTTCGGCTGAGCATGCCGATCTGCTGCTCGACGTTGGGCTGAACCGCCAAGCCGCTCATCAGCGGCTTGAGGATGGAGTCTGTATCGACAAAGATGCGGGCCGTGGCCTCGTACTTGTCAGGAATCTTCCATATCACCACCACCCCAATCACAGCCACCACCCAGGCCACCACCAGGCTGGGCCAGCGGAACTTCCACATCCGGCGAAGGGTCTGCAGAAGCAGTTGAACGATTTCTTGCATGCGGTGATGTCAGCTGATGGCGACTCAAGGTCGAAGTGGGCAAGCCTCAGGCGCACAGGCCATGAAAGCTCTTTCCTTGCGCTACTTCAAAACAAACTTTGCGGGATGATGAGGATGTCGCCAGGCCGCATCTCGACATTGGCGCCAACGTCACCACGTTTGATCAAGTCCTTCAGGCGCACGGAATACTGCTTGTCGCCTTCAGACGTGCGCTGAATCACGGCCTTGTTGCCGTCTGCAAAGTCGGTCAGGCCACCCACGGCAATCATCACGTCCAGCAGTGACATGCGCTGACGGTAGGGAAGGAACTGCGGACGGGCCGCTTCACCCACCACGCGGATCTGCTCAGAAAAGGGCCCCACGAAGCCTGTCACGATGACGGTGACAACGGGGTCGCGAACATAGGTTGACAACTTTTTCTCGATGTCGCGCGCGATCTGGATGGACGTTTTCCCCTGGGCGACCAACTCATCCACCAGCGGCGCCGAAACTTTACCGTCAGGACGAACAGGGACAGACATCGAAAGTTCAGGGTTGCGCCAGACGATGATGTTCAAGTTGTCGCCGGCCCCAATCACATAGCTGTAGTCGGCTGTGTGCGCAGTAGCGGGTGCGGGTGGCAACGAGACCGTCGAGCAGGCAGTTAGAAATCCCGCGAAGGCCAGGACCACAACAGCCTGGGCACGAGCCAAATCAAACCAAATACGACTTGCACGTGTCACGATGAGCTCCTGAAAAGCGTTATCTTCGAGTTGAAGGCCTGGACGCAAAAACGACATCCCGATTCATGAATGGCGGACACCCCCTCCCCAATCAGAGCTTGGGCGACCCTGCGGAGATGATCGCACAGGGGCGTCGAACGGCCGTTTCCCCATGCTGGCCTGCACCAAGAGAAAGCCGATTTTTTCACGCCAACGGAGCTGCAGCACAACTTCATATGGCGACATCTGTCACATCAGCCTCCCCGATACTGGGCAGGCGTCTGGTCAGCACGTCAAATCCAACATCGGACCGCAGCGCAAGTTGTGACCGAATAGGCGAAGCCGGGACCTACCACCTACCCGCCCGCAGCGAACAACGCTTCTTGCCTTTAAGCTTCTTGCAAGGCGAAAGGCGAAAGGGCTACCCGGCCATACTGGCGACATGATTCGAATCTTCAACCACTACGTCCATCGCGCCGCGCTGCGTGGGATCGTCTTTGATCTGGCGTTGGTGCTGCTGGTCGCCTTGATCGCCGTGAGCCTGAACCTGGGCAGCATCAATCAGGCGGTGCCGCTGGCCGGCACCCATGTGTTGTCATTTGCCGCATGCCTGTTTGTTATCAACAGCGCTTCGGGCTTGTACGAAACGTCTCCTTCCAGTTCTGCCGGCAGCTCTTTCGCCCGGGCATTCGTGGTGCTCTTGGTGGCACTGCCGCTGAGCTACGTGATCTTCGGCCTGTTGCCAGAACGGTTTGCTGATCGCACCAGCATCCAGATGTCGATGATGGCGGGCGTGTCCGCGCTCATCCTGCGGCGGGCGTATCTCACCCACAGTTCGGCTGCCTTGGCTCGGCGCACCCGAATCCTGATTTTCGGTGCCGGGCCAGCCGCAAAAGTGGTCGGGGAGACGCTTCGGACGGCCGACCCCAATGCCGACATTGTTGGCTACGTCGCCGGGCCCAACGAGAAGGAACCTGCGGTTCCTCTCACACAGATACTTGCGCTGCAAGACACGCTGCCATCCATGGCCCAGAAGCTGGGTGTCGATGAAATCGTGGTCGCGCTCACCGAACGTCGCGCCGGAAGCATGCCCTTGCGCCAGTTGTTGGACTGCCGGGTCACCGGAACCAAGGTCTATGACCTGAACACGCACTTCGAAAAGACCTTGGGCCAGATCAGGATCGACTTTCTCAGCGCCAGCTGGCTGATCTTTGGCGACGGCTTTGACCAGGGAACCTGGCGCACCGCCGTCAAACGCATCTTCGACATCTTCTGTGCGACCTGCCTTTGCCTGTTGACGGCACCCATCATGCTGGTCACGGCTGTGTTGATCAAAATGGAGAGCAAAGGCCCTGCCCTCTACCGACAGGAGCGGGTCGGGCAAGGTGGCAATTCGTTCAGCATTGCCAAATTTCGCAGCATGCGAACCGATGCCGAAGAAGACGGCAAGCCACGCTGGGCCAGCGCCAACGATGATCGCGCCACGCGCATCGGCCACATCATTCGGCGCTTGCGCATCGACGAGTTGCCCCAGCTGTTCAACGTCTTGCGTGGCGACATGAGCTTGGTGGGCCCCCGTCCTGAGCGGCCCTTCTTTGTGGAGCAACTCACCCAAGAGATACCCTTTTATGCGCTTCGGCACAGTGTCAAACCGGGCGTGACAGGCTGGGCACAGGTGCGCTATCCGTACGGCGCCACTGTTGAAGACTCACAAGAAAAGCTCCAGTACGACCTGTACTACGTCAAGAACCACACGTTGTTTCTCGACCTGGTTGTGCTGATGGAAACTGTGGGCGTCGTTCTCACCGGCAAGGGCGCGCGCTGAACTTCTTGCCTTATGCATCAGCTGGGGTTATGCCCAGACTGAAGCCAACAACTTTGGCTGGTCAGCGGCCTACCGAATGAGCACTGCCACCGACCTTTTTTCCAGCTATGGCTACGGTTTGGCGCTGGCAGCCCACGCCGGTTTTGCGGTCTACCTGTTTGGCAGGCCAAGGCCCGTGGGCAGCAGTCCCCAGCCAGAACGGCTTTTCCTTGGCGCGCTGGCCGCCACCGCACTCTGGGCGGCCGCAAGCCTAACGGGCCTGTTTGCACCGTCATTCTGGATACAGGTCCTGGCAGTGGGCTTCGACCTCGCGCGTTACGGTCTGTGGTTCTTGTTTTTGCTGGTCATTCTCAGGCCCGAGAAGAACAGCAAAGAGCCCAGACCGTCCAGAGGGCTGGGCACCGTCGCCCTGGCCTGCCTGGCCGCCGCCGCCGCATTCGAAGTCCTGGGTGCTCTGGGCGGATTCGCCCCGGGTCTGGCCGCAGCCGCGCTGACAGTCCATCTGGCCTTGCCGCTGTGCGGGCTGGTCATGGTGGAGCAAGTTTTTCGCAACCTGGGCGACGACTCCAGGTGGAGCGCCAAACCGGCCTGTCTGGGGCTGGCCTGCGTCTTTGTCTTTGACATCTACCTGTACGCCGAAGGGCTGATGTTCGGCACCTTCGACCGCGATGCACTCAACGTGCGTGGACTGGTGCATACCTTGGCGGTGCCTTTTCTTTTTGTAGCTTCCAGGCGCGGCTCCAGCTGGACTGCCCGACTGCATGTCTCGCGAACGGCAGCGTTTTACTCAGCGACCCTGGTGTTGGGTGGCGGCTACCTGCTGTTGATGGCAGCCATTGGTTACTCGGTGCGCTTCTTTGGCGGTGAGTGGGGCCGTGCGCTGCAGATCAGCCTGCTGGTCGCCAGCGTCGCGTTCCTGGGGACCTTGGTCTTCTCGGGTGCCTTGCGCTCGTGGTTGCGCGTGTTCGTGGGCAAGCACTTTTATCGCTACCGCTACGACTACCGAGAAGAGTGGTTGCGATTCACCGCCATGTTGTCCGCCAAGCGATCGCCACAAGAGATGGGCGAGTTGATCGTGCGGGGCCTGGCCAAAATGGTGGAGTGCCCGGCGGGGGGACTCTGGACCCGCAGCGGCGCGGACGAGCCCTTCAAGCAGACCGCCCCCTGGAACATGGCCCAGGTTGCGGACAGCGAGCCTTTCGACTCATCGCTGTGCAAATTTCTGCAAGGCGATGGCTGGGTGATTGATCTGGACGAGTACCGATCCTCACCCCGTCGCTACGAAGGCTTGGCACTGCCCAACTGGTTGCTGGCGGTGCGCAATGGCTGGCTCGTGGTGCCCTTGTTGGCCGGCAACGAACTGCTCGGCTTCGTGGTGCTGATGCGCCCGGTGACGGACATCAAGTTGAATTGGGAGGTCTTGGACCTGCTCAAAACCGCCGGTCGACAGGCCGCAGGTTACTTGGCACAGATGCAGGCCACCGAAGCCCTTCTGGATGCCCGCAAGTTTGAGGCGTTCAACCGCATGTCGGCGTTTGTGGTGCACGACCTCAAGAACATCGTGGCTCAGCTGTCGCTGATGCTGAAGAATGCGGAACGCCTGCACGACAACCGTGAATTCCAGCAAGACATGCTGTTGACCGTGGAAAGCTCGCTTGAGAAGATGAGGCGCTTGATGTTGCAGCTGCGCGAAGGGGCCACGCCCCCTGGCGGCAGCCGAGGCGTCGAACTCTCTACCGTTTTGAGCCGCCTCACGGCACTGGCCAAAGCACAAGGCAGGCTCTTGGAAGTGGAAGAAGTCGAGCGGCTGTCCACCCGTGGGCACGAAGACCGACTGGAGCGGGTTCTGGGCCACTTGGTTCAAAACGCACTGGATGCCACGCCTGCTGAAGGGCGTGTTTGGGTGAAGGCTGAGCGCTTCAGCGGTCAGGTTCAAGTCGAGGTGGGCGACACGGGCTCGGGCATGGAAGCAGAATTTGTTCGAACCCACCTTTTCAGGCCGTTCAACACGACCAAACACAACGGCATGGGCATCGGTACCTACGAAAGTTCTCAGTACATACGCGAGCTGGGGGGCAGCATCAACGTGAAGAGTGAACCAGGGCATGGAACCCGCATCACCGTGCTGCTGCCGCTGTTTGAGGCACAACGCGGCTCCGACCTGCTGGAGGCAGGGTCACGATGAACGCAGCCGATTCCCCGCTGCTGATCGTTGAAGACGATCTGGCACTGCAAAAGCAAATCAAGTGGACGCTGGATCGGTTTGAGTCGGTCACCGCCAGCGACCGCGAAAGTGCCCTGTTGCAAGTCAGGCGCCACCAGCCTTCGGTGGTGACGATGGACCTGGGATTGCCACCCGACCCCGATTCCGTCTCTGAAGGATTCAAGCTCCTGGAGCAAATCCTTGACCTGGAACCCAACACCAAAGTCATCGTGCTGACTGGGCAAAACGATCAAGCCAATGCCTTGCGGGCCGTGGCTTTGGGGGCCTACGATTTTTTGGCCAAGCCCTTCGAGCCCGAGGTGCTTAACCTCACGGTGGACCGGGCCAAACGCTTGGCAGAACTGCAGACCGAGAACCGGCGTCTGCAGGCGTTGAACCAACCCGACGCAATGGCCGGCCTGATCACCCGAGACGCGGAGATGCTGCGCATTGGGCGCACCGTCGAGCGTGTGGCCTCCAGCGACGCCACGATCCTGCTTCTGGGGGAAAGTGGCAGTGGCAAGGAGGTGTTGGCGCAAGGCCTGCACACAGCCAGCAAACGTGCCGGCCGCTTCGTGGCCATCAACTGCGCGGCGATCCCTGAAAACCTGCTTGAAAGCGAACTCTTTGGCTACGAAAAGGGCGCTTTCACCGGCGCGGCCAAAACCACGCCGGGCAAGATCGAAACCGCTCACAACGGCACCTTGATGCTCGACGAAATCGGTGACCTTCCGCTCTCGCTGCAAGCCAAGCTGTTGCGGTTTTTGCAGGAGCGCACCATTGAGCGGCTGGGCGGACGAAGCGAGATCCCGGTGGACGTGCGCGTGGTGTGCGCCACCCACCAGGACCTGAAAAACCTGATCGCCGAAGGGCGTTTTCGCGAAGACCTCTTTTATCGGCTGGCTGAAATCGTCATCAACATCCCCCCGCTGCGCGCGCGAACGGGTGACGCGGTGTTGCTGTCGCACGCTTTTTTGCGTCGCTTTGCCCAGGACCAACGCAGGGGCTCGCTGACATTCTCTGAAGATGCCATTCAGGCCATTGAACAACACGCCTGGCCCGGCAACGTACGAGAGCTGCTCAATGCCATCAAGCGCGCATCCATCATGGCCGACAGTGACCGGCTAACCTACCTGGACCTGGGTCTACCCGCGCCCCTGTCGGTGGCGGCTGGGGAGCAATCCGATCTTGACCTGCGCACGGTGCGCGAAGCTGCGGAACGGCAGGCCATCGTCGCTGCGCTGGCCCGCACCAATGGCAACATCGCCAAGGCGTCCGACATGCTGGGCGTGAGCCGACCGACCTTGTACGACCTGATGAAAAAGCTCTCTATCAAGTAAGTCCAGAGTCGGCGCGGCAGCGCAGTCGCGCCAAGCAGTCCCGGCCACATCCCGCGAGGCGCTCGGTCAAGAGCGCTCTAGCAGTGAGGAACAAGACCATGACCCATGCACCCCATCGAGTGTTCAGCCTGACTTCGGGCCTGATCTTGACCGCAGCGTTGGTGGCTGGTTGCGGAGGGAAGTCGGACGCAGACCTGACGGCCTCCGGCAAACAGTTGCTGGCCGAAAAGAACACCTCGGCCGCCATCATTCAACTCAAGAGCGCCCTGCAAAAAGCGCCCGACTCGGTGGAGGCCCGCCTGCTGCTGGGCAAAGCGCTTCTGGAGAGTGGAGATCCCGTTTCGGCGCTGGTTGAGTTGCGAAAGGCTCAAGAACTGCGCAGCCCCGACGAAGACGTCGTGCCGCCGATCGCGCAGGCCATGTTGCTCACCGGTGAGCACGCTCGCATGATCGAGCAATTTGGCACCCTGCGGTTGAAGGACAACAAGGCGGCGGCGGACCTCTTCACGTCGTTGGCAACCGCCTACGTGGTCAGCGACGACAAAGACAAGGCCAGGGCGATGATCGCCCAGGCTCAGCAGAGCGTTGTGGGCCACTTTCAGTCCACCATCCTCAACGCTCGCCTGCAAGCATCCGAAGGCGACTTTGATGGCGCCTTGGGTTTGCTGGAGCAAGCACTCGCCAAGGAGCCAGGGGACGAGCGCGCGGGCGTCTTGAAGGGTGAAATTCAATGGCACGGAAAGAGAGACCAAGCCGCCGCGCTGGAAAGCTTCAAGAAAGTACTTGCCACCAACCCCAAGTCAGTGGGTGCGCACACGTCCATCATGACCATCCTGACAGAGCAGCAAAAACCAGCAGAGGCCAAGGCCCAGTTTGATTTGCTCAAGAAGGCGGTACCCAACCACCCTGAAACCCTGTTCTATGAGGCCCAGTTTGCCTTCTCAGACAAGGATTACAAGACCACCCGTGACATCACCGACAGGCTGCTGAAGGCCATGCCTGACAACGTGCGGGTCCTGGAGTTGGCAGGTGCTGCCGAATACCGCCTGCAGCAGTACCCGCAGGCCGAGGCCTTCTTGGGCAGGGCGTTGAAAAACGTGCCGGGACTGCTGCTCTCACGACAGCTCTTGGCACAGACCTATTTGCGCACCAACCAACCCAACAAAGCCGTTGAAGTGCTGGCCCCCATCGTCGAAAGCAAGAACCCGGATGGCACCAGCCTGGCCTTGGCAGGCGAAGCCTGGGCGCAACTGGGAGACACCAAAAAAGCCGACGCTGCGTTTGCCTTGGCCTCCAAGATTGCACCCACCGACCCCCGAGTGCGTACTTCGGCCGCGCTGGCGCAGTTGGCGCGCGGCAACAGCGGGGCTGCGATCAGCCAGCTGGAAGCCATCGCCGCAGAAGACAAGGGCCCGCGCGCCGACGTGGCCTTGATCAGCGCCCGCCTGCGCCAGAACGACATCGAAGGTGCCCTGAAGGCCATCGACGGTCTTCAGATCAAGACGCCTGACCGACCGGTTGCCTACAACCTGCGTGGACGGGTGCTGCTGCTCAAGCGCGACTTGCCCGGTGCCACCAAAGCCTTTGAAGAGGCCCTGTCCAAAGACCCCACCTATTTCCCGTCTGTGGCCAGCCTGGCCGCGCTGGACCTGAATGCCGGCAAGCCCGACCTTGCACGCAAGCGTTTCGAAGACCTGACCCAAGCCAAGCCCAAGTCGCATGAGGCTTGGTTGGCGTTGAGCGAACTCGCCGTGCGCACAGGCGCTGCGCCAGACCAGGTGGTGAAGTATTTGCGCGACGGCGTCAAAGCCAACGCGGGCGCGGCAGCGCCGCACGTCGCCCTGATCAACCATCTGCTCAGCAGCAACGATGGCAAGGCCGCTTTGACCGCTGCACGCGAAGCCACCGCCACACTGCCCAACAACCTGGAAGTGATGGACGCCCTGGGTCGCTCCCAGTTGGCTGGCGACAGCGCCGAACAGGCCATCTCCACGTTCAAACAACTCACCGCCCTGCAAACCACCAACCCCATGCACCACATTCGCTTGGCTGAGGCGCAGGCAGCCAACAAGGACCCGGTGGGCGCCCGACAGTCGCTTCGCAAAGCACTGGAGATCAAGCCCGACATGCTGATGGCCAAGCGCGCATTGGTGTCTCTGGCGCTGATGGAGAAGCGGCCGCAAGAAGCTCTGGACGTGGCCAAGGACATGCAAAAGCAGGCTCCCAAGGACGCCACGGGTTTTGCACTTGAAGGTGACATCGAAGTTGTTCGCAAGAACTTCGATTTGGCCAACGCCGCCTACAGGACCGCCTTTGCGCTGAGCAAGACCACCGACGTTGCGGTCAGGCTGCACACGGGCCTTCGTTTGGCTGGGAAGGCTGCCGAGGCTGAAAAAGTTGCCGGCGACTGGATCAAAGAACGGCCCAGGGATGCCGGCTTCCGCTTTTACCTGGGCGACATTGCGATGACGCAAGACAAGCTCTCTGACGCCGAAGGTCACTATCGATCGGTTCTGGAAACCCAACCGCGCAACGCCTTGGCCATGAACAACGTGGCGTGGTTGCTGGTCAAACAAGGCAAGCCTGGCGGTGTGGCGATGGCACAGCAGGCCAACGAGTTGATGCCCGGCCGCTCAACCTTGATGGACACTTTGGCCACGGCCCTGGCCGCTGACAACAAGCTGCCGTTGGCCATTGAAACGCAGAAATCGGCGATCGCCCGCAGCCCCACGGACCCTGCGCTGAAGTTGAACCTTGCCAAGCTGCTCATCAAGTCAGGAGACAAGGCCTACGCTCGCGCCGAATTGGAAGACCTGGTCAAGCTGGGCGACAAGTTCCGCGGCCAGGCCGAAGTGGCCGCGCTGCTCAAGTCGCTGTAGCCCAGAGATGTCGCATCAACGCCTGCGTCGCATGCTCATGCTGGGTGCGGGAGCCATGGCGCTTCCCGTGCACGCTGACCTGGTGTCGGTGATTGCTGCAGCCAAGGCATCCGTGTTGCCGGTGGGTTCTTTCAACCCGACGGACAGCCCACGGTTCGGGTTTCGGGGCACCGGCTTCGTCGTGGGTGACGGCAGCTTGGTTGCCACCAACTTTCACGTTTTGCCTTCGGTGGCCGATGTTGAAACCCTGGCCAACATGGTGGTACTGGTTGGCCGCAGCGGCGATCAGGGCTTGTTTCGAAAGTGCCGTGTTGTGGCCACCGAGCGCTCTCGCGATCTGGCCCTGCTGAAACTGGAAGGCAGCCCGCTCACGCCCTTGCAATTGGATGAACCCGGTGCGGCCAAGGAGGGTCAATCCGTCGCCCTGATAGGCTTCCCGATCGGTGGCACTTTGGGTTTTGCGGCAGTCACCCACCGCGGCATCATTGCTTCCATCACCACCGCAGCCCTGCCCGCCGCAACGGCAGGGCAGTTGGACCCGCGCGCACTGTTGCGCCTGCGCGAAGGCAACTTCGAGGTCTACCAGCTGGATGCAACGGCCTACCCCGGCAACAGCGGTGGGCCCGTTCTGGATGTGAACACAGGCCGGGTGGTCGCCGTGGTCAACATGGTGCTGGTGAAGGCGGGGCGCGAAAGCGCACTGAGCAACCCAACGGGCATCAGCTACGCCGTCCCTGTGCGCTACGTGCATGAATTGATCAAGTCGGTGCGCTGAACGGGTGGCGCGTTGAAGCGTTGAAACGCTGCTCCGGAAACTGAGCTTGCGCGCCGCTGATCAGTCGCCCACCCTGGCAGTCAGACCTTGTAGTACTCGCGATACCAGCTCACGAAACGGCCAATGCCGATAGCAATGTCGGTAGCCGGCGCAAACGATGTCCACTGCGTCAGCGCGTCGACGTCGGCATAGGTCGCCGGCACATCGCCGTCTTGCAGTGGCAGCAGGTTCTTCTGTGCCTTTCGGCCCAGCGCATCCTCGATGCAGCCAATGAAGTCCATCAAGGGAACCGGGTTGTGATTGCCGATGTTGAACACGCGGAACGGCGCGTTGCTGGTGCCCGGGTCGGGGGTATCTGACAGGAAGTCTGGGTTGGGCGCAGCAGTACGGTCCACTACGCGGATCACACCTTCAACGATGTCGTCGACAAAGGTAAAGTCGCGTCGCATCTGGCCGTGGTTGAAGACATCAATGGGCCGGCCCTCCAAGATGGCCTTGGTGAACAGGAACAAGGCCATGTCGGGACGCCCCCATGGGCCGTAAACGGTGAAGAAGCGCAGGCCGGTGGTGGGCAGGCCGAACAGGTGGCTGTAGGTGTGGGCCATCAGTTCGTTGGCCTTTTTGGTGGCTGCGTACATGCTGACCGGGTGGTCCACGCTGTCGTGCTCGGAAAACGGCATTTTGGTGTTGCCACCATAAACGCTGGAGCTGGACGCATACACCAGGTGCTGAACCTTGGCGTGCCGGCACCCTTCCAGCACATTCATGAAGCCCACGATGTTGCTGTCGATGTAGGCGTGCGGGTTCTGCAACGAGTAGCGCACGCCCGCTTGGGCTGCGAGGTGAATCACACGCTCGAAACGCTCTTGGGCAAAGAGGCTTTCCATGCCGGGACGGTCGGCCACGTCCAGCTGTACAAAACGGAAATTGGGGTGCGATGTCAGTCTGGCCAGGCGGTCGCGCTTGAGCTGAACGTCGTAATAGTTGTTCAGGTTGTCCAGGCCCACCACATGGTTTCCGCGCGCCAAGAGACGCAGCGTGGTGGTCATGCCGATGAAGCCAGCGGCGCCAGTGAGCAGAATTTTCATGGTGAAAGGGCCGGCTCTGCACGCGCAGGTTCAAGCCCGTTTGGGCGACGCAGGTGCACAGAAGGCCAAGTGGAAGTCAGTCAGAGGGGCCCAGCAACGGGCTCTTGCCACACCGCTTATACATGCAGTGCAGCTGCTGAATTTTGGCATGCAGCACCGCCGAGAAAACCATCCGCTGTGGCCATCCCGTGGTTAGGTTTTCACGCTCGGGCGGGCTTAAGCGCGCAGGCCTCGGCCATGAGCAAGGCACCGCTTCAAGCCAGGTGCTTCAGCCCATCCAGCTGACCTGCCCGCAGCCCTTCGCGCAAGGGCCCCAGATCAACCGGCTTTTGCAGCAACTTGGTGAAGGCCTTGGCCGTGCCTGGCGGACCCACATAGAGCCCACCCACCAGCTGCCCATGGCGTGCCACCAACCGCCACCAGGCGGGATCACCTTCGCGGGCGTGGAAGTCTTCATCGCCCGCGCGGGCGGCGATTTCGCCTTGGCTGCGCAGGTCAATGCCTTCGCACTTGAGTTGCAGCACGATGCGCGGGGTGGCATAGGGAAGCGGGTCGCCCAGGATGGAAGCCGCCGCCGTGACGGCATGCGCCGCGCCAATGGGCCACAGGCCGCGGGGCGTGCCTTTGAGCTCGGCCACATCACCCACCGCATAGATGTGCGGGTCTGAGGTGCGCATGTGGCGGTCGACCTTCACACCGTTGTCGCCTAACTCCAGCCCAGCTTCTTCGGCGATATAGGTGTTGGCCTGAATTCCCACGGCGGCCACAAAGATGTCGGCCTTGGCCTTGGGTCCATGGGCCAACTGGGCCGCTTGCAGCATGGGGCGCCCTTCAAATCCCGCGACAGACACACCATTGACCACCTGGATGCCGATGCCCTCCAGGTAGCGTTTCAGTCGCCAGCCGCCCTCGGCGTCGAGTTGGGTGTTCATCAAGCGGTCGGCACGCTGCAGCAGGGTGACTTTCAAACCCAGGTGGTGCAAAGCATCCGCCGCTTCTACGCCCAACACACCGCCACCCACCACCAAAGCGCGCTTGGCTTTGGCACGGCCCACGTGGTAGCGAATGGCTTGTGCGTCCTCAGCGGTTCGCAGCGTGAAGGCGTTGCGGTAGCTCATGAAAGTGGCGTCAGGCGGCGTTGAACGCGCACCGGTGGCCAACACCAGTTTGTCGTAGC
>JAYVSX010000107.1:0-19578 GCA_043774975.1 Rubrivivax sp.
GCAGAAGGACATGCTCGGCCAGTTCGAGAACACCTTCATGATGTACCTGCCGCGGCTGTGTGAGCACTGCCTGAACCCGGCCTGCGTGGCCAGCTGCCCGTCGGGCAGCATCTACAAACGCGAAGAAGACGGCATCGTCCTGATCGACCAGGACAAATGCCGCGGCTGGCGCATGTGCGTCAGCGGCTGCCCCTACAAGAAGATCTACTACAACTGGAAGAGCGGCAAGGCCGAGAAGTGCGTGTTCTGCTACCCACGCATCGAAGCCGGGCAGCCCACCGTGTGCAGCGAAACCTGCGTCGGCCGCATCCGCTACCTGGGCGTGCTGCTGTATGACGCCGACCGCATTGAAGCCGCTGCCAGCGTCGTCAACGACAAGGACCTGTACCAGGCGCAGTTGGACATCCTCCTGGACCCGCACGACCCGGCGGTGATCGAGCAGGCGCGCCGCGACGGCATCCCCGACAACTGGCTGGAAGCGGCCCGCAACAGCCCCGTCTACAAGATGGCGGTGGAATGGAAGGTGGCGCTGCCGCTGCACCCCGAGTACCGCACGCTGCCGATGGTCTGGTACGTGCCGCCGCTGTCGCCCATCACCGCCGCGGCCAACGCCGGGCACGTGGGCAGCAACGGCGAGATTCCCGACGTCAAGCAGCTGCGCATCCCGGTCAAGTACCTGGCCAACCTGCTGACCGCCGGCGACACCGCACCGGTGGTGCGCGCACTCGAACGGCTGCTGGCCATGCGTGCCTTTCAGCGCGCCAAGCACGTTGACGGCATGGTCAACATGGCGGCCCTGGACCAGGTGCAGATCAGCGTGGCCCAGGTCGAGGAGATGTACCGCGTGATGGCCATCGCCAACTATGAAGACCGCTTTGTGATCCCCACCAGCCACCGCGAATACGCCGAAAACGCCTTCAACGTGCGCGGCGGCTGCGGCTTCACCTTTGGCAACGGCTGCAGCGAAGGGGTCACCGAGACCAGCCTCTTTGGCAGCGAGAAAAAGCGCACCATCCCCATCAAGGCGGCGCTATGAGCAAGCCGCTGAACATGGCCTGGAGCCTGCGCGTGCTGGCGCGCCTGCTGGCCTACCCAGACCACGCGCTGCGGGCCCAGCTGGGCGCACTGCGCGAGGCCTTGCACGACGAGCGGGCCCTGACCGCCAGCCGCCTGGTCGAGCTGGACGCGTTGATCGACCGCCTGCGCAGCCCGCGCACCTTTGACACCGAAGCGGTGTACGTCGAGACCTTTGACCGTGGCCGCGGCAGCGCGCTGCACCTGTTTGAACACGTGCATGGCGACAGCCGCGACCGCGGCCCCGCCATGGTGGACCTGGTCAAGACCTACGAAGCAGCGGGCCTGTTGCTGGGGCCCGACGAACTGCCCGACCACCTGTGCGTGGTGCTGGAATACGCCAGCACGCAGCCCTCAAGCGAAGCGCGGGCCTTCCTGCGCGAGGTCTCGCACATCCTGCAGGTCATCTTCAGCGCCCTGAACCAGCGCCGCAGCCCTTACGCCATCGTGATCGCGGCGGTGCTCGACCTGGCGGGCGAGAAGGCGCAAACGGTCAAGCTGCCCGAAGAACCCGCGCTGGACGACAGCTGGGCTGAACCGGTGGCCTTTGACGGCTGCTCCACCCAGGGCCAGGCCCGGCCCGGGCAATCGCAAGGGCAATCGCAACCGATCCAGATCGTCAAGAACCCGGCGCGGGCTGCCGGGCCGTCCCGCGCAGCCGCACCACCTGCCACAGGAGCCTCGGCATGAACACCTTTCACAACTTTGCCTTCAACGTCTACCCCTACATCTGTCTGGCCGTTTTCCTGATGGGCAGCCTGGCCCGCTTTGACCGCGACCAATACACCTGGAAGACCGACTCGTCGCAGCTGCTGCGCGCCGGGCAGTTGCGTTGGGGCAGCAACCTGTTCCACATCGGCATCCTGTTCCTGTTTTTTGGCCACCTGTTTGGCCAGCTCACCCCGCACTGGCTGTACGAGTACTTGGTCAGCGCATCGCAGAAGCAGATGGTGGCCGTGGTGGCGGGCGGCGTGGCCGGGCTGATCTGCTTCGTCGGCCTGAGCCTGTTGCTGCACCGGCGCATCTTTGACCCCCGCATCCGCCTGACCAGCCACCGCACCGACATCGCGATCCTGGTCATCCTGTGGGTGCAACTGGTGATTGGCCTGGCCACGCTGCCAGCGTCATACAGCCATGTGTCCGACCCGCAGACCATGCTGAGGTTGGCCAACTACCTGCAGGGCCTGGTGCTGTTCAGCCCGGACGCCAGCCTGGTGATCGGTGTGGATTGGCACTTCCAGGTTCACATGCTGTTGGGCATGACGATCTTCCTGCTCTTTCCGTTCAGCCGCCTGGTGCACGTGTGGAGCGGCTTTGGCACCGTCGCCTATCTGTTTCGGCCCTATCAGTTGGTGCGCTCCAGGCGGCTTGGCTTGCCGGCGCAGGATCCGTCCGCCCAGCACCCGTCCCAAGTCCGGAGGTCCACATGAGCGCGCCGGGCCGCCCCAAGAGCGAATTCCGGAGTGCGCAGCACGAAGGTACTCCAGTGAACGCCTTGATCAACGACGTAGCGCTGGCGCTGAACGGCGAAGCCGTGAGCCCCGAAGAACTGCGCCAACGCGCCTGCACCGAACTGCTGCGCCAGCAGGCCATGCGCAGCGGCTTGCTGGACAGCAACGACCCGGCGCCGCTTGAAGGCGCCATCAGCGAAGCCGCCAGCGGCGCCATTGAATCGCTGCTGGAACAAGCCTTGGCGCTGCCCGACCCCGATGAGCAGGCCTGCCAACGCCACTTCATCGCCCAAACCGCGCGCTACACACAAGGTGAAGCGGTGCAGGTGCGCCACGTGCTGTTTGGTGTGACCCCGGGCGTGGACGTCAATGCGCTGCGCCAGCGCGCCGAGGCCTGCCTGATCGACCTGCGCGCCCAGGACGGCCGTGGCGACCCGGCCTTTGCCGACGCCGCACGCCAGCTGTCCAACTGCCCCAGCGGCACCGAAGGCGGCGAACTGGGCTGGCTGACCGCAGCCGACTGCGCACCTGAATTCGCACGCGAGTTGTTTGGCCATGCCGAGGTGGGCGTTCTGCCGCGCCTGGTGCACAGCCGCTTTGGTCTGCATGTGGTGCAGGTGTTGGCCCGCCGCGCTGGCCTGACGCCCAGCTTTGAACAGGTCAAGGCCGCCGTGGCGCAAGACCTGCGACAACAGCTGTTCGCCACCGCCTTGCGCCAGTACCTGCAGCTCTTGGCCGGGGCCGCTCGGCTTCAAGGCGTGGAGCTGGAAACAGCAGCCACACCGTTGGTGCAATAGCGCCCGTGCCTGCGCCCGGACGCGCGCCTGTGCCAACCCCATCGCCGGCCCCCGCCATGCCCGACGACCTGCTCGAGCGCCTGCGCCGTTTTCAGCAAGAAGCCTTCCCGCTGCAACGGGCGCACTTCAAGATGCTGGTCGACGATGGCCAGCATCCCTTGACGCTGTTCATCGGATGCAGCGACTCACGCCTGGTGCCCTACCTGCTGACCGGCGCCGGCCCGGGTGAGCTGTTCCTGGTGCGCAACGTGGGCGCCTTCGTGCCGCCCTACGACCAGTCGCAGGGCTTTCATGGCACTGCCGCGGCCATCGAATTTGCGGTGCTCAACTTGAGCGTGCGGCGCATCGTGGTCTGCGGCCACAGCCACTGCGGCGCCATTCGGGCGCTGTATGGCGAAGTGCCCGCCGCCGCGCAGAACCTGGCGCGCTGGCTGGAACTGGGCCGCGAAGCCGCGCTGCCAGTGGCCGAGCCCGGCCCCGAAGTTCTGCGCCGCACCGAGCAGCGCGCCGTGGTGCTGCAGCTCGAGCGCCTGATGGACTACCCCATGGTGCGTGAGCGGGTCGAGGCCGGCACGCTCACCTTGCACGGCTGGCACTACCTCATCGAAGAAGGCGAGGTCCACGTCTTTGACGTGCGCCGCGGCGGTTTTGTGCCTGCCGACAAGGCCGACAACGCCGGCACCGGGCCCTATCTGCTGGAGACCCCGGACGATGGCCTGGACCCCAGCGGCGTGCCGTCGCTGTGACACAAGTTTGGCCCAGGTCAAAGTCGCAGCGTTTGCTTGGGACTAGCATACGGCAGCGGCCCGAATCGGTCTGCCAGGAGAAAAAACATGTTCAAGCGCATCCTCGTCCCGGTTGACGGATCAGAGCTTTCTGAGCGCGCCATCTCGAAAAGCCTGGCCTTGGCTCAGCAATTGGGCGCCACCGTGATTGGCTATGTTGCCGAACCCCTGCCCCCCATACCCTTGGGTCCGCGCAACGAGGCGCTGATGCGCAACGAGATGCGCCAACACGCGGCCGACTGTCTGGCCCATGCGCAAGGCATCCTGAAGGGGTTTGAAGCCGCAGCGGCGGCAGCTGGCGTGCCTTTCGAGGGCTGGCACGACGAAGTGCCGTTGGTGCACAAGGCCATCATTGCGGCAGCTGAGTCCAGGCACTGCGACATGATCGTGATGGTGACCCATGGGCGTGGTGCCTTCGGCGAATTCTTGTTTGGCTCGCAGACCAAGGCGGTCTTGGCGGCCAGCCAGATTCCGTTGCTGGTGTTGCATTAAATCTGCGGTCGGCCAGCGTGACGCACAGCGTTCAATGAGCACGCGAGCAGGAGTTTGATGCGCGTCAAGGGGTGCGCCCGCCGCCAGCCCTAGAGTCCACCCATGCACCGCACCTGGAGCCTGTCGGCCAAGCTGGGCGCCATTGGCAGCGCGTTGCTGCTGGTGGCGCTGCTGTCAATCGGCTTGACGTTGCACGTCACCTGGCAACTCGAGGGTGGCGCTGCGGCGGTCAACGAAGCAGGCCGCATGCGCATGCAAACCTGGCGCCTGGCGCAAACCCTGGCCAGCGCAGACCCGTCCCACGTGAAGCGACAGCTGCAGCAGTTTGACGATGGCGTGCAGCTGCTGCGCAACGGCGACCCAGCGCGCCCCCTGTTCGTGCCGCAGGACAAGCAGTCCCAGCAGGCCTTTGCCGATGTGCAAAACGCCTGGCAAGCGCTGCGCCAGACCTGGCGAGTGCAACCTGTGCCCGCACCAGCCCAAGCGGCAGCGCAGGCGCAATCAATGGTTGAGCAGGTGGACCACTTTGTCAGCGCCATCGAAGCCCAGTTGGCCCGGCTGACGGGGGCGCTGAACCTGGTGCAGTTCACCATGGTGGGCCTGGCCATCGCCAGCGCGGTGACCTTGCTTTATTCAGCCTACCTTTTTGTCTTCAACCCCCTGGCCCAGTTGCAGGCCGGCTTGAAGCGCGCCGGGGAAGGCGACCTGACAGCGCGCGTGGACGTGGGTGCCAAAGACGAATTTGGCGCCCTGGGCCAAGGCTTCAATCAAATGGCACAGACGCTGCAGGGCCTGTACCAGAACCTGGAAAGCAAAGTGCAGGAGAAGACCCTGCACCTGGACCAGCAGCACACACGCCTGGCGGCGCTGTATGAAGCTGCAGCCTTTGCCACCCGGGCCGGCAGCTTGCAAGACTTGGCGCTGGGTTTCGCCAAACAGCTTCGCCGTGTGGCGCGGGCCGACGCCAGCGCCGTGCGCTGGGCTGACGAGTCCAACCAGCGCTACCTGCTGCTGGCCTCGGACTGCCTGGCCCAGGACATCATCGACGAAGAGCAGTGCCTGCCGACCTCGGCGTGTTCTTGTGGCCAAACCCAAGCCCTGGCCCAGACCCGCGTGATTCCCATCCAGGCCCAGGCCGAGCCGGGCCAACGGGCCCACTGCCAGAAGGCCGGCTACCAGACCATCATCAGCCTGCCGCTGCGCCTGCAAGAACGGCTGGTCGGCGAAGTCGACCTGTTCTTCGTCGGCAGCATCACCTTGTCACCCGAGGACCGCGCCTGGCTGGAGGCCTTGGCCAGCCACCTGGCCGGTGCCATAGAAGGACTGCGCGCACAGGCCCTGCAACGCGAAGCGGCGGTGGCTGAAGAACGCGGGCTGCTGGCGCGCGAGCTGCACGACTCGATCGCCCAGAGCCTGGTCTTCCTGAAGATCCAGGCCGGCCTGCTGCGCACGGCGGTCGATAAAAACGACGCCCCGGCTTTGCAGCGCACCATGGGAGAGCTGGACGAAGGGGTGCGCGAAAGCCTGGCCGATGTGCGCGAACTGCTGCTGCACTTTCGCACCCGCACCAACGCCGAAGACGTGGCCCACGCCTTGCAGGCCACGCTGCAGAAGTTTGAACACCAGACCGGCCTGAGCACCTGGCTGCAGGTCGAAGGCGACGGCCTACCGCTGGACCCTGACGTTCAGGTTCAGGTGCTTCACGTGGTCCAGGAGGCCCTGTCCAATGTGCGTAAACATGCCGGCGCACAACAGGTGTGGGTCGAGGTGCAGCAGTCGCCGCAGTGGCGCGTGGAAGTGCGTGATGACGGCTGCGGTTTTGCCGCCGCACCCCAGGTGCTCGACCAGACCCACGTGGGTTTGAAGATCATGCAGGAGCGCGCGGCCAAGATCGGCGCCACCGTGCTGATCGACTCCGTCCCCGGCGCAGGCACCTGTGTCGTGCTGACCTTAGCCACCCCAGAGGCCACACCCGCATGAACACCGTCCCCGCCATCCGCATTCTGGTCGTTGACGACCACACCCTGTTTCGCCGCGGTTTGATCGCGCTGCTGGCCGGCGACGCCCGCTTTGTGGTGGTGGCCGAAGCCGCCGACGCCAGCGAAGCCCAGCGCCGCGCCCAGCAAACACAGCCCGACCTGATCTTGTTGGACAACCACCTGCCGGGCGTGAACGGCGTTGACGCTTTGCCCGGCCTGCGTGAAGCCGCACCGAAGGCGCGCGTGCTGATGCTGACCGTCAGCGAAGACCAGCGCGACCTGGCCGCCGCGCTGCGTGCCGGTGCTCAGGGCTACCTGCTGAAAACGGTGGACAGCGACGGCCTGGCCCAGGCCCTGCTGCGCACCATGGCCGGCGTGGCGGTGGTCAGCCCCGAGATGACGCCTAAGCTGGTGTTGGCGTTTCAGGCCCTGCCCAGCAACGGCGCACTGGCTTCAGCCGGCGTCCGCCCCACAGCCGGTGCGGGCTGCTCGGCTACCAGCACCAGCGCAGCCCACAACGCCATGGCCACGCTGTCGCCGCGCGAGCTGGAAATCTTGAACCACATCGCGCTGGGGGCCAGCAACAAGGAAATCGCCCGTGCGCTGACCATTGCCGAGACCACCGTCAAGATTCACGTGCAGCACATCCTGCGCAAGCTCAAGCTGACGTCCCGCGTGCAGGCTGCGGTGTTCCTGGCGTCCAGCGCTGCGCCCAGGCCGGCCGCATCAGACGCGCGGATTGATGCGCGGACTGACGTGCGGTCAGGCGCGCGGTCAGAAGCGCAGTCAGAAGCGCAGTCAGGCACCGGCCCGTAAAGCCACGCGCCGACGTTCAGTTGCTGGGCAGCAGGCCCCGCGCCGCCTCGTCGATCAGCGCGCTGGCAACCTGGGCGTCGCCCAGCCTCTCCATCAGCAGCAGCGCCAGGCGAGCCAGCAGCAGCGAAGCCTGCGCCTCGCCCACCACGGTGAGGGTTTGGCACAACTGGGTGTAGCAGGCGTCGCGCTCGGCGTCGCTCATCAGCAGGTCAGGGCGCTGGCCGTTCATGCCGGCTCCTTCAGGTCCAGTAGCCGCTGCAAAGCCTGGTCGGCCTCCGCCAGAAGGGTATCTATGGGCAGGGCCGGCCAACGCGCCAGCACATGGCCGTCGGGCCGCAACAAGATCAACGCGCCCGTCTGAACCCCCAGCAGCGGCCACAAGCGGCCCGTGTGGTCCCAGGCGTCAGCGGCCTGGTCAGCGCTGGCGGGCTCGCTGCATGCAAGACGGGTTGCGGGTGCGATGGCGGGTGTGATGGCGGGCCCGGTTGCCGCCACGGTGCGCAGCACCACCGGCAACAAGCGGTTCTGCCAACGCCGAGCCCAGGCCTGCAGCTCGGGGTCCCCGTGCGGCCCAAAGCTCAGCGCCACAAAGTCGCCTTGCAACCACTTCGTCAGGTAGCTGGGCGTGCCGTCGGCCAAGGTCATGGGGCATTCGGGCAACACTGTGCCGGGCGCTGGCCCGGCAGCACAGGCGGCTGCGCGTTGTGGCCAGGCGTTAAGCGGTGAATCGCCATAGCAGATGGCGGTGGTCTGACGCGGGTTGATCAGCGACTGCAGGCCCGGATGTCGCGCCGCCAAGCCCAGCACCGCCTGGCGCATCAGCTCAAAAGCAAACGACGGTGGCGCCATGAACTCGGTGCTCTTGCTGGCGTGACGCAGGTTTTCATGCGCAGCGGCCACGCGCTCGTGGCTGTAGCTGTCCAGTAGCGTGGGCTGGGCCACGCCGCGCACCACCAGGGCCAGCTTCCAGGCCAGGTTGTCGGCGTCGTCGATGCCCGAGTTGGCGCCGCGCACGCCGAAGATCGGCAACAGGTGCGCGGCGTCCCCGGCCAGCAGCACGCGTCCGTGGCGGTAGCGCGGCAGGGTCAGCGCATTGGCTTTGTACAGGCCGGTCCAGATCGGCGACCAGGCGCCCGTTTCACCCATCATGTCGAGCAGGCTCTGCACGCGTGGCAGCACGTTGGCGGGCAGGATCGCGGCATCGGGGTCTTCACCCTCCTGCAGCTGGTAGTCGATGCGCCACACGTCGCCCGGCTGCTTGTGCACCAGCACCGTCGAGCCGGGGTTGCAGGGTGGGTCGAAGTAGGCCAGCCGCTCGGTCGGGCGGGTGCTTTTCAGATCGATGTCGACGATGACATAACGCCCTTCATAGGTGGTGCCTTGCAGCTTCAAGCCCAGCGACTCGCGCACCGTGCTGCGGCCGCCGTCGGCGGCCACCAGCCAGTCGCTGCGCAGGCGGTAGCGGCCTTGCGGCGTGGCCACGTCCAGCAGCACCCCGGTTTCGCTGGCCCTCAGCCCGGTGAGCTGGCTCTGCCAGCGGATGTCAATCAAGTCGGGGCGGGCTTGCGCCTGGTCCAACAGGATCTGCTCGATGCGGTACTGCGCCAGGTTGACCATCGGCGGCAACTGCTGGTTGGCATCTTGCGGCAGGCTGAAGCTCAGCACCTCTTGCTGGCGGTAGAAGCTGCGGCCGCCGGTCCAGGGCAGCCCGTGCTGCAGGAATCCGGGCAAGGCACCCAGCCGCTGCATGATCTCCAGGCTGCGGCGCGAAATGCAGATGGCGCGGCTGCCGGTGCAGACCCCGTCGTCGGCCTCCAGCAGCACCACCGGCACACCCTGCAAGGCCAGGCCCAGCGCGGTGCAGTAACCCACCGGCCCACCGCCCACCACCACCACCGGGTGGACTTGGGCCTCGATGCCGTCAAACAGCGCTGGCAAGCGGGCGCTGTGACGCACCGGCTCGAAGGGGTAAGGCACAAAGGCCTTGTCGGCGGCGGATTGCGGAGTGGACACGGTCGGTGGAGTGGGTTGCGTCGGTGGCATCGGTCGGTGACGTCGGTCGGGTGAGTCGTGTCAGCGGGGTCGGCGTCAGTTGCGTCAGTTACGTCAGTTGCGTCAGTCGAGTCGGTCGTGTCAAACACCCAAGTAAGCCGCCACCTCAGCGCTGTCGCGCAGCTGCGCCGACTCACCCTGCAACACCACCTGCCCCTTTTGCAGCACCAGCGCGCGGTCGCTGTGCGCCAGCACCTTGCGGTAGTCGCGGTCAACGATCAGCGTAGCAATACCAGCCGCCCGAATTTGCGCGATGACACGCCAGATCTCGGCCACGATCAGCGGCGCCAGGCCTTCGGTGGCTTCGTCCAGGATGATCAGTTCGGGGTGGGTCATCAGCGCCCGGCCAATCGACAGCATCTGCTGCTCACCGCCTGAGAGCTGCGCGCCCAGGTTGCCCAAGCGCTCGCCCAGGCGCGGAAAGGTCTGCAGCACGCGGTCCAGCGACCAGTCGTCGCGGCCGCCTGGCCCCTTGCGCGCCGCCATGACCAGGTTTTCACGCACGCTGAGGTTGGGAAACACACCGCGCCCCTCGGGCACGTAGGCCACACCCAAGCGCGCCACCTGATGCGGTTTGGCGCGTGACACATCGTGGCCCAGCAGCTGGATTCGCCCGTCACGCTGGGCCACGTGGCCCAGCAGCGTGCGGATCAGCGTGCTTTTGCCCATGCCGTTGCGCCCCAGCAGGCCCAGGGTCTCGCCGCGCGCGACGCGAATGTCCACGCCGTGCAGCACGTGGCTGCTGCCGTACCAGGCGTGCAGGTCCTGGCCTTCCAGAATCAGCTCAGCCATGGTGATCAGTGCCCACCCAGGTAGGCCGCCTGCACGTCGGCACTGGCGCGCACGGCTTGCGGTGTGTCGCTGGCGATGACCGTGCCGTTGACCATCACGGTGATGCGGTCGGCAATGCGAAACACCGCGTCCATGTCGTGTTCCACCAGCAGGATCGCATGGCCGTTGCGCAGTTCGGACAGCAAGGCCAGCATGCGGTCGGTTTCTTCGGCGCCCATGCCGGCCAGCGGTTCGTCCAGCAGCAGCACCTGGGGTTGGGTGGCCAGGCACATCGCGATCTCCAGTTGACGTTTCTGGCCGTGGCTCAGCAGGCCAGCGCTGCGCTGCAACAGTGGCGTCAGCCCTGCACGCTCGGCCACCTGATGCGCCAGGCCGGTGCTGTACGGGCAGTGCTGGGCGTCTTGCCACCAGGCCCAGGCCTTTTGCTGGCCTGCCTGCGCCGCCAGGCGGCAGTTTTCCAGCACCGTGAAGCTGGGGTAGATGGTGTTGCGCTGGTAGCTGCGGCCCAGGCCCGCGCGTGCGCGACGGGGTTGGGTCCAATCGGTGACGTCGTGCCCCAGCAGTTCGACCCGACCGCTGGACGGCGCAATCTCGCCCGACAAGATGTTGATCAGCGTCGACTTGCCCGCGCCGTTGGTGCCAATCACCGCGTGCACCTGGCCACGTTGCAAATCCAGCGACACCCGGTCCACCGCCACCAGGCCACCCCAACGGCGCGTGATGTCGTGGCCACGCAGCAAGACCTCGCTCATGGCAGTTCCCCCGCCGAAGCGCGGTTGCGGGCGCTACGGCCCACCAGCCGGTCGCGCCATTGCGCCGGCAGGCCCACCAGGCCCTTGGGCAGCAGCGCCACACTGGCGATGATGGTCAGCCCCAGACCTAAGTGCCAGTGCTTGGCAAAGTTGCCAAAGATGGCTTCCGACTTGAAAAATTCCTGCAGCAGCGCAAAGGCAAAGGCGCCCAGCAGCGCGCCGCGCAGGTGGCCCAGGCCACCCAGGATGATCATGATCAGCACCGCGCCGCTCAGGTGCCAACTCATCAGTTCGGGGTTGACGTAACCGTCCTTCACACCAAACAAAAAACCCGCCAGCCCCGCCATGCCGCCCGAAATGGTGAAGGCCGCCAACTTGTACGGGTAGGTCGAAAAGCCGGTGGCCCGCATGCGCTGCTCGTTGACGCGGATGCCCGCCAGCGCGCGGCCGAAGCGGCTGCGCAGCAGCAGCGCCAACGTGGCAAACACCGCCAGCAAGCACAGCCAGGTGAAGAAGTACATCTGCATCGGGCCCTTGAGCACGAACGCGTCGCCCAGGCCCGGCTTCACGTTGAGGTAGATGCCGTCGGTGCCGCCGCCCAGCGGCGTGTCGTGCACCACGTAGTAAGCCATCTGCGCGAAGGCCAGCGTGACCATGATGAAGTAGACGCCCTTGGTGCGCAGTGACAGTGCACCCACCGCCAGCGCATAAGCCGCCGCCGCCAACACGCAGGCCGGCAACAGCCACAGCAGGTTGGCACCGCTGTCGGCGGGGCTCAGCAGCACCGCGCCGTAGGCACCAATGCCAAAGAAGGCCGCCTGCCCGAAGCACACCAGTCCGGTGCTGCCCACCAGCAGTTCCAGGCTCAGCGCGAAGATCGCGTAGATCATGATCTTGGTGACCAGGTCAACGCCGAAAGAGCCGGTGACAAAGGGCCAGATCGCCAGCGCGCCAAAGCACAACGCGACAAAAAGAAATCGACTGGAAACGGATGTGGGAATCATGAGTCAGTTGCCATCAAGCGGCAGCCGCGGACCCGGCTCTGCCGGGCCGCTGGGTGCGCCCCCTTGAGGGGAAGCGCCGAAGGCGCTACGGGGGTGGTCCACATCATCCGGCCTTGAACAGGCCGTCCGGCTTCCAGAGCAGGATCAAGGCCATCAGCACATAAACCAGCACCCCGGCGGCCTGCGGCATCAGCACCTTGCCAAAGGTGTCGACAAAGCCGATCAACAGCGCCGCCACCAGCGCGCCGCGAATGCTGCCGATGCCGCCGATGACCACCACCACAAAGCAGATGATCAGCACCGTGCTGCCCATGCCCGGGTAGACGCTGCTGACCGGCGCGGCCACCATGCCGGCCAGCACCGCAATGGCCACACCGGCGGCAAACACCACGCGGTAGAGAAAGCTGATGTCCACGCCCAGGCTCTGCACCATTTCGCGGTTGGTGCTGCCAGCCCGGATCATCATGCCCAGCCGGGTGCGCGTGAACACCAGGTACATGCCCAGGGCCAACAGCAGGCACACGCCGCTGATGAACAGGCGGTAAACCGGGTAGGTCATCAGGTCACCCAACGGCAAGGTGCCGGCCAGGATGTCGGGCGGCTTCACACCGTGCACATCGTCGCCCACCAGCAGGCTGCGCAGTTCCTCAAACACCAGGATCAGGCCGTAGGTCATCAGCACCTGCTGCAGGTGTTCGCGCTCGTAAAGGTAGCTGAAGAACACCCACTCCAGCAGGTAGCCCAGCAACCCCGCCAGCACCACACCCACCAGCAGCGTGGCAAAGAAGCCGCCGCCAAAGGTGCTGCCCACCACCGGCGCCAGCGCATAGGCCATGTAGGCGCCGATCATGTAGAAGCTGCCGTGCGCCAGGTTGATGACACCCATGATGCCGAAGATCAGCGTCAGCCCCGAGGCCACCAGAAACAGCAGCAGCCCGTACTGCAGCGAGTTCAGGCATTGGACAAGAAAGGTGGCAAGGTCCATGACTTCTAAGCGAGCTAACTTTCACGCGGTATGGCAAACCCAGACTTCCGCGTCAGCGATGGGGCATGTGAGACAGCTTCCGTCGCGAGCGGCCCTAGCCGGGTTCGAGCAGCGCAGCCGTACACCCGTACGGCGAGCAGCGCAGGGCCCGGATCGAGCCGCGCAGCAGGAAGATGCTCACATGTTGCAACCCTTGCCGGGGTCGGCCAGGGCCTTGGCCGCCATCCCAACCACCTTGTTTTCCTTGCCACTGACCTGGCGCAGGTAAAAGTCTTGCACCGGGTCGTGGTTCTTGCCCAGCACAAACGCACCGCGCGGGCTGTCGATCTTGGCCTTGCGCAGCGCAGCGGCAAATTCGGCCTTCTTGCTGACGTCGCCTTTGACCGCGTTCAAGCCGATGCTCAACATCTGCGCAGCGTCATAACCCTGCACGGCGTAGACATCGGGCTGCAGCTTGAAGGCCTTGACATAGGCCAGACGGAAGGCGTTGTCGCGCGGCGTGTTCAAGCCGTCGGCGTAATGCATGGCGGTCAGGATGCCATCGGCGTCGGCGCCCTGCGCCTCCAGCGTGCCGTCGGTCAGGAAGCCGGCACCGTAAAGCGGAATGCTCTTTTTCAGGCCGGCCGCTGAATAGTCCTTGACGAACTTCACAGCGCCACCGCCTGCAAAGAAGGTGTAGACCGCATCGGGCTTGAGCGAAGCAATTTCGGTCAACAGCGCCTGGAACTCCACACCCGGAAAGGGCAGGCTCAGCTCTTTGACCACCTGGCCGCCACCCTTGGTGTAAGCCTCTTTGAAACCGGCCACACTTTCGTCACCGGCGGCGTACTTCCAGGTGATGGTGACCACCTTCTTGTGGCCCTTCTTGGCCACCACTTCGCCCATCGCGTAACCCGGTTGCCAGTTGCTGAAGCTGCTGCGAAAAATGTTGGGCGCGCACATGGCGCCCGTCACCGCGCCGGCGCCGGCGTTGGGCACGATGAGCAGCGTGCCGCTTTCCTTGGCCACCCGCGCCATCGCCATGGCCACGCCGCTGTGCACGGTACCGATGATCACATCGACGTTGTCGCGCTTGACCAGCTTGTTGACGTTGTCGGTGGCCTTGGACGGGTCGCTCTCGTCGTCGACCTTCACAAACTCAATCTCGCGCCCACCGAGCTTGCCGCCCTGCTCGGTCACGTGCAGCTTGAAGCCGTTTTCGATGGCCGTGCCCAGCGCGGCAAAGGTGCCCGTGGCCGGCAGCATCAAGCCGACCTTGAGCTTGGCGCCCTGGGCCAACGCGGCTGATGAGGCCAGTGTGGCCAGGGTTGCAGCCGCAGCCAGGACAGTGGTCTTGAACAGGTTCATCGTGTGTCTCCGAGATTGACGAGAGGGGTGAAAAATTCGGTGGCGGCTTGGATCAAGGCTTGGGGCTGGTCACGGTGCGGAGAATGTCCGCAAGCGTTCAGCTCCAGCAATTGTGTGCGCGGCAGGCGCCGCTGGATGCCCCGTATTTGCTCCAGGGTGCCGTACTCGTCTTCTGTGCCCTGCACCGCCAACACCGGGCAGCGGATGGTGGCCAAATCGGCTTCGATCGACCACTGTGCAAACGGCGGGTGCAACCAGATGCGATTCCAGCCGTAGAAGGCCGAGTCCGGGTCATCGTGGTACTTGGCCAGACGGGCTTTCAGGTCGCTGGTCTCGTATGCGATGCGGGCCTGTTCGATGCTGGCCAGCGCAACCTCTTCGACCCTGATGTGCGGCGCCACCACCAGCGTGCGCGACACCCGGTCGACAAAGCGCGCCGCGTGCAGCAGGCTGATCGAGCCGCCATCGCTGTGGCCGAACAGTGCGTAAGGGCCGGTGATGCCCAGCGCCTGCAGCAGCGCAGGCAAGACCTCGAAGGCCTGCCGGTGCATGAAGTCCGCTCCCCAGGCTTCTTCCTGCGCGCGCGGTGTGCTGCGGCCATAACCGGGCCGCGAATACACCAGGCCGCGCAGGCCCGCCGCCGCGCACAGCTGCTGCGGGAAGTCCTTCCACATGGCCAGCGAGCCCAGGCCTTCGTGCAAAAACACCAACCACGGCGCGCGCGGTTCGTGCACGCCCACGAAGGCGTGTTCGATGCGCACCGCTCGGCCGGCCCAGGTGATGTCGACAAAAGACACGCGGGGCTGCATGGTCAGGTGCGCTGTTCCTGTTCGCGCAACTTGAAGCGCTGGATCTTGCCGGTGGCGGTCTTGGGCAACTCGGCCACAAACTCGATCAGGCGCGGGTACTTGTAGGGCGCCAACTTGTCTTTCACAAAGGCCTTGAGTTCGGCGTCGGTGGCCACGCCGCCCGCCTTCAGCACCACGAAGGCCTTGGTCTTGGTCAGGCCCTGGGCGTCGGGCACGCCGATCACCGCGGCTTCCAGCACCGCCGGGTGCTGCACCAGGGTGGATTCCACTTCGAAGGGGCTGACGTAAATGCCACTGACCTTGAGCATGTCGTCTGTGCGCCCGCTGTAGGTGAAGGTGCCGTCGGCGTTCTTCACGTACTTGTCGCCGCTTTTTGTCCAGCCGCCCTGGAAGGTCTCGCGGGTCTTCTCGCGGTTGCCCCAGTACATCATGGCGGCGCTGGGGCCTTGGATGTAGAGGTCGCCCGGTTCGCCGTCGGGCACCGGGCCACCGTCTTCGCCGCGCAGCTCGATCTGGTAGCCCGGCACCGGCCAGCCGGTGGTGCCGTAGCGCACTTGCGTGGGCGTGTTGGACAAAAAGATGTGCAGCATCTCGGTCGAACCGATGCCGTCGACGATGGGCACGCCGAAGTGGCGCTGGAAACGCTGGCCAATGTCGGCCGGCAAGGCCTCGCCGGCGCTGGATGCCATGCGCAGCGCCACGTCGCTGCGGGCGGGCAGCAGCGGTGACGCCAGCATGCCGGCAAAGCCGGTGGGCGCGCCGAAGAACACGGTGGGCTTGAGGCCCGGTTGCAGACCTTCACTGACTTCGCCAGCTACGCCAGCTTCGCCATCCTTGCCACCTGCACCACTCGCGCCACCCGCGCCACCCACTTCGCCGCGCCACCGCTTGAAGGTGGCTTCCGGTGTAGGCCGCTCGGCCATCAGGATGGTGGTGGCCCCCACGCTCATGGGAAAGCTCAGCCCGTTGCCCAAGCCGTAGGCAAAAAACAGCTTGGCCGCGCTGAAGCACACGTCGGCTTCGGTCAGGCCGAGCACGGCCTTGCCATACAGCTCGCAGGTCCAGTAGGGGTTGGCGTGCGAATGCACGGTGCCCTTGGGGCGGCCGGTGGAGCCGCTGCTGTAGAGCCAGAAGCCCGGGTCGTCAGGGCTGGTGGCGGCGGCCTTTTGCATTGGGGCTTGGGCTTGCAGGAAGGCTTCCAAGTCCACCTCGGCGGGATGGAGTGGCGCCACGGCTCGCGACACGATGACCTTGCCCACCTCGTGATCGCTCTTGCTCATGGCCGCGGTCAGCGCCGGCAACAGCGCACCCGACACCACGGCAGCCTGCGCACGTGAATGCTCCAGCATGTAGGCGTAGTCGTCGGCCGTCAGCAGCGTGTTCACCGCCACGGGCACCAGGCCTGCGTACAGCGCGCCCAAAAAGGCCACCGGCCAGTCGTTGGTGTCCTGCATCAGCACCAGCACCCGTTCTTCACGGCGGATGCCCAGGTGGCGCAGCGCGGCAGCCATGCGGCGAACGCGCTCGTCCAGTTGACCGTAGCTCAGCGTGCCCAGGTCGTCGACGAAGGCGGCCTTGGCGGCGCGCTGTGCGTTCACGCCCAGCAGGTGCTGCGCGAAGTTGAAGACCTGAGGTGTCATGGCGGTCGGGCTTGCGCCCCGGGGTGGTATGCACTATTGTGCGTGCCAGCACCATAAAACCGCGTCAACAGCATGTCAAGCACTATATTGCATGAACTCGGGATAACCCCGGCTGCCGAGGCCAACCCGCCCACCGACAGCGAAGAAAAGAACCCCTTCCTGGTAGCGCTGGGCGACCGCGTGCGCGCGCTGCGCGCCCGCCGTGGCATGACACGCAAGGCCGTGGCCCTGGCCGCTGATGTGAGCGAACGCCACCTGGCCAACCTGGAATACGGCATCGGCAACGCCAGCATCCTGGTGCTGCTGCAGGTGGCAGGCGCGCTGCAGTGCAGCCTGGCCGAACTGCTGGGCGACGTCACCACGACCAGCCCCGAATGGCTGCTGATCCGCGAACTGCTGGAGCGCTGCGACGAAGACACGCTGCGCCGGGTGCGCGTGGCCGTGGGCGAGCTGCTGGGCACGGGCGGCGCCAACGCGCAGCGCGGCGCGGCGCGCAGCACGCGGGTGGCACTGGTGGGCCTGCGCGGCGCTGGCAAGTCCACGCTGGGCCAGATGCTGGCCGACGACTTGGGCTACCCCTTCGTGGAGCTCAGCCGCGAGATCGAAAAGTTCGCCGGCTGCAGCATCAGTGAAGTCCAGGGCCTGTACGGCCAGAACGCCTACCGCCGCTACGAGCGCCGGGCGCTGGAAGAAGCCATCCAGATCTACCCCGAGGCCGTGATCGCCACACCCGGCGGCATCGTCAGCGACGCGGCCACCTTCAACCAGTTGCTCAGCCACTGCACCACCGTCTGGCTGCAGGCCGACCCCGAAGACCACATGAAACGCGTCACCGCCCAGGGCGACCTGCGCCCCATGGCCGCCAGCCGCGAGGCGATGGCAGACCTGAAAGGCATCCTGGCCGGCCGCGCCGCGTTCTACTCCAAGTCCGAATTCAAGTTGGACACCAGTGAGCTGCCGCTAGAGCCCACCTTTGCGGCGCTGCGCACGCTGGTGCGACAGGCCTTGCTGTTGCCGGCATGAAGCCGCAGGTCAAGGGTCGGCTCGAATGGATGCAGTGAAGAGCTGCAGTAAAGAGCTGCAGTAAGTGGTCGCAGTAAGAAGATGCAGTAAAGTGCTTTACACGCCTTCGACACATGCAATATGATGCTCATCATCAACACCGCAGCACACGCAACATCGTGCGCAGCCGCAGGAGTGCACCATGAACCACAACCCCCGCGTCGACTACCGCACCCAGCCCAGCCAATACCGCCACTGGAAGCTGAAGTTCGAAGGCCCGGTGGCCACCCTGGCCGCCGACTTCGATGAAAACGCCGGTCTGCGGCCGGGCTACAAGCTCAAGCTCAACAGCTACGACCTGGGCGTGGACATCGAGCTGAACGACGCCCTCCAGCGGATTCGCTTTGAACACCCCGAAGTGCGCACCGTCGTTTTGACCAGCGCCAAGGACCGCGTGTTCTGCTCGGGCGCCAACATCTTCATGCTGGGCGTCAGCAGCCACGCCTGGAAGGTGAACTTCTGCAAGTTCACCAATGAAACCCGCAACGGCCTGGAAGACAGCAGCACCCACCGTGGCCTGAAATTCCTGGCCGCCGTCAACGGCGCCTGCGCCGGCGGCGGCTACGAGCTGGCGCTGGCTTGCGACGAGATCATCCTGGTCGACGACCGCAGCAGCGCCGTCAGCCTGCCCGAGGTGCCACTGTTGGGCGTGCTGCCCGGCACCGGCGGCCTGACGCGTGTGACCGACAAGCGCAAGGTGCGCCACGACCTGGCAGACATCTTCTGCACCAGCGTGGAAGGCGTGCGCGGCGCCAAGGCCAAACAGTGGCGCCTGGTGGACGACATCGCCAAGCCCGCCGCCTTTGCTGCCAAGGTGCAGGAGCGTGCGCTGCAACTCGCCGCGCTCAGCGACCGGCCAGCCGCTGAGACAAACCCGCAAGGCGTGGCGCTGACCCCGCTGGCCTGCACCGTGGCAGCCGACGCGCTGCGCTACACCCACGTCACAGTGGATATCGACCGCAGCAAGCGCACCGCCACCTTCACCGTGAAGGCCCCCAGCGGCCCGCAGCCCACCGACGTGGCCGGCATCCTGGCCCAAGGCGCCGCCTGGTACCCGCTGGCGATGGCCCGCGACCTGGAAGACGCCATCCTGCAGATGCGCACGAATGAGCTGGACATTGGCACCTGGCTGATCAAGACCCAGGGCGCTGAAGGTGACGGTACGGCCGCGGTGCTGGCTTCTGACGCCGTGCTGCTGGCGCACCAGGGCCACTGGCTGGTGCGCGAAACCATCGGCCTGCTGCGCCGCACCTTCAGCCGGCTTGACGTCAGCAGCCGCAGCCTGTTTGCGCTGATCGAACCCGGCAGCTGCTTCGCCGGCAGCCTGCTGGAACTGGCCTTGGCCTGCGACCGCAGCTACCAGCTGATGCTGCCCGACGACGCGGTGCGGTCGCCCAAGATCACCGTGGGCGAGTTGAACTTCGGCCACTTCTCCATGGTCACCGGCCAAAGCCGCCTGCAGCGCCGCTTCTACAGCGAAGCCCCGGCGCTGGACGCCGTGCGCGCCGCCGTGGGCAAGGCCCTGGACGCCGACGCCGCCTTCGCGCTGGGCTTGGTGACCAGCAACCCCGACGACATCGATTGGGCCGACGAGGTGCGCATTGCCGTGGAAGAGCGCGTTGCCATGAGCCCTGACGCGCTGACCGGCCTGGAAGCCAACCTGCGCTTCAACGGCCCCGAGAACATGTTCACCCGCGTCTTCGGCCGCCTGACCGCCTGGCAGAACTGGATCTTCCAGCGC
>JAYVSX010000108.1:0-5944 GCA_043774975.1 Rubrivivax sp.
GGCCAACTGAGTCCGTCCAACCCCAACGCCAACAGCCCGCCTTGCGCGGGCTGTTGGCTTTTCAGAAGCGCGAAAGGAAGCGCGAAAGGAAACGCGAAAGTTGATGCCCCCTGGCCGACCCGGCGTTTGCCCGGCCGCCGTCATCAGGGCATGAGCACCGTGGAACCGGTGGTCTTGCGCGCTTCCAGATCGCGGTGTGCCTGCGCCACATCGGCCAGCGGGTAGCGCTGATCGATGCGAATCTTCACCGCCCCGCTGCCCACCACGTCGAACAGGTCGTCGGCCATTTCCTGCGTGGCTTCGCGGCTGGCGATGTGGGTAAACAGGGTTTGCCGCGTCACGTAGAGCGACCCTTTGGCCCCCAGCGCCCCCGGCGCAAAAGGTGGCACCGGCCCGGAAGCATTGCCAAAGCTGGCCATCAGGCCGAAAGGCCGCAGGCAGTTCAGGCTGCCCTCCCAAGTGTCCTTGCCGACCGAGTCGTAGACCACCTTGACACCTTGGCCGCCGGTGATGTCCTTGACGCGGGCCACAAAGTCCTCTCGGCTGTAGTCGATGACGTGGGCCGCGCCATGCTCCAGCGCCAGCGCACACTTGGCGGCGCTGCCCGCCGTACCGATGAGCTGAAGACCCAGCGCCCTGGCCCACTGGCAGGCAATCAGGCCCACGCCACCGGCGGCCGCATGAAAGAGCACGTGGTCGCCGGCCTTCAAGCCCTGCACCGGCAGCGTCCGCTTGAGCAGGTACTGGGCGGTCAGGCCCTTGAGCATCATGCCCGCAGCGGTGTCAAAGGCGATGTGGTCGGGCAGCTTCACCACCGTCTTGGCCGGCATCACGCGCGCTTCGCTGTAACTGCCGGGCGGGTTGCTGGCGTAGGCGGCACGATCGCCGACTTTCAGGTGGGTGACACCCGGGCCCACGGCTTCCACCACGCCAGCGCCCTCCATGCCCAGCGTCAGCGGCAAGGGGTTGGCGTACAGACCCGTGCGTTGGTAGACATCGATGAAGTTCAAACCGCAGGCATGGTGCCGGATGCGGATTTCGCCGGGGCCGGGTTCACCGACGGGCAGGTCAACCAACTGAAGTTGCTCGGGGCCGCCGTAAGCGGTGATCTGGATGGCGCGTGGCATGGTGCTCCTAAGGGTAACGGTGGGGTGGCGAGGTTTGCGGCGGCAGCCTGGGCACGCCAGGGCGACGACCAACCGGACTCGCGAGGTTACGACATCTGGCGACACCCGTTTGACGTGGCAACATCAACGCGTCCCCATGAAGCGCGTGCTGCAAGCTCCCAACCTCGTCTTGGCCACCCTGTGGGCCGACATGCTGACGGGCGCGGGCATTCAAGCGCATGTGCAACGGGCCTATGCAGGCGGCATTGCTGGCGAGATCCCGCCCGACCAGGCACTGCCCGAGGTCTGGGTTCAAGACGACCGCCAGCACAGCAGCGCCACCGCCTTGCTGGACGACCTGCAGCACCGGCCCCACCACCGCTGGGCCTGCCGGGCCTGCCAAGAAATCGTCGACGGGCCTTTTGAGCAGTGCTGGAACTGCGGCGAGCCGATGACACCTTGAAGCTGTCGTCCTTAGATCTGTCGTCCTTAGATCTGTGTCCTTGAAGCGGTGTCCTTGAAACTGTCATTGCGCCTGGCCCTGCTGCTCACCGTGCCGCCCTTGCTGTGGGCCGGCAACGCGGTGGTCGGCCGTCTGCTGGTGGGCCACGTTCCGCCGTTGACCCTGAACTTCATCCGCTGGCTGCTGACCGCCTTGCTGTTGCTGCCCTTCGCCTGGCGGGCGCTGTGGCCGCTGTCCCGGCTGACCGAGCGTTGGCCTTACCTGTTGATGCTGGGGGTGCTGGGTGCGGGTGCCTACAACTCCTTGCAGTACCTGGCCCTGGTCAGCTCGTCGCCGTTGAACGTGACGCTGGTCGCCTCGAGCATGCCGGTCTGGATGTTGGCGGTGGGCGCGTTGTGCTACGGGCAACGGCCACGCCCCGCGCAATGGGCCGGTGCCGCCGTCGGTCTGCTCGGGGTGTGCGTGGTGATCAGCCGCGGCTCACTCCACACGCTGATGCAGGTGCAGTGGGTGGTGGGCGATGTCTACGTTTTGCTGGCGGCCATTGGCTGGGCCTTTTACAGCTGGCTGCTGGTGCGGCCACCCGCCCACATGCAGGGGCAGCAGCGGCCCAGCGCCAGCGAAGGCTGGGACTGGGCCGGATTTCTGTTGATCCAGGCCTTGTTTGGCCTGCTGGCGGCCGGCACGCTCACCGCAGGTGAACAGGCGCTGGGGGCGGCGCCCATTCAATGGAGCTGGGCTGTCGTGGCCGCCTTGCTCTACGTTTCGCTGGGCTCGTCGATTGCAGCCTACCGCTGCTGGGGCCTGGGCGTGGCCGAAGGCGGGCCCGCACTGGCCGCCTTCTTTGCCAACCTGACACCGCTTTTTGCCGCGCTGCTCACGTCGTCGCTGCTGGGCGAGGCGCCTGAGCCCTATCACGCAGCGGCATTTGTGCTGATCGTCGCTGGCATCGGCATCGCGATGGACCGTCAGCCCGTCAGATGACCTGAGGCACGCCAAGGCGCGGTTGCAAAACTGCGCCGTGCCTGCCTGCGCTCATGAGCAAATGTCACTTGCTTACTTTGCTCATCCCCCTCGGGGGGGGCGGGATGGGCGCAGCCCGGACCTGGGGGTGCTCAGTACGTGCCCGGATAAGCGCCGCCGTCGAGCAGCAGGTTCTGGCCCGTCACATAACCCGCATGCTGACTGCACAAGAAGGCGCAGAAGGCGCCAAACTCCTGCGCGGTGCCAAAGCGGCGCGTCGGGTTGAGCTGACGCCGCTCTTCGAGCAGCACCTCGACGGCTTTGCCCGTCTTGGCAGCGGCGCCGGCCATGGTGCCGCGCAGGCGGTCGGTGTCAAAGGGCCCTGGCAACAGGCTGTTGATGGTGACGTTGCGTGAAGCCAGCTTGGGCTGGCGCGCCAGCCCGGCCACAAAACCCGTCAACCCCGAGCGGGCACCGTTGCTCAGGCCCAGGATGTCGATCGGCGCCTTGACCGCCGCCGAGGTGATATTGATGACCCGGCCAAAACCGCGCGCCGACATGCCGTCCACCGTGGACTTGATCAACTCGATGGGCGTCAGCATGTTGGCGTCAAGCGCCTTAATCCAGTCGTCGCGGCTCCAGTCACGGAAGTCGCCCGGCGGTGGACCGCCTGCGTTGTTGATCAGGATGTCAACCTGCGGACAGGCCGCCAAAGCCGCCGCCCGACCGGCCGCAGTGGTGATGTCACCCGCCACCGCCAGCACCTGAACCCCCGGCGCCAGTCGGCGCAGTTCATCGGCCGTGACCTGCAGCGCATCCTGGCCGCGGGCCGTGATGACCACGTGAACGCCCTCTTGCACCAGCGCCTGGGCGCAACCCTTGCCCAGGCCCTTGCTGGCCGCGCACACCAGCGCCCATTTGCCTTGTAGCCCCAAGTCCATGCCGATCTCTCCTTTTGTGTGAGTTGAAGGCGGCACCGATGGCGCGCCCAATGTTGGGGTTGGGGGTCGGGTCTGGGGCGGCTGCCGGACCCGGCCCTGTGCTGGGCATCGCTCCCAAGGAAATGTGGCTTTGCCACTTTCCGTGATCCCCGCGGGGGACGGCCGGCCCCGGCCGGCCTTGGGGCTCTCAGTAGCGACGCCAGATGAACAGGATTCGTCCGGTGTGCAGCGACTTGCTCTTGACCCGCACGTTGGTCACCAGGCACTTGATGATGTGTTCCACGCTTTCTTCGTTGAACTTGTGCTCATCCTCGAAGGTGCCCGACGGAGTACCGCCCACGCGGCGGTTGATGACAAAACCCTGGCCCGCCTTCCAGCGGATCCAGAAATTGTTGCTTTTGCGGGCGGACTTTTCGGGCCAGATGTAGCGCAGGCCTTCATCGGTCAAGCCCAGGCAGGCACCGTTGGAAGCCACCAAAGCCACCGGAAAAGACGGGCCCGGGCCGGCGAACTTGCCCGGTTGATGAACCTCTCGGCGCAAGCGCAGCGGCGCGGGCAGGGCCACGTTGTGCTCCTCCAGGCGCTGCCACAGCGCCTGGAGTTTTTCCACCGGATCAACCGCTTCCTTGGGTTGATGCAATGGCAAGCCGGGCTCGGTGTCGCGCACAGCCGTCTTCTTGCGGCGATTCAGTTCTTTGTCGACCCAGGACATGACAGGACTCTTGAGGTTGATCGCAGGCGCGGGTTCAGGTGGGCGCCCAACCAGGTCATGTGGTTTGGCGGAAGCCCCAAGCGGGCCTACAGACCCGCATTCTCACGTATCCAGCCGGGCCAAGGCCGCGCCCGTTGGGCCGGGCGTGGCGCAAAACCTCGGTGCAGACCTCTCAGGAATCAGCACGTCATCCAACACTTCTTGAGAGAATCCGCGCGCACCGCATGCACCGAATCGCCATTGTTCATGCGGGTTCTGGGGGTTTTGCAGGGCCGACGACTAAGGAACAAACTCGCCACGGCGATCGTAGATGGCCGACGCGGCCCAAGGGCTGAACGCTTCGCCACGTTGCGCTCCCATTGCGGCCATAGCCTGAATCAGCAGTTGCTCCGCCTGCGCAGAGCTTGCAGCGCCAATTGACTGCACACCACCGCTGCCCATCCGTGGCGTGTCCAGGCGCGCCATTTGGCCGGGTTGGGTCAAGCGTCCAACGGCCGAAAGGGGCGCCATGCCTGCGGTTGACAACAACGTGCCGTCGGCCAGGCGAATCTCCTCGATGCGGTTGGCCGCGCTGACATACCAGTTGTTCACCGTCAGAACGTCCGTGGCGCCGGCCAGGCGAATCTGCAAGTGGTTGCCGCTTCGCAGCATCGACACATCCGAAGCGACGATTCCCGTGGCGAGCGAAATGCGGTCAGCCCCGCCCGCGTCGGTGATCGTGTCGTTGCCCAAGCCGCGACCCCACTGGTAGGTGTCATTGGAAGTCGTGGAGGCATCGTTCAGGGTGTCGGCCCCGGCGCCACCGATATACGTGTCATTGCCCTCCAGTCCGGCAAGCAGGTTGGCGCCGCTGTTGCCGCTGAGCACGTTGTCCAGCGCGTTGCCGGTGCCTGCAAGGCCGCTGGACCCGGTGAGGGTCAGGTTCTCGAGGTTGGCTCCCAGCGTCCAGGCCACCGAGGCGTTGACAGTGTCAGTGCCCTCGCCCACGTTCTCCTGCACGACGTCCCCGGCAACGTCGACGAAATAGATGTCGTCACCGAGCCCTCCGCGCAGCGTGTCCGCTCCGGTGCCGCCGTTGAGCGTGTTGGAAGCGCTGTTGCCCATCAAGGTGTTGGCCAGCGTGTTGCCGGTGCCGTTGATCGCTGCAGTGCCGCTCAACGTCAGGTTCTCAAGGTTGGCGCCCAGTGTCCTGGTCACCGACGAGACAACCGTGTCGGTGCCCGCGCTCGATGCCTCGGTCACGCTGTCGCCGGCACCCACGATGTAGGTGTCGTTGCCCGCGCCGCCGGCCAGCACGTTGGCCGCGCTGTTGCCGGTCAGGGTGTTGTCCAATGCATTGCCGGTGCCGTTGATTGCCGTGGTGCCCGTCAAGACCAAGTCTTCGAGTTCCGCACCGAGCGTCCAGGTCACCGCACTTCGGACGGTGTCGCGGCCCTGCCCCGCCAGTTCAACGACGATGTCGCCGGCAACATCGACGATGTAGGTGTCGTCACCGGTGCCGCCGCGCATCGTGTCGACACCCACGCCACCGTCAAGGACGTCGTTGCCGGCCAGCCCTTCCAGGGTGTCGTTGCCCGCGAGCCCCGATATCTGATCGTCGGCCGTTGTCCCGGTGATGGTGTCGTTGCCAGCGGTGCCAGTGAGCACCAGGGCTTTGATGTCGGCCAGACGCCACACGGTGGTGGGGGAGTCGGTGAAGCCAATCTCTTCGATCTGCCGGTTGTTCACGCCGTCGTTGCTGAAGTAGTTATCGATGCGC
>JAYVSX010000109.1:0-26261 GCA_043774975.1 Rubrivivax sp.
ACTACCTGCAGCGGCTGCATGGTTTGTTCGACGACTGGCACCTGGCGCTGGCCGCCTACAACTGGGGCCAGGGCAATGTGATGCGGGCCATTGCCACCAACAAACGCGCCGGCCGGCCTACCGACTACGGCAGCTTGAAGATGCCCGACGAAACACGTGACTACGTGCCCAAGCTGCAGGCCATCAAGAACATCGTGATGGCGCCAGAGCGCCTGGGCCTGTCACTGCCATCGCTGGACAATCACCCTTACTTCCTCAGCGTGCCGATCGAACGCGACATGGATGTGGCGCTGGCTGCCCGCTTGGCGGGCATGGCGCTGGAGGACTTCCAGGCCTTGAACCCGCAGATGAACAAACCGGTGATCCTGGCAGCAGGTGTGCAGCAAGTACTGCTGCCTTATGACAACGCCAACCGCTTCTTGCAGGAACTGTCGCTCTTCAGTGGGCCCCTGGCGAGTTGGACCGCCTGGGTCGCGCCGCGGACCTTGAAGCTGGGCGACGCTGCCAAACTGGTGGGCATGCCCGAAGCGGACCTTCGCGAGGTCAACCGCATCCCGGCGCGCATGATGCTGAAAGCCGGTTCGACCTTGCTGGTGCCACGCCAGGCTGGCGCCAGCGCCGATGTGGCCGAGCACCTGGCCGACCATGGCACGCTTTCGCTAACACCCGAGGGTCGCCCGCAAAACAAGGTCTCGTTCAAAGCGGGCAAAGGCGGTGACAGTGTGGCGGCCGTGGCCAGACGCTATCGGGTCACCGCTGACCAAGTGGCGCAATGGAACCAGGTGTCCCCAGCTGCGCATTTCAAGGCGGGCCAACTGATCGTGGTGATGCAGGCTGCTTCGGCACCCAGACCGGCAGGTGCGGCGCAAAACAAACGCAAGGCGGCCAAGGCCCCTGCGCCGCGCAAGGGCCCTGCCAAGGTACCCGAGCGCAAACGCAAGCCTTAGTCGATCAAGCTGCGCCCAAGAAGTCGCGTTTGCCCAACTCCACCCCGCCGTGGCGCAGCAATGCGTAGGTGGTGGTGGCATGGAAAAACAGGTTGGGCAGCACAAAGTGCTTCAGATAGGCCTCACCTGTAAAACGCATCGGGTCCCCCTGGCGCGTGGGCAGCAGGATCTCTTTTGCCTCGGTGCCATCGATCTGCGCCGCCGTGAACGAGGCCACGTAGTCCAAGGTCTTGCGAATGCGCGCGCGCAGCTCGTCGAAGCTGGCTTCGTTGTCGTCCCACTTGGGTACTTCATGGCCGGCCAGTCGCGCCATGCAACCCTTGATGCCGTCGGTGGTGATCTGGATCTGGCGGGTAAACGGCAGCATGTCGGGGGCCAAACGCATGCCCAGGAAATTGGCAGTCTCAAACTTGCGGCTTTCGGCATGGGCCTGGGCCTTGTCCAGCCAAGCCAGCATGTTGTTCAGCGTGCGCACAAAAATGGGGGCGCTGGCGGCGTGCATGGAAATGCTCATATGGGTCTGTCTCCAAGGTCTGACGGGAGGCGGATGCTAGCGCCGCTCGGGCACTCCTGCTGAAGAGGGCAGAATCCTCTGAACCCGAGCACCATGAACATCATCATTCTTGACGACTACCAAGACGCCGTGCGCAAGTTGAACTGCGCGCGGCTGCTGGAGCCATATCACGCCAAGGTCTTCACCAACACGGTCAAAGGCATCGGGCAACTCTCCGTGCGACTGCGCGACGCCGAGGTCTTGGTTCTGATCCGCGAACGCACCCACTTCCCCAAGGCCCTGCTTGAAAAGCTGCCGCGCCTGAGGCTGATTGCGCAGACAGGGCGCGTCGGCTCCCACATCGACGTCGACGCAGCCACCCGGCTGGGCATTGCCGTGGCCGAGGGCGTGGGCTCGCCGGTTGCGCCTGCCGAACTGACCTGGGCCCTGATCATGGCCGCCATGCGGCGCCTGCCCCAGTACGTGGGCAACCTCAAACATGGCGTGTGGCAACAAAGCGGCTTGAAATCCTCATCCATGCCTGCCAATTTCAGCCTGGGTCTGGTGCTGCAAGGCAGGACGTTGGGCATCTGGGGATACGGCAAGATCGGCCAACGGGTGGCTGGCTATGGCCGAGCCTTTGGTATGCAGGTGCAAGTCTGGGGCAGTGAGTTGTCGCGTGAACGTGCATTGGCAGACGGCCACCAGGTCGCACCCAGCTGCGAAGCGTTCTTCGAAACCTCGGACGTGCTCAGTCTGCACCTGCGGCTGACCGAGACCACCCGCAGCATCGTGCGTCTGGACGCGCTCTCGCGCATGAAACCCACGGCGCTGCTGGTCAACACCTCGCGCGCCGAATTGCTGGAAGACAACGCCCTGGTAGCAGCTCTCAACCGCGGTCGTCCGGGCATGGCTGCCGTCGACGTCTTTGAGAGCGAACCCATCTTGCAGGGTCATCCCCTGCTGAGGCTGGAAAACGCCATCTGCACGCCGCACATCGGCTATGTCGAGCAAGACAGCTACGAGCTGTACTTTGGCGCCGCCTTCGACAACATCGTCAACTTCATCCGCAAGACCCCCACCAACCTGGTCAACCCTGAGGCCCTGAAGGTGCTGCGGTGAGGACGCTGCGTTGAGCGCCGCCAGGCCGGCACGGGTGGCCGATCTGTTTTGGGCCTTCAACCGGCTGGCACTACAAGGATTTGGCGGCGTGCTGCCGGTGGCCCAGCGTGAACTGGTGGACAGGCTGAATTGGTTGACCCGAGAGCAGTTTCTGGAGTTGCTGTCGCTGTCGCAGGTGCTGCCCGGTCCCAACATCGTCAACCTGGGGCTGATACTGGGCGACCGCTTTCTGGGATGGCGCGGCGGACTGGCAGCCATGGCCGGCTTGCTGCTGGCCCCGACGGTCATCGTGGTGGCCCTGGCTGCGGCAGCGGCACAGTTCAGCAGCATCCCTGAAGTGGCGGGTGCGCTGCGTGGCATGGGGGTGGTGGCGGCGGGGCTGATCTTGTCGACGGCCATCAAGTTGGCACCCGCTATGCGCCGCAGCACTCTCGGACTGCCCGCAGCCGCCACGCTGGCGCTGCTCACGACGGTGGCAGTGGGTCTGTTGCGCTGGCCACTGGTGGTGGTGCTCTTGGGGCTGGGGTCGGCGGGCGTGGCGTGGGCATGGCGGCGCAGCTTGCCATGAGCAGCCCCGGCAGCCTTGCAGCACAGGTGCCTGGGCCAGCAACTCACGGGGCACGCTGGTGAGCGGCTGGCAGGTGCTGTGGTGGGGCCCGCAAAACATCGGCGGGCCGGAATGGCTGCAACTCTGGGCCCACTTCCTGGTGTTGAGCCTGTTGGCCGTGGGCGGCGCCATCACCACGGTGCCCGACATGCAGCGGTTTGTGGTGCAAGACAAATCCTGGTTGACCGAAGCGCAATTCAGCAACTGCATTGCGCTGGGCCAGGCCACCCCAGGGCCGAATGTGCTGTTTGTGGCGGTGATTGGCTTTGCAGTGGGCGGACTTGCTGGCGTCCTGGCCTGCATGCTGGGCACCTTGCTGCCATCAACCAGCCTGGCGTGGGCCGCTACGCGCTGGGGCGAAAAACATCGCCAAACCCGTGCGGCTCGGTCATTCTCGGCCGGCTTGGCCCCGCTGACCATCGGCTTGCTTCTGGCCACGGCCTGGATCCTGCTGCGACCCATGGTGTGGTCGTGGCCAGCCGCCGCGCTGGTGCTGGCCACCCTGGTGCTGATGCTGCGCAGCAAGCTCAGCCCGGTCTGGGCCATGGCGGCCGGGGCGGCGGCCGGTGCGCTGGGCTGGGTGTAGCTCTGTACGTTTCATCCGGCGCCATCAGAACCGCCTATGCAGCGCAGGCCCTACCCTGAACCACGCCCCCCTGAGCGCTGGCGCACCCTGCGCCGCCTGCTGACACTGCTGTGCGCGGCCGCAGGCCTGTACGCCACCGTTGTCGGCCTGCTGTGGTGGAAGCAAGAGTCGCTGCTCTTTCATCCGCAGGCCCTGCCCGCCGAGCACCCATTCACCGTGGGCGCGGACGTGCGGGAGGTCTGGGTCGACGTGCCCGGCGCACGCCTGCATGCTTTGCACCTGCAACACCCGCAACCCCGGGGGCTGGTCTTTTACCTGCACGGCAACGCGGGCAACCTGCAAAGCTGGTTTGTCAACCTCGACCTGTACCGGCAAGCCCAGTTCGACCTCTACATGCTGGACTACCGTGGCTACGGCAAGAGCAGCGGGCGAATCGAGAGTGAAGCGCAACTGCACGCCGACGTCCTGGCCGCCTGGAACAGCGTCGCACCGCGCTACAGCGGGCTCAAGCGGGTGGTTTTCGGCCGTTCTTTGGGCACGGGTTTGGCGGCCCAACTGGGCGCCCAGGTGCAGCCCGATCTGACCCTGTTGGCTTCCCCCTACTTCAGCATGCAGGCCTTGGCTGCCGAGCACTACCCCTGGGTGCCGCAGCGCGTTCTGCGCTACCCGCTGCGCACCGATTTGACCCTGCCTTTGCTGCGCGGCGCGGTGGTGCTGGTGCATGGGTCTCAGGACACGCTGATCGACCCATCGCACAGCCAGCGACTGATGGCGCTGAGGCCCGGCACCGTGAGCCGCATCGTCCAGGGCGCAGCACACAATGACTTGCAACGCTGGCCTGCGTACGGCCAGGCGCTGGCCGAGGCGCTGGCGCCCTGAAGCTCAGAGCCGCCGTTGGCGCAGGGCTTCAAACAGGCACACGCCGGCAGCCACGCTGACGTTCAAACTTTCCACGGCGCCTTGCATGGGGATGCGAACCAACTGGTCACAGGTCTTCTTGGTCAACTGGCGCATGCCCGTGCCCTCGGCGCCCAGCACCAGCGCCACCGGTCCCCTCAGGTGCAGGTCGTAGAGCGTGAGTTCAGCGTCCTCGCTGGTGCCAATGACCTGAATGTCGCGGTCCTTCAGATCGGCCAGCGTGCGCGCCAGGTTGGTCACCATCAGATAAGGCACGGTCTCGGCTGCACCGCTGGCCACCTTGGCCACCGTGGCGTTCAACCCCACGGCATGGTCCTTGGGGGCCACCACGGCATGTGCGCCGGCCCCGTCGGCCACGCGCAAGCAGGCCCCCAGGTTGTGCGGGTCGGTCACGCCGTCGAGCACCAGCACCAAGGCCGGGCCATCCACGTCGTCCAGCACATCGTCCAGCGAGTGGCGCACGGCCAGCGCCGAAACGCGCGCCACCACACCCTGGTGGCGTGGGTTTCCGGCCAGGCTGGCCAGTCGATCAGCGTCGCTGTCGACCACCTTGGCGCCGGCTTCTTGAGCCCGCACCACAAACTGGCGCATGCGCGCGTCGCGGCGCGTGCTGTCGACGTGGATCTCGGCAATCGATTCGGGCGCGGTTTTCAGCCGCACGGTGACGGCATGAAAGCCGAACAGGATTTTGGTGCTCATGCAGTGATCGTAGCCCGTGGGGGCTGGCACTGGCTCTACCACCAACCCAACCAGCGTCCGCCCAGAATGAGGCCCAGGAAGACCGGCTGGTGCAGCATGTAAAAGCTCAGGCTCCAACGGCCCAACACCGCCAAGGGCTGCAGCCATGGCGGCACGGCAGCGCCCAGCCAGTCTGGCTGTCGCTTCAACAACCAAAGGCCCGCAGCCAGGCCCCACCACATCACCCCCAACCAGGGCAAGATCGGAACGTAGTCCTCGGTCACGGGCTTGCGGGTCACCAGGCCCAGCCAACTGAGCCAGGGCTGGTCAAAGAGGCCGCCATTCAGCAACTGCGGCAAAACCAGGGCCAAGGCACCGGCGGGCCACAACCACGGCCCCCAAGTGGCGGTCAGCCGGGTCAGGATCAGCATCACGGCCACGCCATGCAGCACGCCAAAAAAGATCCAGCTGTTCGGAAACATCAACGCGGACCCAGCGCTGACCAGCAGCGCGCACGCTGCGATCTGGACCCAGCGCTTCCAGAACCTGGGCCAGCCTTGCGCAGCCTTCCAGGCCGCGGCTTGGCTGAGCCCCGCGCAAAACACAAACAGGCTGACGATGCACGTCCGCTGGGTGGTCCACAGCGCATCGCGGTGGAACGCGTGCCGCGGCTCCAGCAGCCCAAAGTGGTTGAGGTCAAAAGCCAGGTGAAAAAGCGCCATCCAAACGATGGCCAGGGCGCGCAAGACGTCCAGCCATTCGAAGCGAACGGGACGCTCGGCGTTCAATCGGTTTTCTCGTAAACGTCGGTAAAGCGGTGGCCGTCCCAGGCGTACAACAAATAGGCCGCATGCAGGCAGGCGCTGGCACCACGGGGCTTGAACAAACCCACGCAGTAACCCTTGCGTTGGCGAACGCTGCGGTAAACCACGCCGGCCGACCCAGCCCGCTGCAATTTGGAACCCAAGGCCTGCGACACCGCATAGCTGGCGGGGTCGTAGACGGCAGGGTCGACGGCGGTGTCGGGTCGAAGGTCATGCAACCGGGCCTCGATGACCACGCTGTACAGGCGCATCGGCAGATGCAAGGGGCCTTGCCGGGTGGCGGCCAGAAATCGGCCGTGGTGGTGGCGGGTTTCGGCCATCGCCGTGGCCCGGTCACGGGCCGCATAGAACACGCCGAACTGACCGCTCGAGAATCGACTGCCCAAGATGTTCAGGTGGGTGAAGGCGGCCATGATGGGCCCGCTGCCCTGCCCGTACAGCCGGTCTTCACGCGCCACGCGTTCGATCTGCCCCAGTTCGTCGCGCAGGCGCTCGTTGCTGATGGCCTCGAGCCCGTACAGGGCGTCGAAGTCATCGCTGTCGGCTACACGGTCAAACAGATTCACCGCCGGGTAGCGCGTGGGCACGATCCGGCAGGCCTGCTGCCATCGCACCCGTCTGACCTGCGGCTCTGAGGCGGCCCGCTGCGCTGAGTCCGGCAGCAGGGCCACGGGCGACATCAGGACCAACCCCCGCCGCGCACACTGTCCAGGTAGCAGCGCACCAGATGCACGTCGCTGACGTTGCCAGCCAGCATGCGTTTCAGCGCCGACGCCCCGGCAAAGGGCGCTGCGTCATTGGGCTGATGCACCCAGGCATCGGCTGCTGTCGCATCCGGCAGCAGGATCTGCAGGCTTTTGTAGATGCCCAGCAGGTTGGACAGGCGCTCCAGCGTGTCGCGTGGCAACGTGGCTTTTTCGGGCTGCTTGCGCCACGCGAAAAAAGTGGAACGAGAAGGTTGGCCCAGCAAGGCCAGTTGCTCTTCCACCGTGAGGTTCCAAGCCACCGCAATGCGCGCAAACGCGCGCAAACCGGCAGCGGACATCTGCTGCAATGACACCGGCGACGACCGTTCGGGGCTCAGGACCGCGTTCATGGCTTGATCCAATTCAGGACTATTCGCAAATCATAGTCCCGATCCGAACTTTTTGTCCATAGCGGAGAAAGCCGCCGTCCGGCCTTGGGCGACGCTCAGCGCTTGGGCGGCCCCGAGCGGGGTGCGGCAGGGCGGCTGCCTGGACGACCACCGCCACCGCCGCCGCCGCCGCCACCACCCGGCCTGGAACCGGAGCCGGCGCCCGCGCCAGGGCGACTGTTGCCACCACCACCACCGCCGCCGCCACCGCCCGCTGGTCGACCCGCACCACCACCGGGTCGACCCGCACCACCACCGGGTCGACCCGAACCACCACGCCCACCGCCACCGCCACCGCCAGGACGACCACCACCGCCGTGACGCTGCGTACCGCCAACGCCGATCGTCATGCGACCCAACACGATGGGCTCGGCCCTTTCGCCAACCGGCGGCTCAAAGCCAGGCACGGCTTCGCGCGGAATGCTGCGCTTGATGAGGCGCTCGATGTCCTTCACGAACACCTCTTCGTCCAAGCACACCAAGGAAATGGCCTCGCCCGTCGCGCCAGCACGCCCAGTGCGCCCGATGCGGTGCACGTAATCCTCAGGCACGTTGGGCATTTCGAAATTCACCACGTGTGGCAATTGGTCGATGTCGATGCCACGGGCTGCGATGTCGGTGGCCACCAGCACCTGCAGGTCGTTGGTCTTGAAGTCGGCCAGCGCTTTGGTGCGCGCGGTCTGGCTCTTGTTGCCATGGATGGCCATGGCAGTGATGCCCTGGTCGTTCAGGAAGTCGGTCAGGCGGTTGGCCCCATGCTTCATGCGCGTGAACACCAGCACCTGGTGCCAGTCGCCGCCTTTGATCAGGTGCGCCAGCAGGTCTTTCTTGCGCTCGCGGCCGACCGGGTGGATCTTCTGCGCAATGCTCTCGGCGGTCTGGTTGCGGCGCGCCACTTCGATCAGAGCCGGCGCGTTCAGCAACTTGTCGGCCAGGGCCTTGATCTCGTCGCTGAACGTGGCGCTGAAGAGCAAGCTCTGTTTTTTGGCCGGCACCGCCGCCAACACCTTCTTGATGTCGTGGATGAAACCCATGTCGAGCATGCGGTCGGCTTCGTCCAGCACAAAGATCTCGACGTGGCTGAGGTCCAGCGTGCGCTGCTGGTGGTGGTCCAACAGGCGGCCTGGCGTGGCCACCAGGATGTCAACACCTTTGCGCAGGCGGTCAACCTGGGGCGACATGCCGACCCCGCCAAACATGACCATGCTGGTCAACGGCAGGTACTTGCCATAGGTGCGCACACTTTCTTCCACCTGTGCCGCCAATTCGCGGGTGGGGGTCAGGATCAGGGCACGAATCACGTTGCGACCGCGCGCGTCTTTCTTGGGCGGCATGGCCATCAAGCGTTGCAGCATGGGCAACACGAAGCCGGCGGTCTTGCCGGTGCCGGTTTGTGCGCCGGCCAAAAGGTCACCGCCGCCGAGCACGGCCGGGATGGCCTGGGCCTGGATGGGGGTGGGGGTGTCGTAGCCCTGGTCGCGAACGGCGCGCAGGAGCGGCTCGGCCAAGCCGAGGTCGGTAAAGTGCATGGGATAGGGCCCGAAGGCCGTGGATCGCTGCCTGCTGTCACCCAGGGCGGGTGCACCAGTCGGGTAGGCGCGAAAGGGTCAGATTGTCGGAATCGACCGCGCCGCGATGACTGGAAGCCACGGCGCAGTTGGCATTCTATGCGACCCGGGGCCCTGGCCGCGCCCTTGCCGACGCGCCCTTGCCGACACCAGCAGCGCAATGCCACGCTTGTTCTCAAGTTGGCGTCGCAGCAATTTGTGGGCAGCAGGCCACGCGCTCTCCGGGATAATCAACGGCTTTGCTTTTGCAACCGGACCCTACCCCGCCATGGCCCAGTACGTCTTTACCATGAACCGCGTCGGCAAGATCGTGCCGCCCAAGCGGCATATCCTGAAGAACGTTTCGCTCTCCTTCTTCCCTGGCGCCAAGATCGGCGTGCTCGGTGTCAACGGTTCGGGCAAGAGCACACTGCTCAAGATCATGGCCGGTCTGGACAAGGAGATCGAAGGTGAAGCGGTTCCGATGCCGGGCCTGAACATCGGCTACCTGCCGCAAGAGCCCCAGCTCGACCCCGACCAAAGCGTTCGTGAGGCGGTGGAACAGGGCATTGGTGGCGTGTTGGCAGCCAAGAAGCGCCTGGATGAGGTTTACGCCGAATACGCAGACGAAAACGCCGACTTCGACGCCCTGGCCGCCGAGCAGGCCGAGCTGGAAGCCGTCATCGCTGCGGCCGGCAGCGAAAACACCGACTTGCAGCTGGAACTGGCCGCCGACGCGCTGCGGCTGCCGCCGTGGGACGCCCGCATTGGCGTGCTGTCCGGCGGCGAAAAACGCCGCGTGGCTTTGTGCCGCCTGCTGTTGAGCAAGCCGGACATGCTGTTGCTTGACGAACCCACCAACCACTTGGACGCCGAAAGCGTGGAATGGCTGGAGCACTTCCTGCAACGCTTCAGCGGCACCGTGGTGGCCATCACGCACGACCGCTACTTCCTGGACAACGCGGCCGAATGGATCCTGGAACTGGACCGGGGCGCTGGCATCCCCTGGAAAGGCAACTACTCCGACTGGCTGGAGCAGAAGGAAAAGCGCATGGAGGGCGAGCAAAAGAGCGAAGACGCCCGCATGAAGGCGATGAAGGAAGAGCTCAAGTGGGTGCGTTCCAACGCGAAGGCGCGCCAGACCAAGAGCAAGGCCCGACTGGCCCGCTTTGAAGAACTCAGCGACGTCGAATACCAGAAGCGCAACGAGACCAACGAAATCTTCATTCCGGTGGCCGAGCGGCTGGGCAACGAAGTGATTGAATTCGAAGGCGTGAGCAAGAGCTTTGGCGACCGCCTGCTGATCGACAACCTCAGCTTCAAGGTGCCGCCTGGCGCCATCGTCGGCATCATTGGCCCCAACGGCGCGGGCAAGTCGACCCTGTTTCGCATGCTGCAAGGTGTTGAGCAGCCCGACAGCGGCAAGGTCCTGATCGGCAAGACGGCGCAAATGGCCTTTGTCGACCAAAGCCGCGAGACCCTGGAAGGTGACAAGACCGTCTGGCAAGACATCTCGGGCGGTCTGGACAACATCATCGTGGGCAAGTTCGTGATGCCCAGCCGGGCCTACCTGGGCCGTTTCAACTTCAAGGGCAACGACCAGCAAAAACTGGTCGGCAGCCTGTCGGGCGGTGAGCGCGGCCGCCTGCACCTGGCCAAGACACTGGCCAAGGGCGGCAACGTGTTGATGCTGGACGAGCCCAGCAACGACCTGGACGTGGAAACACTGCGGGCCCTGGAAGAAGCGCTGCTGGAGTTTGCCGGCAGCGCCATGGTCATCAGCCACGACCGCTGGTTCCTGGACCGCATCTGCACCCACATCCTGGCCTGCGAGGGTGATTCGCAATGGTTCTTCTACAACGGCAACTACCAGGAATACGAAGCCGACAAGAAGAAGCGCTTGGGTGAAGAAGGCGCCCGGCCCAAACGCGTGCGCTTCAAGCCCATTCGTTGATCGGTGCCCCACGGGGCTGAAGTGCGGCCCTGCCAACCCAGCCGGGTGTGCGGCTCCGCACGACTGCTGGCGCAGCCCGATGGCCACGTGGCAGCAGCATGGGTGGCTTCGGCGCACAATCAAAAGCCAATTTTCTGGCGTCTGCCGCCCTGCCGCCCCATGCGCAAGCCCATGCACCTGAAGCCTCTCACTGCGGTTCTGTTGGGTGCTGCCTACTTGGCAGGTTGCAGCGTCCTGCCCACGGCCGAAGACAAGCCCATCAAGTCGCCCGAGGCCGCCACCCGACCGGCGGCCCCTCCGGCTGCGACCCCTCCGGCTGCGGCGACACCGGCTGCGGCGACACCGGCGGCAGGGGGTACCGGCGGCCCTGCTGCGGGCGTGCCTGCTGCAGCGTTTGCGGCAGCGGCTGCTTCTGCGCCCGCAACCTCCTCCAGCACCAACGCTGCGCGTCCCGCTTTGCCCACCCCAGGCGCCGCGCCACCCTTTGCAACGGTGATTCGCGAGGCGCGCCGGGTCGAAGGTCCACTGACGCTTTGGCAAAAGGACGACAAGGTCTGGATCGAGTTGATGCCCAATCAACTGGGCAAGCCCTTTTTCCTGTCACCCAAGATCAAGAGCGGCATTGGCGAAGCCTGGGTTCTGGGCGGCTTGATGGCCTACCCGGTCAATGGCGCTGGCGGCCCGCAGGTGGTGGAGTTCGTCCGTATTCACAACACCATTCGCATGCAGGCCCGCAACACCGACGTGGCGGCCAAAGCAGGTACCCCGGAAGCACGGGCCCTGGAAAACGCCTACTCACACAGCCTGCTGGGGGCTGCGCCCGTGGCCAGCTTGCCGCACCCCGACCGCAAGAGCATTTTGGTCGAAGCCAACACCCTGTTCCTGAACGACCTGCTGGGCGTGGGCATGATGTTGCAGCGCGGCTTGCGTCAGGGCTATTCGCTGGACCGCGGCAATTCGGTCATCACCGAGGTGCGGGGCAGTGACATTGCCACGATCATCGAAACCCAGAGTCACTTCTTCACGGGCAGCGTGGCGGTTGCCGGCACGGTGTTGCCGCCCGGTGCGCAAGCGCCGATGGTGCCGCGCTACCTGCCCGATTCCCGCAGCCTGATGGTGGGCCTGCATTACTCGTTGGCCCCGATGCCGGAAACCCCCATGGTTCCGCGCATGGCCGACCCTCGACTGGGCCTGTTCACCAGCACCGTCATCGATTTTTCAGACGACCTGCAAATGTCGCCCCGCCAGCGCTACGTCAACCGCTGGCGCCTGGAGAAAAAAGACCCGGCGGCCGAGCTGTCCGACCCGGTCAAGCCCATCACCTTCTGGATCGACCGCAACGTGCCCTTTGTCTACCGCGAGACCGTGCGCTCGGCCATCCTGGAGTGGAACAAGGCCTTTGAAAAGGTGGGCCTGCGCGGCGCGATCAAGGTTGAGCAGCAGGCCGACGACGCCAAGTTCGACACGCTGGACTTTGGCTACCCGTCGGTGCGCTGGATGCTGAATGCCGACCCCATTTTTGGCGCCATTGGCCCCAGCCATGTCGACCCCAGAACCGGCGAAATTCTGGACGCTGACATCGCTTTCGAAGGCATGTCAGCCCGCAACGTGCGAACGCTGCGGGCGCAGGTACTGCCCGCTGGCGCAGGCAGCGCGGCTGGCGTCTCCACGCCCCTGTCGTTTGCGCAGCCTTTCGTCGCGCAGTCAGGCGGCCAGATGCCGCCCGAGTTTGCCCGTTGCACCCATGGCACATTGGCCGCCGAGCAATTGGGCTACGCGTTGGACGTGATGGAAGCCCGTGGCGACATGGACCCCGACAGTCCCATTGCACGCCAGTTTGTGCAGGACTACGTCAAGGAAGCCATCATGCATGAGGTGGGCCATGCGCTGGGCCTGCGGCACAACTTCCGCGCCTCGCGTGCTTACACCGAAGCGCAACTGGCAGACCCCGAATTCACCCGCGCGCACGGCACCTCCGGCTCGGTGATGGAATACAACGCGGTCAACCTGCCCCTGCCAGGCAAGACCGGTGGCATGCCGTTTCACACGGCGCTGGGCCCCTACGACTACTGGGCCATCGAATACGCCTACAAACCCATGCCAGCGGGCAGCAGCGCGGCAGTTGAGCGCGCTGAACTACAGCGCATAGCGGCCCGTAACAGCGAACCCGACCTGGCCTTTGGCACCGATGAAGACAACTTTTTCGGCTTGGACCCCGAGACCATCCAGCTCGACCTGGGCAACGACCCGCTGGCCTTTGCCAACAAGCGCCTGGCCATCGCCCGCGACCTGTTCAGGCGCCAAGAAAGCCGTCAACTGCCGCCCGATCGCGACTACGCGGTGCTGCGCCGCTCGATCGGCTTTGCCATCAGCGACGCCACACGCGCCATTGGCGTGCTGGTGCGCCAGATTGGCGGTGTGCGCACCTTGCGCGACTACCCCGGCAGTGGCCGCGAGCCCTTGCAACCGCTGCCCGCCCCCGCCCAACGTGAAGCGCTGGACCTGATTTCGCAGTTTGTGCTGTCCCCCGAAGGTCTCAACCTGACCCCGGCGTTGCAACGCCGACTTGCCCCCGACTACCTGGACCGGGCCGAAGGCGGCGGCGCCACCGAGTTTTCCGTGTCCCAGCGCCTGCTGGACCTGCAGCGCGCGGTGCTCAACTACCTGATGAGCGACGTCATCGCGATCCGCTTGCTCGACAGCGTGGCCAAGTTCGACAAGCCCGCCGACGCCTTCAAGCTGAGCGAACTGCACGACCGCCTGAGCCGCGATGTTTGGAGCGAGCTTGGCGCATCCAGCGCCATCAGCGGAGCCAGGCGCGACCTGCAGCGCGACCACGTCAACCGCCTGTCGGTGGCCGTTGTGCGACCCACGGGCAGCGGAAGGGCTGACGTGCGAAGCCAACTGCGCGAGCAGGCCCGCTCTTTGTTGACGCGCCTGGAATCCACGTTGCGGCGCTCGAAAGGTCTGGACACCGAAACGCGAGCACACCTGACCGACAGCGCCGACACCCTGCGCCAGGCCTTGGCAGCAACCATCCAACGCCAGGCGCTCTAGGCGCCGCTGCCCTGGCGCGCGGGTCTCGCCACTCAAGGCCCGCTTTCGGTGCCCGGTTCCACCGCCGCTTGGCGATGGCTCAGCCCCCCGGGTCCGGCAGGGTCCGGTGCCGCTGTTTATCATCCTGGCTGCCCCTACTCCCGCATCCGAGGAAACCACATGCACGCATGGCTTTGCGAAACACTGGACGGCGTGGAAGCGCTGCAATGGCGCGAGCTGCCCACGCCGGAGCCCAAGGCCGGTGAGGTGCGCATCGCCATCAAGGCCGCCAGCCTGAACTTTCCAGACCTGTTGATCGTTCAAGGCAAGTACCAGTTCAAGCCGCCGTTGCCGTTTGTGCCCGGCTCGGAGTACGCCGGCGTCGTGGAGGCCTTGGGAGAGGGCGTCTCGCACCTGAAGATTGGCCAATCGGTGGCTGCCATCGTCGGCACCGGCGGTTTTGCCACCCATGCTTGTGTCGATGCCTCGCGGCTTCTGCCCCTGCCCCCCGGGTTTGCGCTGGAAGACGGTGCGGCCTTCGCCTTCACCTATGGCACTTCGCACCACGCCCTGATGGACCGCGCCCAGCTCCAAGCCGGCGAAACGGTGTTGGTGCTGGGCGCGGCGGGCGGAGTGGGCACCGCCGCCCTGCAAATTGCAAAGGCCGCTGGAGCGCGTGTGATCGCAGCGGCGTCCACCGATGAAAAGTGCGCGCTGTGCACCAAGCTGGGCGCCGATGCCAGCATCAATTACGCCACCCAAGACCTGCGCGAAGCGCTCAAGGCACTGACAGGGGGCAAAGGCCCTGACGTGATCTATGACCCGGTGGGTGGTGCCTGGGCAGAACCGGCATTTCGTTCCATCGCCTGGCGTGGCCGCTATCTGGTGGTGGGTTTCGCAGGTGGGGGGATCCCGGCTCTGCCTTGGAACCTGGCACTGCTCAAGGGCGCCTCCATCGTGGGCGTCTTTTGGGGCGACTTTGTCAAGCGTGAACCCAAGGCTAATGCAGCCGCATTGATGCAATTGGCGCAGTGGTACGAGCAGGGCAAGATCAAACCGGTTCTGGACCGGCAACTGCCGATGAGTGCAATTCGCGAAGCCTATGAACGGATGGGCACGCGCCAAGTGCAAGGCAAGTTGGTGCTGGTGAACGGTTGAAACCCATCGGTCGACGCTCTTACGGGGGAACCGGGTCACCCTTGATCCGCGCTAGGATCGCCGTTCTCTTCACAGGAGACACAGACCGTGGCCGTCAAGGTACTGATACTCGAAGACAACCCCGTTGCCCGAACCTTTTTGTGCAGGGTGGTGCGCGAGAGTTTCAGTGACACCATCGTCATCACCGAAGCCGGCGATCTTGAAAGTGCACGGCGCCACATTTCGCTGACCGGAGGACCGCAGGGGCTGCACGGTGTCGACCCCTTCAAGCTGATCCTGGTTGACCTGGAGTTGCCAGACGGCAACGGCATGGAACTGTTGGCCGAACTGTCACAGTACCCTGCCACCAAAATCGTCACCACCCTCTATTCGGACGACGACCACCTGTTTCCAGCCCTGCAGTGCGGTGCCGACGGCTACCTGCTGAAGGAGGACCGATTCGAAGTGCTGGTGGAAGAGCTGCAAAAAATCGTCCGCGATCAGCCGCCGCTGTCGCCGGCCATTGCCAGGCGGTTGCTCACCCACTTCCGCCATGGCGGTGAAACAGGGGCACCTGACTCCGGTTTTTCGTCATCGGCATTCAGCGCCAGTAAGCCGGTGCCGATGGAGAAACAGTTCGACCACGAGCGACTGACGCCGCGCGAAACCGAGGTGCTGACCTACTTGAGCAAGGGTTTCACCATCAAGGAAATCGCCCAGTTGATGGGCATCAAGTGGTTCACGGTCAACGACCACATCAAGTCGATTTACAAGAAGCTCAACGTGTCCAGCCGCGCTGAAGCCGCCGTGCTGGCAAGCAAGCAAGGTCTGGTCTAACCCCCTCCCGCTCACGCAGCGGCTCAACCATTGACCGTGGCCATGTCCGCCACCCCTGCGCAGCCAGATGCCTCTGCCGATAAGCTCCCCCGCCCTGAGCAGAGCTTGGCGGCGGTCGATGCGCCGCAGCTGTGGATTGGTTGGCGCCGTCGCATGCTGGTGTTGGCCGCGCTGATGGGATGCTTGGGGCTGTTTGCGTGGGCCAATTGGCTGGCCAACGTGCCGCATCTTGACGCGCAGTGGAGCGCAGACGTCCAAGGCCGTTTGGTTCTGCAAAGCAGCCCTGACCCCGGCTTGAAGGGCTTGCAAGGCAGAGCGCTGCAGGCGCTGGGGCCTGCCGGGCAGGCTTCGGTGCCAGTGGGAGCCTTGCTGTTGCACCGATCACCGCGCTGGCAGGTGGACGACCGGGCCCGGGCAGAGCAAAACTTTCAACAGGAGCAACTCTCAGCCGCGCTGGCCACAGGCGCCGTGGCGTTGCAGTTCGACCCTGGCCCAAGCGTGGTCGTGCGCTCTCAACCACGCGGCCTTCCAGGTCTGGGGCTGTTGGTGTGGCCGCTGGCCGGCCTGGCCTTGTTGCTTTACCTCTTCGCTGTGGTGGTGGTCCTGGCCGGGCCGGGTGTGCGCAATCTGTTGTTTGCCGTGATGGCCCTGTGCCAAGCGGGCAACCTGCTGTTCATCGCCATGGAGTCGGCGCGCGGCCTGGGTTTGCCAATGGGCAGTTCAGCCGCCGACCTCAGCATCCGGCTGGCACTGGACGCCTGCACGGGTGCAGCCGTGGTGCACGTGTTTTTGCTCTACCCACTTCAACAACGTGGCGCCAACGTGTTGGCCTGGTCTGTCTGGTCGGGCGTTGTGCTGACCTTGGGCCTTATCCACGGGGGCTGGCTTGCCTATGCATGGTGGTGGGGTCAAGCCCTTTGCCTGGCCTTGGGCATGCTCGCCGTCTGGGTCATTCACCGATCTCTGCGGATCGAACCCAACCCTTACGCCAAGGTCATGTTGCGCCTGGGTTTGGTCACCTTGGCCACCTTGGCGCTGGTGACCGTCGCGGTTGCAGCGGGTTCACGTTTGCCGCTGGTTGCCCACGGCATTGCGGTGGGTGCATCGGTGACTTGGTATCTCTTCTTGACGTCGCTGCTGCTGCTGGTGCCGTTCTTGAACCGCAGCCGCCAGGTTCTGCGTGAATTTGCACTTTTGGCCGGTGTCAGCACCGTGGCAGCCTCGGTGGACCTGTTGTTTGTGGCCGTGTTCTCGCTGAGCGCGTTCACTTCACTGGCGGTGGCGGTTTTTGTGGCTTTGGCGCTCTACGCCGGCGCCCGGCAATACGTGCTGCAGCACCTCTTGGGGCACACCCTGCTCACCACCGAGCGAACCTTCGACCTGCTGTACCGCGCCGCGCGTGACGTGCGCGCCCGGCCCAGTCGGTACAAGCAGGAGCTGGCGTCTTTGCTGCAGGCCCTGTTTGAGCCCTTGGAGTTGGAGCAGGCCGACCGCGTGCCCTCTCGCGCCCGGGTTCTGGGCGGCGGCTCATTCATGGTGGTACCCCTGCGCCTGGCCAGCCAGGAGCAGCATCGGGACAGCGCGCTGCTGCTGCGTTTTGCACAGGGTGGCCAGCGCCTTTTCAGCCACGAGGACGCCCGCCTGGCCGACCGCGTGGTGGACCAATTGCGTCGTGCCATGGCCTACGACCAGGCCGTCGAACGGGGCCGGCACGAAGAACGTAAACGGCTGGCCCAAGACCTGCACGACGACATCGGTGCTCGACTGCTGACGTTGATGTACCAGGCGCAGTCGACCGAAATGGAGGACTACATCCGCCACACCCTGCAAGACCTGAAGACCCTGACTCGCGGGCTGGCTGCAACCGAGCACCGTTTGACCCATGCGGCGGGCGAGTGGAAGGCCGACCTCACCCAGCGCCTGAGTGCCGCGCAGGCCGTGCTGGGGTGGGAGTTCAGCCACGCCCAAGACCTGCCACTGACGGTGGTGCAATGGTCGGCTCTGACCCGGATCCTGCGCGAACTGGTCAGCAACGCGCTGTACCACGGCCACGCTACGCGGATCGACGTGGCCCTCCACCTGGAGGGCGCCAGCTTGTCTTTGAAGGTCAGCGACGACGGACAGGGCCGGGACCCGCACCTCTGGTCACACGGGCTGGGGCTGGGCGGTGTGCGTAAACGCGTCAAGTCTCTTGGGGGCACCGTGCAGTGGACCGAGCGCCAACCCCGCGGAATCCTCTGCGAGGTTCAGGTGGACAGCTTCGCGGCCGCAGCGTGAAGCGCGTACACCACGGGCATTTTCCGTTCGGCCCAGGTGGGGGCCGAAAAGGTCGATACCGCACTCCAGAACAGCCCCAAGTGCGAAGCGTCCAAAATCCGAGGACAATAGAGTCTTCGCGTCGACCGGGCCGCCCTCACCCGGCCTCCATCTGCCATGACCACTCGCCGCACGCCCACCACCCCAGAAGCCGCCGCCGGACCCAAGCTCCGTCAGACACAGGCCGAATACACAGCCGCTCGGCCACACGCGGAGCCCGGGGTCAAGCCCATGATGTCCAGTTCCAAGATGTACGTTTGCATCAAATGCCACGCCAATTTCAAGACAGGCGATGGAAAACCCGATCCACGGCTGCGCGGCCTGGGCCGTTGCAACAACTGCCTGAACGTCGCGGCGGCTGCCGCCACGAGTCCGGCGCCTTTGACTTCCCCCTGACTTTTAAATCCTCAACGGAGATCAAGCTTCAATGTCTTCCACCACCCGCCGTATTTTTTTGATGCAAGTGGCCGCCTGCGGCACAACCTTGGCCGCCGTCGGTGCTGCCCACGCCCAAGCCGTCAAGCTTGACGAAAAAGACGCCCAGGCCGTTGCCCTAGGGTATGTGCACGACACGACCAAGGCCGACAAGAAGAAGTTTGCCAAGCAAAGCAACGACCAGCAGTGCAACAACTGCGCTCTGTATCAAGGCAAGGCGGCTGACGCCTGGGGTGGCTGCCCGCTGTTTGGTACCAAGCAGGTTGCCGGCCCCGGCTGGTGCAGCGCCTGGGCCAAGAAGGGCTGAAGCCCAAGTTAATCGGTCAGCAGCCTTTTTGCCGCTGACTCCCAACCGCAAATCGGCCCAGGTGGCCGATTTGCTTTTCAAGGGGTCGTCAGCGCCCGAGGCGCCGAGTTGCCCGGGTTCTGCCGCTGGGTTCTGTGGCTGGGTTCTATAGCTGGTACTGCCGCGGGCTCCGCGGCCGCTACCCTGCCGCGCCGCCAGACCGCAAGGCCTCCACTTCCGCAGCTGTGAAGCCTGCCTCCAACAGCACCTCTGCCGTGTGGTCCCCCACCCCGGGCGTGGGGCGCGGATGGGCCGCCGGCGTGCGGTCAAAGCGCGGCGCAGGGCTGGGCTGCTGGACCCCTTGCACCGTCACAAAGGCACCGCGCGCCACCGCATGTGGGTGCAGCGGCGCTTCTTCAAAGCTGAGCACGGGGGCAAAACAGGCATCGCTGCCCGCCAGTTTTTCGCTCCACTGGTCGCGCGTGCGCCCCAGAACGGCGGCGGCGATCGCCTGGCGCATTTCAGGCCAGATCCTGCGGTCGTACTGGCGTTGGACAAATCGTTCGTCCAGTTCCAACGCGGCGGCCAGCGTGGCAAAGAACTTGGGCTCCAAAGGCCCCAGGCTGATGTATTGGCCGTCGGCTGTTTCATAGGTGCTGTAAAACGGGGCGCCACCGTCCAGCAGGTTGGCACCACGCGGGCCGCCCCAGTTGCCAGCGGCCATGAGCCCAAAAAACACCGACGACAGCGAAGCGGCGCCGTCCACCATGGCCGCATCCACCACCTGCCCGCGACCCGAGCTTTGCCGCTCGAACAGCGCGGCCATCACGCCAAAGGCCAGGTAGAGCGCCCCGCCCCCATAGTCGCCCACCAGGTTCAGCGGTGGTACGGGTGGGCCCCCAGCGCCGCCAATGGCGTGCAGCGCACCGGTCAGTGCGATGTAGTTCAAGTCGTGCCCGGCTGCCTGGGCCAAAGGGCCGGTCTGACCGAAGCCAGTCATGCGCCCATAAACCAGGCGCGGGTTGCGGGCATGGCACTCCACCGGACCCAAGCCCAGGCTTTCGGTGACGCCTGGGCGAAACCCTTCGATCAACACGTCGGCCGTGTCGAGCAGCCGCCTGGCGGCAGCCAAGCCAGCGGGCGCCTTCAGGTCCAGCGCCACCGATCGCCGGCTGCGGCCATTGACGTCAAACCGGGGCTCCATCGCCAAGCCCAGTCCGCTGGCCTGCAGTCGGTCGATCCGCACCACATCTGCACCCAGGTCGGCCAGCAGCATGCAGCACATCGGGCCCGGGCCGATGCCGGCCAGCTCGATGACCCGCAGGCCGCGCAAGGGGCCGCCCGAGGTGGGCGACGACAAGGTGTTTGCAGCGCTGTTCATGGCGCTGATTCTTGCCTGAATCGGTGGAGTCGATTTGACCTGAGCGGCGGACACGGGCCCGCTCAGCAACTGTGTCGACCCCATCCTCACCTGGAGCTTGCCCTTGACAACGACGCGCACCACGACAAGCCCGGACCCCGCAAAAACTCCATTTCAATCCGATGCGCAACCCAACGCCCGACTGTGGGCGGTTTCGCCCTGCTTCAGAAAGTAGGCTCGGGCCAGGGCCACGAGCTGCTTATCGCTGGGATGGTCCGCCACCTGGTAGCCGGTGACACGGGCGGCGGTCTGCGGCCGGTGCTTGTCGACGTAGTGGCGAAAGTCGGCGATGGCGGTGTGCGACCCCGTCACCAGCACCTGCGCAACGCCGTCGAGGGCGACGCAGACATCGGAGAAAACTCATGCTCGGCCGGGGACGCAACAAAGGCCTTTGCAGCACCGTCGCTGCGCACGCCCCCCGTGATGATGGCTTCGCATCCGCAGCGCTGCGCAATCTCCAGCAGCGTCTGCGCCGCATCGCCCGAACCTGGTTCGCGTTCAAAGGCCAATCCCGCCGCCTCTAACAAGGCTTCCGCACTCTTCAGCGCGCGCGCCAACGGCACCCGTGACTCGGTCGAGCACGTCGGCATCGGGGGCCAACATCAGTTCGTAGTTGTAGATGGGTTCCTGCACGGTCGCCAGCACGAAACTGGCGCGCAAGCCCTCGCTCTGCAGGTGAATGGCATGACGCAGGGCAACGAGCGCCGCGTCAGACCCATCGACTGGGATCAGAATTTTCAACGCTCATCTCCACTGCGCTGCAGTGACTTTCTGACGTCAACCCATCGCCAGCAGCGCACCGCAAGCTTGCGCGCTTCCTCCAACAACAGCACGCTGGCTGCGATGCCGGTGGCAAGCAGCCAGTCGCCAAGGTCCAACGCCACGGTATCGAAGACGGCCTGCGCCGGACCCCAGTTCACGACCACGACCTGCAACACCAAGACTGCGGCCAACGCCAGCCAGAGCCTGGGATTGTGGAACAACTGCCGATTGAACACGCTGCCGACGTCGAAGCGGGCATTCATCACGTTGAAGAACTGGAACAGCACGAAGGTGGTGAAGGCCAACGACGAAGCGTACAACTGCTCGCCACTTTGCAACCCGTGGAAGTAAACCCCGAGCGTGCCCACCGCCATGGTGCTGCCGTAAGCCAACAGCCGGCCGAAACGTGGCAGCGTCAGGATGCGCGCATCGCTCCGACGCGGCGGCTCGTTCATGATACCGGGGCGCGACGGCTCCAGCCCGAGCATCACCGCGGGCGGGCCGTCCATGATGAGCGCGATCCAGAGGATGTGGATGGCCGTGAACGGCATCGGCAGACCCAACGACTGAGCGCCGAAAACGGTGAGGATAGCGCCGACGCTGGTGGACAGCTGGAAGCGCACGAACTTGACGATGTTGTCGTAAATGGTTCGGCCTTCCTTGACGGCTCCGACGATGGACGCGAAGTTGTCGTCGGCCAGCACCATCGCGGCGGCTTCTTTCGTCACCTCGGTGCCGGTGATGCCCATCGCGATGCCGATGTCTGCATTCTTCAGTGCAGGGGCGTCGTTGACGCCGTCGCCCGTCATGGCCACCACATGGCCGCGAGCCTTCAGCGCCTGCACGATCTTGACCTTGTGCTCTGGCGCCACGCGCGCAAACACGGCGGTGTCTTCTATGCGACGCGCCAACTCGACCACATCAATGCGGTCCAGTTCGGCGCCCGTCAGCACCGCGCCGTGCAGGCCCAGTTCGCAGGCTATGGCTGCTGCAGTCAGGGCGTGGTCACCGGTGACCATCTTGACCTGGATGCCGGCCTGCTTGCACAGCGCAATCGCGTCGCGCGCTTCGGGGCGTGGCGGGTCGATGAGACCGACCAGGCCTACCAAACTGAGTTGCTGCGCCCACGGCATCAAGTCGGCAGCCGGGTCGAAGTCGGACAGCGCGATGTCTCGGTGCGCAACAGCCAGCACGCGCATGGCCTGGTTGGCAAGGCGAGCGGTCTCGGTTTCGAATGCGACGCGGTCGGAATCTTCGAGCGGGGTGTCGCCGGCTGCGCCCAGGAAGCGGTTGGCACGCGCCAGCAACACGTCGGGTGCGCCTTTCAACAGCATGCGCACCTGCTCACCACTGCGGTGGAATGTGGCCATGAACTTGTGCGCCGAGTCGAACGGGATCTCGGCGAATCGCGCGCTGCCTGCTGACAAGCTGGTGGCGCAGATTTCGCGGTCGCCATCACGGCCATCGCCACCCTTGCCGGCCAACGCCAGCAGTGCGCCTTCGGTCGGGTCGCCAATCAACTTGCCGTCGCGAATGCTGCTGTCGGTGCAAAGCGCGGCCGGGATCAGCACGGGCGCGAAGTTGGGCAACGGCAACCCGTCTTGCGTGCTGATGACGCCTACACCGGCATAACCTTCGCCTGACACGACGAAATGCCGGCCTCTGTAGTACACCTCGCGCGCGGTCATCTGGTTCAGCGTCAAGGTGCCGGTCTTGTCGGAGCAGATCACGCTGGTAGACCCCAGCGTTTCTACCGCCGCCAGCTTTTTCACGATGGCGCGATTCTTCGCCATGCGGTGCATGCCGATGGCCAGCGTCACGGTCACCACCGCCGGCAAGCCCTCGGGGATGGCGGCCACGGCCAGGGCGATGGATGTCATGATGCTTTGCGTCAGCTCATCGCCGCGCAAGAGCCCCAGAACGAAGATCAGCGCCACCACCACGCCGGCAATAACGGCCAAGCTCTTGCCCAGCGCGTCGATCTGAATCTGCAGCGGCGTGGGCTGGTCAGGGGCCGCCTCCAACAGGCCGCTGATACGACCCATCTCAGTTTGCATGCCGGTCGTACACACCACGGCCTCGAGGCGGCCGCGCGTGACCACCGTGTTCATGAAGACCATGTTCCGGCGCTCAGCCAGAGGGTGCTCGCCGGGGGAGAGCAGCCCGGCGTGTTTGGCCACGGCTTGCGACTCGCCTGTCAAAGCCGCCTCGGCCACTTCCGCGTTGTGAGCGGACAGCAAGCGCGCGTCGGCCGGGACACGATCGCCTGCCTCGAGCAACACGATGTCACCGGGCACCAGCACCAGGGCATCCACCTGCATGACCTCATTACCACGCCGTACGCGGGCATGCCGTGCCAGCATTTGCTTAAGCGCAGCCAGCGCCGCTTCGGCACGGTGCTCTTGGTAAAAACCAAGGGCGGCGTTGACCACCACCACCACCAGGATCACCACCGCGTCCTTGGTGTCGCCAATGGCGCCGGCCAAGCCGGCCGCTCCGATCAGCACCAGGACCAGCAAGTTCTTGAACTGGTCGATGAACTTCAACCAGACCGGACGCGGCGACTTCTCACGCAGCCGGTTGGGGCCGAAGCGATCAAGTCGTTGCTGAGCCTCGGCAGTGGTCAGCCCCAAGGGCGACGATTGCAGTTCAGCCAGCGCTGCATCAGCCGCCATGTCCCATACGCAGATGTCGCGCGTCAGGGCTTGCCTCACACCGTCCAACGCCAGTTCAAGATTTCCGGCATGTCATCACCATGCTCGCTGATGTAGCGCTTGTGGCGTTGCATGGTCGCATCGAAGCGAGCGGTTTCTGCCGGAACCTGGGCAGCCAGCCTGGGAATGCGCCGGACGACGTCCAGCGCCAGTTGGTAGCGGTCCAGGTTGTTCAACACCACCATGTCGAACGGCGTCGTCGTGGTGCCCTCTTCCTTGTAGCCGCGCACATGGATGTTGGCGTGGTTGCGACGCCGATAGGTCAGCTTGTGGATGATGGCAGGGTAGCCATGGAAGGCGAAGATCACCGGCTTGTCAACGGTGAACAGCGCATCAAACGCGTGCTCGGTCAAGCCATGCGGGTGCTCTGAAGGCGGCTGCAGCACCATCAGGTCGACGACATTGACAAAGCGGATGCGGATGTCAGGCACATAACTGCGCAGCAGCGTCACAGCGGCCAGCGCTTCCAGCGTGGGCACGTCGCCCGCGCAGGCCATCACCACGTCGGGGTCTGCCGGGTCAACACCGGCGTCGTTGCAAGCCCACGGCCACACCCCTGCGCCGGCCGTGCAGTGGCGCACGGCTGTGTCGATGTCCAGCCACTGCGGCGCGGGCTGCTTGCCGGCAATGATCAGGTTGACGTAGTTGCGGCTGCGCAGGCAGTGGTCGGCCACCGACAGCAAGGTGTTGGCATCGGGCGGCAGGTAGATGCGCACCACCTCGGCCTTCTTGCTGGCCACGTGGTCGATGAAGCCGGGGTCCTGGTGCGAAAACCCGTTGTGGTCTTGCCGCCAGACATGCGAGGTGAGCAGGTAGTTCAGCGATGCGATGGGCTTGCGCCAGGCAATCTGGTTGCACACCTTCAGCCACTTGGCATGCTGGTTGAACATCGAGTCGACAATGTGGATGAAGGCTTCGTAGCAGGAAAACAGGCCATGGCGGCCGGTCAGCAGGTAGCCCTCGAGCCAGCCTTCGCACAGGTGCTCGCTCAACACCTCCATCACGCGACCGTTGGCGCTGAGGTGGTTGTCAGGCTCGTCCTGCACACCGTCCAACCATGTTTTGGCGGTGACGTCGAAGACCGCGTCCAGGCGATTCGACGCGGTTTCATCGGGGCCAAAGATGCGGAAGTTGGCGGCCTCCAGATTCAACTTCATCACGTCGCGAAGAAACCGGCCGAGCACGCGTGTCGCTTCGGCATCGGTGGCCCCAGGCTTTGGCACCGCGACGGCGTGGTCACGAAAAGCCGGCATGACCAGGGGCTTCAGCAATGCCCCGCCGTTGGCGTGCGGGTTGCATCCCATGCGCCGCTGGCCGGTCGGCGCTAGCGCAGCCAGCTCGTCGCGAAATTGGCCGTGTTGGTCGAACAACTCTTCGGGCCGGTAGCTCTTGAGCCAGTCTTCGAGCTGCTGCACATGCCCGCTGGTCTTGAACTCGGAAATCGGCACCTGGTGCGAGCGCCAGCTGCCTTCGACCTTCTTGCCGTCAACGTGGCTCGGCCCGGTCCAGCCTTTGGGTGTGCGCAAGACAATCATGGGCCAGCGTGGGCGCGCCATGGGTTGGTCGGGGCCCAGTGCTCGTGCCTGCTGTTGAAAGCTGCGTATCTGCGCCAGCGCAGCATCCAGCGCAGCGGCCAAAGCCTGGTGCACGTGTTCAGGCTCGTCGCCTTCAACGAAGTGCGGCTGGTGGCCGTAGCCATGCATCAGATCGGTCAACTCTTGCCGGCTGATGCGCGCCAGCACCGTGGGGTTGGCGATCTTGTAGCCGTTGAGGTGCAGGATCGGCAGCACCGCACCGTCGCATGCGGGGTTCAGAAACTTGTTCGAATGCCAGCTTGCTGCCAATGCGCCGGTTTCGGCCTCGCCGTCACCAACAACGCAGGCAACGATGAGGCTGGGGTTGTCGAAGGCCGCTCCATAGGCATGCGCCAGGGAGTAGCCCAGCTCACCACCCTCATGCAACGATCCCGGCACTTCTGGCGACACGTGACTGGGGATGCCCTGCGGCCACGAAAACTGCAGAAACAGCCGCTGCAGGCCGCTGCGGTTGCGTTCGATGGCGGGGTAGTGCTCGGTGTACGACCCCTCCAGATAACTGTGTGCCACGATGCCGGGCCCGCCATGGCCCGGCCCGATGACGTAGATCATGTTCAGGTCGTTGTCTTTGATCAGCCGGTTCAGGTGAACGTACAGCAGATTCAAGCCCGGCGTTGTTCCCCAGTGGCCCAGCAAGCGCGGCTTGATGTCTGCAACCGAGAGCGGGCGCTCCAGCAGCGGGTTGTCTCGCAGATAGATCTGCCCGACCGACAGGTAATTTGCTGCCCGCCAGTAGGCGTCCATCTTTGACAGGGTCTCTGAGGACAGGGTGTGAAACATGGAGCCCTTCGGGTACGTCGACTTTGAACCTGAATGTAGCGCGGCACCAACCCACACGGTCAGCACGCCATGCGGCGCAATCTACGGCCCGCTGCGCAGACAGCGCCGTGCGCCAGCGGTACCACCAAGGCC
>JAYVSX010000110.1:0-5410 GCA_043774975.1 Rubrivivax sp.
CGCCCGCCTTCCCCGACAACGGCCGCACGGTCTTCAAGGGCCATCTGTTTGTGGGCGAAGTCTTGCTCAGTGACAGCGGCATGCGCGACCACCCGCTCACGCCCATGACCGACGCCAACCTGGTGCGTGTGCTGCAGGCCCAAAGCCGGCGTCGTGTGGGCTTGGTGGACCATCGCACCGTGGCCGCGGGCGCCGACGCCATTCGCGCGCGCATGCAGGCGCTGAAGGCCGAAGGCACCCAGCTGGCGATTGCCGATGCGGTGAGCAACCACGACTTGATGCGGCTGGGCCAGGCGCTGGCAGGCCAGCGCCTGGTCACGGCCGGCTCGGGCGTGGCGATCGGGCTGCCGCAGAACTTCGGCATCAGCCCCAGCGCGGGTGCCAGCCAGCTGCCGCCCGCTCAGGGCCGGTGTGCGGTGGTGTCGGGCAGTTGCTCGCAGGCCACCAACCGTCAAGTCGCCCATTTTGTGCAGTCAGGCGGTGCTGCGTTGGCCATGGACGCCCTGCGTGCCGCCGGCGGCGCCCCGGTGGTGGCTGAAGCGCTGGACTGGGCATCCCAACAGCTGGCCCGCCAGCCAGGCCGCCCGCTGCTGATTTTCAGCACGGCCGATCCCGCTGCGGTGAAAGCCGTGCAGCAGCAGCTGGGCGTGGACAAGGCTGGTGCACTGCTCGAAGACACCCTGGCCGCCATTGCCAAAGGGCTGGTGCAACAGCAGGGCGTGCAGCAATTGGTGGTGGCCGGCGGTGAAACCTCTGGCGCCTGCGTGCAGGCCTTGGGTGTCACGCAGTTGCAGATCGGCCCGCAGATCGACCCTGGCGTGCCCTGGTGCCACGCCATGCCGCCGGGCGCTGGCCCGGGCGGTCTTCACCTGGCCTTGAAGTCGGGCAACTTCGGCAGCGACGACTTTTTCACCAAGGCCTTTGTGCAGTTGGCCCAGGCCGCTTGATGGCCGCTTGATGGCCGCCGCTTGAACCCCCATGACCGAAAGCCAAGCCCGAGAGTCCATCTGCCGTGTCGGCAAGAGCTTGTTTGACCGCGGCTATGTGCACGCCACAGCGGGCAACATCAGCCTGCGGCTGGACGGCGGCTTCCTGATCACACCCGCCGACGCCTGTCTGGGTTTCATGGACCCCGCCCGCTTGGCCCGCATCGACGCCAGCGGTCGGCAGGTCAGCGGCGATCGGGCCAGCAAGACGCTGGTGCTGCACCAGCGCATCTACGGCGCGGCCTGCGCTTTTGACGCGGACACGCGCTGCATCATCCACACCCACAGCACGCACTGCGTGGCCTTGAGCTTGGGCAGCCATGACGAAGAGCTGCTGCCGCCTTTGACCCCTTACTTCGTGATGAAGGTGGGCCATGTGCCGCTGGTGCCCTACCACCGCCCGGGTGCGCCGGAAGTGGCTGCCGCCGTGGCCGACGTGATCACGCGCTACGGCCAGCGCGGCACGCCGCTGCGCGCCGTGATGCTGCAGCGCTTGGGCCCCAACGTCTGGCACGACAGCCCTGAAAGTGCCATGGCCACCACGGAAGAGCTGGAAGAGACTGCGCGGCTTCAACTGCTGCGCCCTGGAACACAGCCGTTGACGAATGAGCAGATCGAAGAACTGCGGCAGACCTTTGGTGCGCGCTGGTAGCCCGCAGACCTTCAAACCCGAGAAAACACCATGCCCCGCTTTGCCGCCAACCTGTCGATGCTCTACACCGAACGGCCCTTCCTGGACCGCTTTGCAGCGGCCGCGGCGGATGGCTTCAAGTTCGTGGAGTACCTTTTCCCCTACGCTTGGCCGGCCGAACAACTGGCCGATCTGTTGGCCCGCAACGGCCTGCAGCAGGTGCTGTTCAACGCGCCGCCCGGTGGTGGCAACCAGCCGGCCGCCATCGACGCCGCCTGGGCTGCGTGCCTGCGTGGCACCGCCTGTCTGCCAGGCCACGAGGCCGAATTCCAAGCCGGTGTGACGCTGGCCTTGCACTATGCGCGCCAGTTGATGTGCCGGCGGGTGCACCTGATGGCGGGTTTGGTGCCGGCGGGTTTGGGGCGCGATGTCGCCCACGCCACGTATGTGACCAATTTGCAGTGGGCTGCAGCGCAGGCCGCCACGCAGGGTGTGGACCTGCTGATCGAGCCCATCAACACGCGCGACATGCCGGGGTTCTTTCTGAACTATCAGGCGCAGGCGCACGCGGTACGGGCCGAAGTGGGCGCGCCCAACCTGAAGGTGCAGATGGACCTGTACCACTGCCAGATCATGGAAGGCGACCTGGCGGCAAAGCTGCGCCAGTACCTGCCGACAGGCGGCGTCGGCCACATCCAGATTGCCGGGGTTCCCGAGCGACATGAACCCGATGTCGGCGAGATCAACCATGCCTACCTTTTCAAAGTCTTGGACGAGGTTGCTGCTGGCTGCGGCTGGGACGGTTTTGTGGGCTGCGAGTACCGCCCTGCGCGCGGCGCAGCGGTGGGCGCGACATCGGCGGGCCTGGGTTGGCTGAAAGGCCTGCCCACTGCATCACCAAGCAGTTAGAGCCAGGCCCTTGGCCGCCCGGAGCCGTTGAAGGCGGGCCGGTTTCAAACCCTGGACGTTGCGACCCCGGCGTTGCAGCGCAGCCACTCCAGCAGCCGCGGGGCGATTTGCTTGAGCGGCAGCACCTCGTGCGCCGCGCCGTGTGCGATGGCCTCGCGGGGCATGCCAAAAACAACGCAGCTGGCTTCGTCTTGAGCCACATTCCAGCTGCCCGCGTCACGCATGGCGCGCATGGCTTTGGCGCCGTCGGCACCCATGCCCGTGAGCATCACGCCCAGGGCATTGGGCCCCACCAGGCGAGCAGCGCTGTCAAACAGCACTTCCACGCTGGGCTTGTGGCGGTTGACGGGTTCGCCATCTTGCACACAGGCCACATAGTTGGCGCCCGAACGGCCCACGCTCAAGTGCAGGCCGCCGGGGGCGATGTAGGCATGGCCGGTTAGAAGGCGCTCACCGTTCACCGCCTCGGCCACTTGAATGCGACACAGGCTGTTCAAGCGCGCTGCATAGCTCTTGGTGAACCCCGGCGGCATGTGTTGGGTGATCAACACCGCCGGGCAGTCGGGCGGCAGGTTGACCAGCAGTTCACGGGTGGCTTCAGTACCACCGGTGCTGGCGCCAATGAAGATCAGTTTCTCGGTCGACAAGCGGCCCAGTGCGGGCAGGCCTGCCGGCCTGGCGGGTGTGGTTTCGGCTTGGCCGTCTGAAGCACCAGCGCTGTGGGCGGGGGCGGCCAATCTCTGCACACGAGCTCGGGCGGCCGTGCGCACTTTTTCGGTGATGTCGGCGCCCAGTTGGCGCAACCCGTCGGCCACGCCGATCTTGGGTTTGCTGACGAAATCCACTGCACCCAGTTCCAGGGCCTTCAGGGTGACCTCGGCGCCGCGCTCGGTCAAGGTCGACACCATCACCACCGGCATGGGGCGCAGGCGCATCAAGCGTGCCAGGAAGTCCAGCCCGTCCATGCGCGGCATTTCGATGTCCAGCGTGATGACATCCGGATTCAAGTTGCGAATCATGTCGCGCGCCAGCAGGGGGTCTGCGGCGGCGCCGACACAGCACATGTCGGGTTGGCGGTCAATGATCTCGGCCAGCAGGCCGCGCACCAGCGCCGAGTCGTCCACCACCACCACGCGAATCTTGTTGCTCATAGCGGCCGTTGCAGGGGGTGGTCAGAACAGGTCGACGGAGCCGCCGGCGCTGGTGACCGGCGCCGCACGGTGGGCGGCGGCACGCTCCTGGGCCGCCAGCGCCTCGGTGTTGGCCGTGGCCAGGCGTTTGACCATGGCCTTGCCGCTGGCGGGCAGGAAACACACCTTGCGGGGGTAGATGTCCATCACGTCTTTGCTGACCACGGCGATGCGTTCGGTGCGCAGATAGTCCAGCACGAAGTTGGTGTTGCGCTCACCGACGTTGATGGTGTTCATGCCGCTGACCACGGCGCCGCCGCCAAAGACCTTGGCTTCCATGGTGGCCCGAGTGGCGCCGCGTTTGACCAGTTCGCCGATCAACAGGTCCATCGCAAAACTGCCGTAGCGTCCGCTGTCGGCGGCGCCAGCGCCGTCGGGCAGCAGGAAGTGGTTCATGCCGCCGACCCGTTTTTCGCGGTCCCACAGGCAGGCCGCAATGCACGAGCCCAGCGTGGTCATGATCAAGATGTCTTCGTCGTAGACGAAAAATTCGCCCGGCAACACCTTGACGGCCTCGTTGCGAAAGTGGGCGTCATAGTAGAAAAACGAGGCTTCGCCAGACTTGCGAGCTTGGGCCTTGAGTCTTTCCAGCCTTCCCGAACTGGCGCGAAGTGGCGCAGCCGCAGAGCCGGTGGTGGTGTGAAGAGATGACATCAGGGGTTTTATCGGCGCAGCGGCGGCGGGGCTTGAGTGCTCAGACAGCTCAGACCCGCTCGTAGATGGTCTTTCCGCGCAACCGGAACAGGTCGCGTGACTCGGTGAAATTTTCAGAGTGCCCAACGTACAGCAAGCCGCCAGGCTTCATGGCGGCGTGCGTTCGCTCCAGTACGCGGCGCTGGGTGGGGTTGTCAAAGTAGATCATGACGTTGCGGCAAAACACCAAGTCGAAAGGTTCACCCAGACTGGACCAGTTGGAGCTCATCAAGTTGAAGGTTCGAAATTCAATCAGACGACTCAGTTCAGGCTTGACGCGGATCTGCCCTGCGTTGCTGCCCGTGCCGCGCATGAAGTGGCGTTTCATGCGTTCGGGGCTGAGGCCGCGGGCGTCGGCGCCATAGACCCCACGTTGGGCGGTGGCCAAGACTTTGGTGTCGATGTCGCTGCAGACCACACTGACCTGAGCTGAAGCACCCCGGGCCTCGACCACCGTCATGGCCAGCGAGTAAGGCTCTTCGCCGGTGCTGGCCGCGTTGCACCACAAGCGCAAGGGGCGCGAAGCGCGTGCGCGCAAGTCTTCCAACAGCGCGTGAAAGTGGTGCTCTTCGCGAAAAAACGATGTCAGATTGGTCGTCAGGCAATTGACAAATTCTTGCCACTCTTGGTCAGCCCGTGGCCCCGTGGCTGCTTCCAGCTCGTTGAGGTAGCTGCCGAAGCCGCTGCTGCCGGTTTCGCGCAGGCGGCGCGACAGGCGGCTGTAGACCATGGCCTGCTTGCCCGCGTGCAGGCTGATGCCAGCACGTTGGTAGATGAGTTTTCGAATGCGCTCGAAATCGGCCGGCTGCAGGGTGTATTCCTGCTCTGAAGCCGGGCCGCTGGCGGCTGAAACGGGTGTTGCGGGTCCGGACATGATGCTGAGGGTGGGCGAGGTTTCCGCCGGGTCGTGCCAGGTCTTGGCCTTTTCAGTGTGCGATGTCGCCGTACGGGTCGAAGCAGCGAATTGGGCCGTGGCTGCACGCCAGTTTTGATCAGACGGC
>JAYVSX010000111.1:0-3399 GCA_043774975.1 Rubrivivax sp.
GCGCCTAGATCGGGGCCCTTTGGGCGCGCCTCTCGGGCACGCCCGAAAAACTCTCACACTCTGAGCGGCGCTGTCAGGTCCTCCGCATCGGCCGGGCGATGGCACAGGCTGGCGAAAACCCCGCCTCTGGCCGAGCGCCCTTCCCTTATGCTGCTTTCGACACATCACTTTTTGAACCGCAGCGTTCAGGCCATTGGAGACACGATGAAGCTCAAGTCCGTTTTGCTCGGCACCTTGCTCGCAGCCAGCACCTGTGTGGCCCTGGCGCAGGGCTATCCCAGCAAGCCCATTCGCCTGGTGGTGACTTTCCCACCCGGTGGCGCGCCCGACATCCTGGCGCGCCTGTTTGCCGACAAAGCCCAGCTTGGCCAACCCCTGGTCATCGACAACAAACCCGGTGCCGGCGGCAACATTGGCGCCGACCAGGTAGCCAAGGCCGCACCCGACGGCCACACGCTGGTGATGGCCACCGTGGGCACGCATTCGATCAATGGCGCGCTGTACAGCAAGATGCCCTACGACATGGTGCGCGACTTCACCCCAGTGGGGCATGTGGCGTCTGCGCCCAACCTGCTGGTGGTCAACAACGACCTGCCGGTCAAGTCGGTGGCTGAACTGGTCGCCTACATGAAGGCCAACCCCAACAAGCTCAGCTTTGGATCGCCCGGCGTCGGCACGTCTGTGCACGTGTCGGGCGAGCTCTTCAAGTCGCTGACCGGCACACAAATGGTCCACGTGCCCTACAAAGGCCGCCAATTTGCTATCCCCGATTTGGTGGGCGGGCAGATTCAGCTCATGTTTGACAACATGCCGTCGGCCTTGCCGCTGGCCAAGGAAGGCAAGATCCGGGCGCTGGCGCAGACCACGGCCAAGCGCTCACCCGCAGCGCCCGACGTGCCCACGGTGGCCGAAACCGTGCACGGCTTTGAAGCCACCACCTGGTTTGCCATCTTCGCGCCTGCGGGCACACCCCGCGATGTGGTGCAAAAGATCAATGCCGAAATGCAACGGGTGTTCAAGCTGCCCGACGTGGCCGACAAGCTCAAGGGCCTGGGCCTGGAGCCCTGGATCTCCACCCCCGAAGAGTTGGCCGCTTATCAGGCCAAAGAGATCGTGAAGTGGGCCAAGGTGGTGAAGGACTCGGGCGCCAAGGCCGACTGAAGCCGACCCAAGCCGACTACAGCCGACTACAGCCGATTGAAGCCGGCTCCGACCGCCCCAAGCCAATCGAGTCCGATCGAGCTCGACCGGTTCCGTTTGAAGCCTGCCCATCAACCCACACCAGCAAGGTTGTCCACCATGTCCATCACCACCCATCGCCGCCAGTTCATCACCCACGCCGCCGCAGCGGCGGGCGCCATTGCGCTGCCGTCTTTGGCGCTGGCACAAACCTTTCCCGCCAAGACCATCCGCTACATCTGCCCATGGCCTGCCGGTGGCAGCACCGACGTCGTGATGCGCGCCTTTGCAGAAAGTGCGGCCAAGATCCTGGGCCAGCAAATCATCGTCGACAACAAGCCCGGTGCCGGCGGCATGTTGGGCGCCAATGAACTGGTCAACGCCGCGCCCGATGGCTACACGCTCAGCCAACTGCCGCATGGCGTGTTTCGCATTCCGCACATGCAGAAAACCGCCTTCGACACGCAGAAAGACTTCACCTGGATCGCCTGCCTCACCGGCTACACCTTTGGCCTGGTGGTGCCAGCCGACGGCCCCATCAAGAGCATCAAGGACCTGGTGGCCTGGGCCAAGGCCAACCCGGGCAAATTCAACTACGGCAGCACCGGCATCGGCACCAGCCCGCACCTGGCGATGGAAGAATTTGCACAGCGCGCGGGCATCCAGCTGAACCACGTGCCGTTCAAGGGCAACGCCGACAACATGCAGGCCATTCTGGGCGGCCACACCATGGCCGCCAGCGACGCCACCGGCTGGGCGCCGCACGTGGCCAGCGGCAAGCTGCGTCTGCTGGCCACCTACGGCAGCAAGCGCACCAAACGCTGGAGCGACGTGCCGACGCTGGACGAACTGGGCTACAAGACGGTGAGCGACTCACCCTTTGGCGTGTGCGGCCCCAAAGGCATGAACCCGGCCGTCACCCGCACCTTGCAAGACGCCTTCAAACGCTCGCTTGACGACCCCACCGTGCTGGCCACGCTGGAAAAGTTTGACCAGTCCATCATCTACATGGGCACCGAGGACTACACCCGCTTTGCGCGCGAAACCTTTGTCGCCGAGAAGGCCACGATCGAACGCTTGGGCATGGCCGCCAAGAGCTGAAGTCAGGCAGCCGGCCCGGCGATGCTGACCGTGGTCTCGCCAAAGACCACCCGGTCGCCGGCGCGCAGCTTGCGCCCACGCCGGGTGTCAACCTCGCCGTTGACCTGCACCTGCCCGTCGGCAATCAGCATCTTGGCCGCGCCGCCGCTGCCCACCAGGCCGGTGGCCTTGAGCAAGGCGTCCAGCGTGATGTGATCGCCGCGCAGTTCAAAGTGGGTGTGCTTGTTGCTCATGGCATGACCCTTCGCGCTGCGCGCTTCGGTGTGTGCGCTTGGCAACGGCCCGGCGCGCTCTCTGGAGTACCTTCGTGCTGCGCACTCCGGTATTCGCCCTTGGGGCGGCCCGGCGCGGTCATGAGGTAGCGCCTAAACGCCAAAGTGAAGTGACCTCGGCTGCACGCGCGGCGTGCAGGGGGTCTTGGGTGTCGGCGGTCTTGCGGTGTTGCGGCCGCGTGTCCAGCCGGCCCCGCACCTGCAGGCCCGCGTCAGTCACCCAAGCCAGCAGTTGCTCGCGGGTGCGCAGGCCCAGTCGCTCGGCCAGGTCCGACAGGATCAGCCAACCTTCGCCGCCAGGCAGCAGATGGTCGCGCAGGCCACCGAGAAAACCACGCAGCATCTGGCTGTCTTCGTCGTAGACCGCACGTTCGATGCTGGAGCCCGGCCGCGCCGGCAGCCAAGGCGGGTTGCACAGCACCAAGGCCGCGCGTGAATCGGGCATGGGCGGGAACAGGTCGGCTTTGAGCAACTGCACCACTTCGGTCAGGCCCAACCGGCCCAGGTTTTCTTGGGCGCAAGCCAAGGCCCGCGGGTCCTGGTCGGTGGCCAGCACAGACAACACGCCACGCCGGGCCAGCACCGCCGCCAAGATGCCGGTGCCGGTGCCAATGTCGAAGGCCAGCGCCTGTGCGCCCGGCGGCAGCTCGGCTTGCGCCACCAAGTCCACATACTCGCCGCGCACCGGTGAAAAGACGCCGTAGTGCGGGTGGATGCGGTTGTCGGGCGCCGGCCCCAACACGGGAAAGGGCACCCCTTTTTTGCGCCACTCAAAAGCGCTGATCACGCCCAAGAGCTCGCGCAGCGAAACCACACTGAGCTGGCCATCGGCCGCTCCCCAGGCCTG
>JAYVSX010000112.1:0-2199 GCA_043774975.1 Rubrivivax sp.
GCCGACGACAGCAAGGCTGCCGTGCGGTACGCCCACCACGCGCTGGACATCGAGGAAGTGCAGCAGCACATCAGCCTCGGCAAGCTGCCCACCCGGCTGGCGCTCACGTGGGAAGGCCGCGTGTCCTTTGTGCTGACGGACGCGCTGCAGATCAAAAAAGTGACGCTGGTCGATGGTGTGCTGGACAACAGCGCCGCCACCTCGGGCGACGGCAAGGACGACCGGTTTGACGCCGACGCCGCGATTGCCACCGGCGAGCTGAGCCAGATGATGGTGGACCTGCTGATGGCACTGGGCGGCGAGGTAACGATGGGCCTGGCCGCCGCCACCGCGCCCGCGGACGCACCTGCTGCCCCCGCCAAGACCACCCGAACGCCTGCGGCGGACGACGACTCGGCCCCGTTCTGACCCGCCCCGCTGGAGGCCACCCACCGTCATCGCCTTAAGGCTCGCGTCACAAAAGGTGGTTAGTCTCCTGCGGTGGCCTTGCGCCTGACCCTGACTGGCCCCCCGATGACCCCTGACGCTCCCCACCTGATCGCCCAGCCCGACCGCCCCAGCTTTGGCGCGGTCGATGCGTTGGTGCTGCTGGCCTTGTTCGGGCTGCTGTGGAGCGCACTGCACTTTGGCCGCGGCATGCTGGTGGCGTTTAACGGGGAGGCCGTGGCGCCGCTGGACTTTTCAACCACCCAGATCCCTTACTACGCCGGGCGCACCCTGCTGCGCATGTGGATTGCGTTTGGCTTTTCGCTGTTTTTTGCGCTGCTGCTGGGCTACCTGGCGGCCAAAAGCCGTGCCGCGCGGGCGGTGATTCTGCCGGTGCTGGACGTGCTGCAGTCAGTGCCAGTGCTGGGCTTTCTGTCGGCCACGGTGGCGGGGTTCATGGCGCTGTTTCCAGGCAGTTTGCTGGGCGTGGAATGCGCGGCGATTTTTGCCATCTTCACCGGACAGGTGTGGAACATGGCGTTTGGTTTCTACCACTCGATGGTGACCATCCCAGCCGACCTGCAGGAAGCCGCGTCCACCTACGGCCTGTCGCGCTGGCAGCGGTTTCGCACGCTGGAGCTGCCCGCCTCCGCGCACAGCCTGATCTGGAACTCGATGATGTCGTTCGGCGGCGGCTGGTTTTTTGTCGCGCAAAGCGAGGCCATCAGCGTGATGAACCGGGACATCAAGCTGCCGGGCCTGGGCTCCTACATGGCGATGTCGATTGAAAAAGGCGGTACGGAAGGTAGCCACGCCGCGCTGCTGGCCATCGTCGCCATGCTGGTGGTGATCCTGGCCAGCGACCAGCTGGTCTGGCGGCCGCTGCTGGCCTGGGCCGACAAGTTCAAGATGGAGCTGACCGGGGCCAGCCGCGCACCGACCTCCTGGGTCTACGCGCTGCTGCGCGGCACGGTGGTGTTTGGCTGGCTGGGCACGCAGGTGTGGCAGCCACTGGCGGACGCGTCCGACCGCCTGGCCGGCCGGCTGAAATCCCGCTTGCCCCGGTCAGCCAGGCTGCGCCGTGCCGTCGTGAACTGGCCCCTGCGCGCGCTGGGCGCAGGCCTGGCGGTGTGGCTGGGCTACGAGGTGCTGGTGGGCGTGTCGGCCGCCGTGGCGGCGCTGCATGGGGCCATGACGCTGCCGGTGTTTGGCCACATCGTCTGGCTGGGGTTTTTAACGCTGCTGCGTGTGCTGGCCATGACGGTGCTGGCCACACTGGTGTGGACACCGGTGGGTGTGTGGATCGGCTTTCACCCCCGGGCCGCGCGGTTTGCACAGCCGCTGGTGCAGGTGGGCGCGTCCTTCCCCGTCAACATGACGTTTCCGCTCATCGTCGGCCTGTTTGTGGCCACCGGCACGCCGATGAACTGGGGCAGCATTTTGCTGATCGCCATGGGCACGCAGTGGTACATCCTGTTCAACGTGATCGCCGGGGCGATGGCGATCCCGAACGAGCTCAAGGAAGTGGCGCGCATCCACGGCCTGCGCCGCTGGGCGCTGTGGCGCACGCTGATCCTGCCGGCGATTTTCCCGTTCTGGGTCACAGGCGCGTGCACGGCGGCAGGCGGCGCTTGGAACGCCAGCATCGTCGCCGAGCTGGCCACCTGGGGCAGCACCACCCTGAAGGCCGATGGCCTGGGCGCCTTCATTGCCGACGCCACACGGGTCGGCAACACGCCGCTCATCATCACCAGCATCGCGGTGATGTCGCTG
>JAYVSX010000113.1:0-9370 GCA_043774975.1 Rubrivivax sp.
ACAGCCAAGGCTGTTTTGTATGCATGCGGTAAGGGGTGCGTGAATGACCAACCGTCGGGGACTCTAGCAGAAGAGTCTTGGCCCGAAGCCCCGCCAAGAGTCGAGAAAGCCGCTCTTGGCTCTTGCAAACCGGACACAAGGTTCAGATGTGCAAAAGCACCGATTCAAGGAGCGCGCACCCCTCCTGCAAAGGGGACTTTCAGCACGCCGCTGCCTCGACTGGGCAGCCCCAAAGAGGCCACCCGTGTTTCGACGATCGTTCGCGCCCAGTCCTTGAAACGACCTGAACGATCTTGCTCAGCTGCTCGTCAGCTATTTGTCGGGCCCAAACCCTCAACAGTGGACAATGCTCCAGCCGCGAACTTGTCGCGCCTGAGACAAGCCATGAACACGCCCATTCTTACAATCGATGAGCTTCACAATATTGAGTCAGGCTCGTGGTTCAGCAAGCTGTCGACCAAGCTGCAAAGCGCCATTCTGTCCCGATCGGTGGTGCGGCGATTGGTCGACGGCGATTCCCTGGCGACGCGCGGATCGGCCGCCGAAGAATGGTGCGGCGTGGCGCGCGGTGCCGTGCGGGTCAGTTCGGTGTCGCTTTCGGGCAAGCAAGTCACGCTGACCTACGTCGAGCCCGGAACCTGGTTTGGCGACATTTCGTTGTTCGACGGCTTGCCGCGCACCCACGATGCCGATGCGCATGGCCAGACCACGCTGCTGGTCGTTCGCAAGCCCGACTTCAAGGAACTGTTGAACCAGCACAACGAGCTTTACGACGCGCTGTTGCGCCTGAACTGCCGCCGACTGCGCCTGATGTTCGACCAGTTCGAAGACCTCAACACCCGGCCCCTGCAGGCCAGGCTGGCCAAACAAATCTTGCTCTTGGCGCGCAGCTACGGCATCGCGCAGGGCGAGGAAATTCGCATTGGCTTGGCCCTGGCCCAAGAAGACCTGGCGCAACTGTTGGGCGCGTCACGCCAGCGTGTCAATCAGGAGCTCAAGGGCTTCGAGCGCGATGGTGCCGTCCGTGTCGAGCCCACCCGTCTGGTCGTGCTGTCGCGCGACAAATTGTTGGCCATCTCTGAACGTTAGAACCAGGTACCTCACCCGCCATGGAACAATTCACCGGCACCCGCCCTGTCTCTGCAAGCCACGCCTTCGATGTTGCCGCGCTGGAGGCCTTTTTGGCGCACGAAATGCCGGGCTTCGCTGGCCCACTCCAGATTGAGCAGTTCAAGGGCGGTCAGTCCAACCCCACCTACAAGCTGCTGACGCCGCAATGCGCCTATGTGATGCGGACCAAGCCGGGGCCGGCCGCCAAGTTGCTGCCTTCGGCCCACGCCGTGGACCGTGAATTCAAGGTCATGCAGGCACTGGCACAGACCGATGTGCCAGTGGCTCGGATGCACGTTTTGTGCGAAGACGAATCGGTCATTGGCCGTGCGTTCTACGTCATGGAATTCATGGATGGCCGCGTGCTGTGGGATCAGTCCTTGCCAGGCATGAACCCGGCAGAACGTGGCGCCATCTACGACGAACTGAACCGCGTCATGGCCGCACTGCACAGGGTTGACGTTCAGTCCGTGGGCTTGAGCAGTTTTGGCAAACCCGGCAACTACTTCGAGCGTCAGATCGGGCGCTGGAGCAAGCAATACCTGGCCTCGCAAACCGAGACCATCAGCGAGATGGACCGCCTCATCGATTGGTTGCCCGCAAACCTGCCCGCCACGGCGCTGGACAGTTCGCAGGTGTCGGTGGTTCACGGCGACTACCGGTTGGACAACGTGGTCTTCCATCCCACAGAGGCCCGGGTCATCGCGGTGCTGGATTGGGAGCTGTCGACCCTGGGTCACCCCTTGGCGGATTTCAGCTACCACTGCATGGCCTGGCACATTCCACCGGGCACCTTCCGAGGCATTGGCGGCCTTGACCATGCCGGATTGGGCATCCCCACCGAGCAAGAGTACGTGCACCGCTACTGCCAGAGGACCCAGCGCCATGACCCCAAGGCCTTGGCCGAGGACTGGAGTTTTTACCTGGCCTACAACCTCTTTCGGTTGGCGTCCATCACCCAGGGCATTGCGAAGCGGGTCGTGGACGGCACGGCAGCCAGCGCTCAGGCCAGGGCCACCGGCGCATCGACACGCCCTTTGGCTGAAATGGCATGGAAATTTGCGCTGCAAGCGCACTGATTTTCGCCCCATCCCAGCAACCGTTCAAACGAAAGCATAACCATGGACTTCAGCTATTCACCGCGCACCCAGGAGTTGCAGGCGCGGCTTCATGGCTTCATGGCCGAACACGTCTACCCCGCCGAAGCGCGTTACTTCGCCGAGATCGAGGCCAACACGCAAGCAGGCCAACGTTGGACCCCGCTGCAGGTCATCGAAGAGCTCAAACCCAAGGCGCGCGCAGCGGACTTGTGGAATCTGTTCCTGCCGCCGCATGCCGAAGGTGCTGGCGCCAAAGGCGACACCGAATTCAACTTCGGCTTGAGCAACCAGGACTACGCGCCTTTGGCCGAGATCATGGGCGCGGTGCCCTGGAGCAGTGAAGTCTTCAACTGCTCTGCGCCCGACACCGGCAACATGGAGGTCTTTGCCCGGTACGGAACCGCAGAGCACAAAGCGCGCTGGCTGGCCCCCTTGCTGGACGGCCAGATCCGCAGCGCTTTTGCGATGACCGAGCCGGCAGTGGCGTCGTCTGACGCCACCAACATCCAGGCCGACATCCGCCGCGATGGCGATGACTACGTGATCAACGGCCGCAAGTGGTGGACCAGCGGTGCCGGTGACCCGCGTTGTGCGGTCTACATCTTCATGGGCAAAACCGACGCGCAGGCGCCGAAGCACTCGCAGCAGTCAATGATCGTCGTGCCGGCCGATGCACCTGGCATCACCATCATGCGACCGCTGTCGGTGTTTGGTTACGACGACGCACCGCACGGCCACATGGAGGTCGACTTCAAGGACGTGCGCGTTCCCGCCAGCGCCATTCTGTTGGGCGAAGGCCGCGGCTTCGAGATCGCGCAGGGCCGCCTGGGGCCGGGGCGCATTCACCATTGCATGCGTTTGGTGGGCATTGCCGAACGGGCCTTGAAGCTGATGTGTGAGCGCGCCGTCAGCCGCACAGCCTTTGGCAAGACCATTGCCCAGCAGACCGTCACCCAAGAGCGCATTGCAGAAGCTCGGTGCCTGATCGATCAGGCCCGCTTGCTGACCTTGAAAGCCGCCTGGATGATGGACCTGGCTGGCAACAAGAGCGCCAAAGCCGAAATTGCGATGATCAAGGTGGTGGCACCCAACATGGCCTGCCAGGTCATCGACTGGGCCATGCAGGTACACGGCGGCGCCGGCATGAGCCAGGACTTTCCGCTGGCCTACTTCTACACCTTGTCTCGCACCCTGCGCTTTGCAGACGGCCCCGACGAAGTACACCGCAATGCGATCGCCAAGCTCGAGCTGGGCAAGGTTGCCACCACCGGGCGCTGAAGCGCGGACTTACCGGTCGCGCTCGTCACCCGGCAGTGCGCTGCTGGACCAAGCGCTGGCCTGGGTGCTGGGAGGCTCGGTGCCTTTGACTTCGCCGGCCACCCGCAAGGCTTCGCGCATCGCCGTTTCGAACAGGCGAAGCCAAGCCTGCAAAGGGGCCAGCTCGGCCGTCGCCATGGGCGTACGCAGCATCAGGCGGCCCCGACCGATCATCAGCACCACCGGCGCACTGGGGTCAACTTTCAGCGCTGCCAGCGACTGGGAGACGGGCCCCTGCAGCCAATGAACCAACCAGGTCTTGCCGCTGGCCAGCGCCACATAACGCTCGCGCAGCTCGGGCATTTCAGCGCCCGGCAGCTTGGGAAACATCACCAGCCAGCGCATCTCGGGCGGTGTCTGGTTGTCGATGCGGGTCTGCACGCCTTCGACATATTGGTCATAGACGTCTTTCTCCATCTTTTCTTGCAGCATGCGGTTCATGACCACCAACTGCAGGTCCGACGCCAAGCCCAGCTCTGAACGGATGCGCAGTTCCTGGCCCTGGATGTAGGGCCGCTGTGAAGGGCCCCATTCCAGGCGCCAAGCGGTGCCGCCCTGGTGGCCATCGATCACAAAACCCTCTTCTTGAACCGCGCGGAAGCTGTACTGACGTGAACTCGCCCACGGCGTGATGGCATCCCAGTCGGCGCCCGGGCCGCCAGTGCCGCCGGTCGCCGAGAACAAACGCTTCAAGCCATCCAGCATGGTTTGGTGTCCAATGAACAGACAGCGCCATCTTTTGGCTGGTTGTCCGAAGGAGAGTGATGATGATCGAAGTGTATTCGTGGGCCACGCCGAATGGACACAAGGTTCACATCATGCTGGAAGAGTGTGGCCTGCCGTACCGTGTGCAGGCGGTGAACATCGGCACCGGCGACCAGTTCAAGCGTGACTTTCTGACCATCAGCCCCAACAACAAAATCCCGGCCATCGTCGACCCCGAAGGGCCTGACGGGAAGTCCATCTCTCTCTTCGAGTCCGGCGCGATCCTGCTTTACCTGGCAGCCAAGACCGGGCGCTTCTTACCGCAGGACGTGCGCGCCAAATACGAAGTCCTGCAGTGGCTGATGTTTCAGATGGGCGGGGTCGGCCCCATGCTGGGACAGGCGCACCATTTCCGCCTGTACGCGCCGGAGAAAATTCCCTACGCCATCGACCGCTACACCAGTGAAGCCCAGCGCCTCTACGGTGTGCTGAACCGGCAGCTGGCCAAGCACAAGTACATCGCCGGTGCGCAGTACAGCATTGCCGACATCGCCACCTTTCCCTGGATACGCAGTTGGAAGAACCAAGGCATCAACTGGGACGACTTCCCGCACCTGCGTGGTTGGTTCGATGAAGTTTCGGCCAGGCCGGCAGTGATGCGCGGCGTCGAGGTGCTGGCCGCGCTGCGCAAACCTTTGGTGGACGAGCAAGCACGCGAGGCGCTCTTTGGTGCCACCCAGTACAAGAAGCACTGAGAAGCACTGAGATCAGGGCGACCTAGAATCTAGTGTCGATCACTGCCCGTAGCTCAACTGGATAGAGCACCAGCCTTCTAAGCTGGGGGTCGCAGGTTCGAGTCCTGCCGGGCAGGCCAAGCATGACGCTTGGCCGGTGTTCAGCCGTGCTGGCAAAAGGCCTGACCTTTGGCAAGACTGGATGCAAGTCCACCGGCACGACACCCAGGAAGCGATCAACGCCTGCGCGCGCGGCCCAGAAAGCCAAACGGGTTAGCTTCTTGCGAAAGCTAACCCGTAGATTCAATTGGTCGGGGCGGCGGGATTCGAACTCGCGACCCTCTGGTCCCAAACCAGATGCGCTACCAGGCTGCGCTACGCCCCGAAAAGCGCATTCTAACCTGACGATTTGCGGGCTCTGCGTGGCCTGAGGGTGTCAGAGCAACGACCGGTCGGCAATCACCACGCCATCGGCATCGGCGTAGAGCCAATCGCCAGGCCCGACCCAAACGCCCTGCATCTGCACCCGCACATCGGTTTCACCGAGTTGGCGCTTTACGGGGGGCATGGGTACGTGGGCCAGCGCCAGGATGCCAACGTCCGTGGCTGCCAACTCGGCCAGGTCGCGCACGCAGCCGTCCACCAGCACGCCCGACCAGCCGTTGCGGGCCGCGGCGGCGGCCAGGTTTCCGCCCACCAGGGCCTTGCGCAGGCTGGCACCACCGTCCACCACCAACACCCGACCGCGCCCGGGTGAGTCCAGCGCCGCCTTGACCGAGGAGTTGTCTTCAAAACACTTCACGGTGCTGACGGGCCCGCTGAAGGCCACGCGAGCACCGAAACTGCGAAAGACGGGCGGCAGGACGGTCACGACGCCGTCGTCTTTGTGGGTGTCGCAAAGGTCACAGGTGGAAAACGAAGTGCTCATGGGGTGGTGTCCGTGCTGCGCGGCAGCATCACTTGGTGCTCGCGCACCGACTTCAGGATGATCGAGGTGGAGGTTTCTGCCAACAGGCAGATCTGCGACACCACCGCGTCCAGGTGCGCCACGTCGACCACGGCGATTTCAAACAGCCAGCTGTCTTCACCGGTGATGTTCCAGGCGTTGACGATTTCCGGCATCTGGCCGACCAGATTGGCCATCCGGTTGTAGTCGGCGCGACCGGCCCGAACGATGGCCCGGATACCAAAACCCAGGGCGGCCAGGTTGATGGTGGCGCGGTAACCGGTGATGACGCCCTGGCCTTCCAGCTTGCGCAAGCGCTCGGCCACCGCGGGCTGGCTCAGGTGCACCCGACGGCCCAACTCAGCCACCGAGATGCGCGCATCCAGCTGCAATTCAGCCAGGATGCGGGTGTCGTGGGCGTCGAGCAAGGGCGCAATCTTCATTCGAAGGACTCTGCCGCTTTTTTCCGTCATTTGCAAGACGGGACTGTGGATCAAGCTGCAAAGATCTATGGAAACTCACCGTCGGCCTATTTAGCATCTTCAAATGACCCACCCTTCCACCGCCGTGCCAGGGCCGTCCAGCGCAGCCCCCGGCTCGCCGCGTTTACCGCCGTTGATCCTGGCCTGTCTGGCCGCAACCTGGTTGATCTGGGGCTCAACCTACTTGGCCATCAAGTGGGCTTTGGTCAGCTTTCCGCCTTTCTACCAAATGGGCACGCGCTTTTTGGTTGCGGGCGCCCTGTTGGCCGCCTGGTTGACATGGCGCGGATCGCGTTGGCCCGACCGCCGGGAGTGGATCAACGCCACGATCCTGGGCTCCTTGATGTTGGGCGTGGCCTACGGGCTGACAGCGGTTGCCGAGGTGTCGGTCAGCTCCGGGCTGGTGGTGGTCTTCATCGCCATCGGGCCGGCCCTGCAAGCGGCGATGGAACTGCCCTACGGCGTCAGGCCCACCCGGCTGGAAAGCGCGGGCATCGCGCTGGGCCTGGCGGGTGTGCTGTGGCTGGCATCGGGCAGTAGTTTTTCGGCTGCACCGCTGGGCCTGGCCGCCGTAATGACGGCTTCGGTGGCCTGGAAACTGGGCAGCGTCTGGAGTCAGCGCGGCTTGCCCCGGTGGCTGGGTGGGCGGGCGCTGGACCTGACGCCAGGGGCGATGGGTTTTGCCAGCCAGATGCTGGCCGGTGGCGTGGTGTTGATGCTGGCTTCGGCCCTGGCTGGCGAAGAACCCGGCTGGCCCATCGACCCGTTGGCTTTAGCCAGTTGGGTCTATCTGGTGTTGGCCGGATCTCTGGTCACTTTTTCAGCCTTCATGGTGCTGTTGCAGCGCACGCCCACGGCCGTATCGTCCAGCTACGCCTACGTCAACCCCATCATCGGCATGATCCTGGGCGCCACGCTGGGCGGCGAAACCATGCAGCTGGGCGAGTGGCTGGCGGCGGGCCTGGTCACGGCGAGCGTGGTGCTGATGTTGATGGGTAGGCGTTGATGGGCCGACGGTGATGGGGCCGACGTTGACGGGCCGATGGTGACGGGCAGGCGCCGAACTCAGACTTCGGCGCCCCCCCAGCAACCCAGCATCAAGCCTGTTGTGATGACTTCCGAATCGCGCTCAGCGTGGTGCGGCTGGTGCTGACGTTGGCGTCGAGCTTCACATGCAGCAGGGTTGGCAGATCGGCCTGGACCGCGCGTTGCAAGGCGGGTTCGATGGCAGCCGTCGTGTCGATGGACTCAGCCCGCCAGCCGTAAGCGCGAGCCAAGGCCGCAAAGTCGGGGTTGAACAAATCGCTGCCGCTGACCCGGTTCGGGTAGTGCTTTTCCTGGTGCATGCGGATGGTGCCGTAGGTGCCGTTGTCCACCACCACGCAGATCAGCTTCTTGGCGCCGTAACCGGTCGCCGTGGCCAGTTCTTGGCCGTTCATCAAGAAGTCGCCGTCGCCAGCGATGTTGACCACCCAGCGATCGGGCTGCAACAGGGCTGCGCCCACGGCGGCCGGCAAGCCGTAGCCCATCGCACCCGAGCTGGGCGCGAGCTGGGTGCGCCCATGGTGTTGCAGGCCGGGGTGGCTGCAGTAGCGGTGCAACCAGCCGCTGAAGTTGCCGGCACCGTTGGTGTAGACCGTGCTCTCGGGCAGCAGCTTTTGCAGCCCCTTGATCAGCACCGCCATGTCCAGCGGCTCGACCACCGGAGCCACCAGGTTGGCGTCGTAATCGGCGCGCGCCGCAACCGCCTGGCCCGCCCAGTTGACTTGGATCGGCGCGGCCAAGGCCTCCAGCGCCTTGGCCGCGCAGGCCATCGACGACTGCAGCATCAGGTCGGCGGCGTAGACCCGACCCAGTTCTTCGGCGCCCGCATGGATGTGGACCAGCTTTTGCGACGATCGCGGTGCCTGCAGCAAGGTGTAGCCGTGGGTGGTCATCTCGCCCAGGCGCACACCCAGCGCGATGACCAGGTCGGCGTCACGCACGCGGGCTGCCAACAGCGGGTTGGTGCCAATGCCCACATCACCGGCGTACTGCGGGTGCCGGTTGTCAAAGGTGTCCTGAAACCGCCAGGCGCAAGCAACCGGCAGCTGCCAGTTTTCAGCAAAGCGCTGCAAGGCGTTGGCTGCTTCGGCGTCCCATCCCGAGCCACCCGCCAGCACGATGGGGCGCTGGGCTGCCATCAACATGGCCCGCAGGTCGCGCAGGCCACCCGGCGCGGGCCAGGCCCGCACCGGCTCGACACGCGGCAACACGGGGGCTGTGGTCAGCGTGGTCAACATGTCCTCAGGCAAGGCCAGTACCACGGGGCCTGGCCTGCCCTGCATGGCGGTGTGAAACGCGCGCGCCACGTATTCAGGCAGACGATCGGCGCTTTGAACTTCGGCCACCCACTTCGCCAAGCCCAGGGTGCCGGGGCTGAACATCTGGCGGTAGTCGATTTCCTGGAAAGCCTCGCGATCGCGCTGGTCGCTGGCCACCTGGCCAATGAACAACACCATCGGCGTGCTGTCTTGAAAGGCGGTGTGCACACCAATGCTGGCGTTGGTGGCGCCCGGCCCGCGCGTCACAAAGCACACTCCGGGCCGGCCGGTGAGCTTGCCTTGCGCCTCGGCCATGAACGCGGCGCCGCCCTCCTGGCGACAGGCGATGAAGCGGATCTGCCGGGCGTGTTCATAAAAGCCGTCGAGCACCGCCAGGTAACTTTCGCCTGGCACACCAAAACAAGTGTCGATGCCTTGGGCGATCAGGGCCTGGACCAGCGCATGTCCGGCGGGCCGGGCAACGACAGATGAGGAGGTGGGGGTCGAATTCATGGCAAGACTGTAGCCGGTGAAGGCTCCGGTGTAGGCGCCGGTGAAGGCGCCGGTGAAGCCGCCGGGTCAGCTGTGAGGTCAGGCGACCACGCGCTACGATGTGCTCCAAGCAACTCCCTCATCCAGCCGCTGGACGCCGCCGTGGCCAGCACCCACCCCC
>JAYVSX010000114.1:0-6196 GCA_043774975.1 Rubrivivax sp.
TGGAAGTTGGTGCGGAAATCAGACGTCACCGGCAGCCGCAGGTGCGTGGCCGCCTGCAAGGCCGACCAGCCCAGCGGGCCTTCGGTGGCGATGTGCACCAGGTCGGGCCGCCGGCGGGTCCACTGCGCCACCAGCGCACGCCGCGCCGGCAGGCCCATCTTCAACTGTGGGTAACGCGGGATCGGCAAGCCGCGCATCAGCAGCTCATGAATTCGGGGGGCCGCGTCGGCCGGGGTGTCGGCATCGGCATCGGCATCGGCATCGGCATCGGCCCCGCCGCCGGCATCAGCCGCCTGCTGCCGGGGCCGCACCAGTTGCAGGCAATGCCCGCGCTGCTGCAGGCCCTGCACCAGCCGGGCCACCGTCATCGCCACGCCGTTGACCTCGGGCGGGTAGGTTTCAGTGACCACGGCCAGGCGCAGCGATGGGCGCGCCACCGGCAGCTTGTCAACCAGGAAGTCCGGGCTGTCTCCGGCGGGCAGCAAGGCTGGGTTCATGCGCCATGCTGGCACCGGCCTGCAACAGTTTGATGACGGGCCGGCGCTGCCGTGCACGCCATGCAATTGCCATCAAAACGTCACCGTCGCTTCACGCGCGGGCGACACCATCCCGTCACACGTCGGCCGGCCTGGTGTGATGCACCGCTGCCCGGCGCCTGGACCCTCCACCCCACCGATGAGGACTACGCCTTGAAACACTTCTTCGAAGCCTTGCGGGTACAGCGCTGGGACGACCACCGCTACTACCACCACAGCCGCATCAACCAGTCGCTGCACCTGCTGTCGGCCGTCAGCTTCTTGATCGCTTACGCCGTGCTGTTCATCGATCCGCCACTGGCCGCGCTGATCGCCTGGCTGGTGTCGATGACCAGCCGGCAGAGTGGGCACTTTTTCTTCGAGCCCACCGGCTACGACCATGTCAACCAGGCCACGCATGCGCACAAGGAAGACATCAAGGTGGGCTACAACCTGCGGCGCAAGGTGCTGCTGCTGGCGCTGTGGGCCGCCGCGCCGCTGGCCGTGGCCGCCAAGCCTGACCTGTGGGGCTGGCTGGCGCCGCACACCGGCTTTGCTGGCTACCTGCGCAACGTGGGCTGGCTGTGGCTTTGGCTGGGCGCGGGCGGGCTGGTGGCGCGCACGCTCCACCTGTTCTTTTTGCGCGATGTGCAGACCGGCCTGGTCTGGGCCACCAAGATCCTGACCGACCCGTTCCACGACATCTTGCTGTACCGCCACGCGCCGATGCACCTGCTGCGTGGTGAACTGATCGACCCGATGCACCATGCCGCCGGCCGTTCAGTGAACGGCACCGGCCAGGTCGACCCGCGCGGCTGAGCGTGCCCGGAGCCATCAAAACCGATGTGCCAGCATTTCCCGCAGGATGCCGCGCTTGATCGAACCATCGGTCAGCGTGGTGTCGTGCCACCACCAGCCATCGGCCTGCATCTCTTTGGCCGCCGCCACGAAGCGCTGCAGCACCGCATCGAAATCGGCATCGCTGTAGTTCAGGCTGAAGACCAGCCGGCCGGTGCCCACCCAGCTCAGCGCCAGGCCTTGGGCGCGCAGGTAGAACTGCAGCATCCAGTTGTAGCGCGACGGCCGGGTGTAGAACACTGTCCACACCGAGCTGAGGTTGGCCACCTGCACCGGCAGCTCAGCCTCGCGCAGCGCATGGTTCAGGCGGTCTGCGCGTGTGTTCCAGCGGGCGTCCAGACCGTTGTAGAGCGCCTGCACCTCGGGCGTGTCGAGCCGTTCAAGAAACACCTGCATCGCCGCCATCACGTAGGGGTGGGCGTTGAAGGTGCCGCGCGCAAAGCAGATGTCGGCCGGCCGGTCTTCACGAAAGCGCTTCATCAAGTCACGCCGGCCGCAGACCACGCCCACCGGCAGGCCGCCGCCCAGCGTTTTGCCGTAGGTGACCAGGTCGGCGTGCACGCCGAAATACGCCTGCGCACCACCGGGTGCCAGGCGGAACCCGAGAAACACCTCGTCGAAGATCAGCACGATGCCGCGCTCGGTGCACACCTGGCGCAGCTTTTGCAGCCAGGCGGTGTAGGCGGCGCGGTCGAAGGCCGCACGGCGGCCGCTGTCAACCAGCGCCGAATCACCGGGTGCGCTTTTGTTGGGGTGCAGCGCCTGCAGCGGGTTGACCAGCACGCAGGCGATGTCGCGGCGGCTGCGCAGCACGCGCAGCGTGTCGCCGTCCATCTCTTTCAGCGTATAGGTGTGTCGCGGCTTGACCGGGTTGCCCGGGCCGGGCTGCACATCGTCCCACCAGCCGTGGTAAGCGCCGCAAAAGCGCACCAGGTGCGTGCGGCGTGTGTGGTAACGGGCCAGTCGCACAGCCTGCATCACGGCCTCGGTGCCGCTCATGTGGAACGACACCTCGTCCTGGCCCGAGATGTTGCGCAGGCGCTCGATGTTGTCGGCCACGCTGGGGTGGTAGGCGCCCAGCACCGGGCCCAGCGCGCTGACGCGGGCACTGCCTTCGGCGATGCAGGCTTTGTAAAAATCCTGGCCGAATACGTTGACGCCGTAAGAGCCGGTCAGGTCGTAGAAGGTGTTGCCGTCGAGGTCGGTGACGGTGACGCCGGCCGACTCGCGCACGAAGCTGGCCACCTTCAGCTGCTGACGCAGGTAGGGGCTGTACTGAAAGGGCACGCGGTAGGCGCTGGTGAACTGCAGATCCGACAGGCCGTCGGCGGCCTGGGCGGTCATCGCCAGCGAGCGTGTGTAGCGCTGCGCAAACAGCGCGGCCAGCCGCGCCAGCCCGACGCGGCGCCGCGACACCGCCTCGGCCGGCGCCTTGTCCGAATTGAAAAAGCGGGCAGCGTCATACGCGTAGCCCGGCAGCAGCGACGCCACCCGCTTGGCCATGCGCGAGTGGCCGGTGAGCGACGGGTGCTTGGCAATCGACAGCTCCAGCCGGCGCTTGGCAAGAGGCAGGCTGGCAATCAACGCAGCCAAGGCGGCATAGGCCACTGTGGACAGCGCAAAAGTCTCATTCATCAGGCGGCTCCAAAGGTGTTCGCTCGTTCTATCAAACTGCTTTGACAACCGCGTGAAAAACACTTTATGGACGATCATTTGACGCTCCACCTGAGCTTCCGCGCCCGGCTTGGCCGGCTGCGTGACCGCGTGCTGCAGCAGGAGGACCTGAACTTCCTGCTCACCAACCGGGTGCCCCGCATCGCCATGACCCGCTTCATGGGCTGGTTCAGCCAGCGCCGCCACCCGCTGGTGCGCAGCCTGTCGATCCGCGGCTGGCAGTTGTTTGCCAGGCTCGACCTCAGTGACGCGAAGCAGCAGCAGTTCGACAGCCTGCACGACTGCTTCATCCGCGAGCTGAAGCCCGGCGCCCGGCCGGTGAATGCCGACCCCGCCGTGTTGTGCAGCCCCTGTGACGCCATCGTGGGTGCCTGCGGCGCCGTGCAAGGCTTACTGGTGTTCCAGGCCAAGGGCTTTCCGTACACCCTGCCAGACTTGTTCGGGCCTGATCCGGCGGCCTTTGAGCCCTACCGCAACGGCGTGTTTGTCACGCTGCGGCTCACCTCCAGCATGTACCACCGCTTCCACGCGCCGCACGCTAGCCGGGTGCACCACGTCACGCACCACGCGGGCGACACCTGGAACGTCAACCCGATCGCGCTGAAGCGGGTGGAAAGGCTGTTCTGCAAAAACGAGCGGGCGGTGATCCACACCACGCTGACGGCCAGTGGCCACCCGGTGGCGCTGGTGCCGGTGGCCGCCATCCTGGTGGCCAGCCTGCGGCTGCACTGGCTGAGCACCTTGCTGGGCGTGGACTACCGCGGGCCCGATGAACTGCCCTGCGATGCCCGCTTCGACAAGGGCCAGGAGATGGGCTGGTTCCAGCACGGCTCGACCATCATTGTCTTTGCGCCGCAGGGCTTTGTGCTGGCCGAGCAGGTGGCGACCGGGGTTGAACTGCGCATGGGGCAGGCGTTGATGCGGCTGCCCAACCAGGGTTGAGCGTGACGCCGGGGCCGTCAAGCTGTCGATTCAGACCCCTGATTCAGGCCTGGCCAGCAGCAGCACCGCGCACAACAGGCCGATCAGCCAGCCGATGCCTGACCCGCCACCACCACCGCCACCACCACCACCACCACCACCACCACCGCCACCATTGCCAGCAGCCACAGCCGAGGCTGGCGGGTCGGCCGGCACCGGCTCCACCAGCCGCCCGGTGGCCACGGCGCAGGCCCGCAGCCGGTCATCGGCCAGCGTGACGGCGCTGCGCACCGGCGGCTGGTAGCTGGCGGGCGCGGCGGCGAAGGCCAGGGCCTGGTCGGCGTCCAGCAGGCCGGCGCCGCAGGTGCTGGTGGTGCAGGCGCAGCGCCCGGTGTTGGCGCCGGGCAGGCAGGCGCCGAGCAGCGGCACCAGCACATGCGGGCGGGCACTCAGCAGCAGGCCCTGCTCGATCTGGGCCAGCGTCAGTGCCGGGTTCACCGCCCACATCAGCGAGGCCACCGCTGCCACGCCCGGCGCGGCAAAGCTGGTGCCCGATGCCGCCACGTAGCCGGCGGCGCCTGGGCTCAGCTCGCCCAGGTTGCCGGTGGAGACCAGGCCGCCGTCGCGCAGGTTGGCAGCACCTGCGGCGCAATCACCGCCGCTGGCGTCGTCACCCCCCGGTGTGGCGAGCTTGATGGCCGCGCCGAAGTTGGCGTAGGCCGCCTTGTAGCCCTCGCGGTTGACGGCAGTGACGGCAAACGCACCGCGGCAACTGGCCGGCCGGCCCACCGCGCCGCGCTGGTTGCCGGCGGCCACGATCACCAGCGCGCCCTGGGCACGCACCTCGGCAATGGCCGATTCGTACAAGCGTGCGGTGTCCCGCACCGCCGGGTCGGCGCTGTCGGCATCACAGGTGTCCAGGCCGCCATAGCTCAGCACGATCAAGCGCGCCGGGTGGGGGTTGGCCGGTGCGCCGGCAACGGCCAGGCCGGCGGCCCAGCGCAAACCGTCGATGATGTCGCTGACGGCAGCGCCGCACTTGCCCGCCACCCGCACCGGCAGCACCAGCCCCTGCCAGTTGGCAGCGGCCACGCCTTCGGTGTTGTTGCTCACCGCCGCCAACTGGCCAGCAATGGTGGTGCCGTGCCAGCTAGACCGCAGCGTTTCCGGGCAGCCCTTGAACTTGTCGGGCAGGGCCAGCCGGTCGGCCGCCGTCACCACGTCGCCCGGGTCCTGCGGGTCGTTGTCGCGGCCGTTGCCGTCGCCGGCATACACCGGGTCGGCCACGAAGTCGAAACCGGGCAGCACGCGGGCGTTGGTCTCGATGTGCGAGGTGATGCCTGAATCCAGCACCGCCACCACCGCGCCCGGGTTGCCCAGGCCGGCCACACCCGTGCTGCGGTCCCAGGCCTTGGCAAAGCCCGCTGCGCCGGTGTTGCCGGTGGCCACCGCCTGCAGCCACCACTGTTGTGCAAAGCGGGCATCGTTGGGCGTGGCGTCTTGCCGTTGCTCGCGCACATCGGGCACCACCGAGCGCACCCGTGGATCGGCCCGCAGCCGCGCTTCCAAAGTGGCGGCAGCGGCGTTGTCCAACGGGCCGCTGGCGGCCAGCGCATGCCAGCGCCCGCCCACCGACCGCTGCCACGCCAACGGCAGTTGCCGCTCGGCCAGCAGCGTGGTCATGCCCGACGCAGACGCAGACGCAGACGCAGCCGCCGATGCCAACGCCATGCCTTTTTGCCCCGCCGGCATGGCCGCGTCGGCATGCAACTCGACGATGAAGGTAGTCGCCCGGGGGGCGGCGTGGGCCGCCATGGACAGCAAGGTGACAGCGGTGCCAACAACGGCAACCCGGCGTGCAAGTCGTGAGAGAAAGTTCATCCAGCCACTGTAGGCAGCCACCCTGGCTGTCCCTGTGACGGTCTGGCCTCGCCATGAGCCGAACGGCCCATGGTCCGCAAAGCAGGGGGGTGAATCATCATGCCCCGGTCACATGCGGTCTGTAGTCTGAGCTGGTCGCCTCCAGAAGTCACCGCCGTGTCCCTGCCTTGCCTGCCCGTTTCATCCCGCACCCCGGTGGCCTCTCCGATCTGCGGCACAGCCCGCCGACGGGGCTTCACGCTGCTCGAACTGCTGGTGGTGATGGTCATCATCGGCCTGCTGGCAGGCTATGTGGGCCCCAAGCTGTTTGCGCAAATCGGCAAGTCGGAGACCAAGGTCACCCGGGC
>JAYVSX010000115.1:0-5694 GCA_043774975.1 Rubrivivax sp.
GCCCCCAAGCTGGACGAGAAGGACACCACCACGGTGCCCACCCACAGCCCAAAAATGGCACCCGCCAACAAAGTCAGGATGGCCGCGCCCGGCAAGGACAAGGCAGCCACGGCCACATAGACGGCAAAAAAGACACCGGCCACCAGCCCAGGCCGCGCCGCATACAAAGCGGCAAAGTCGGACTGCGCACCCTTGATGTAGTCGAGGCTGAAAAACCGCCCCAGATCCAACGCAAAAAACGCCACCACGGCCCCCGCCAGGGCCAACACCAACAACAGCTTGCTCTTGTTCAATTCACGCTCCTCGCTGGCTGCTCTGTCGCCCGGAAGGAACGCCAGATTACAGACGGCACCTGGCAAGGTCTCGTGCTTTGGCCCAGCGCACACCGGCGGCGCGACGTTACACCCGAAACGCCTGCCACCCGGCCCACAGCCGCCCCACGATGGTCAGCGCGCACAGCGCGGCAAAACCATAGGCCCACCAGGCAAACTGCGCAGGCCACAGGCACATCAAGACGAAGCAGATCAGGGTCTCCGAAGCCTCGGTCAACCCGCCCAGGTAATACAGGCCTTTGCGCGGATAAGCCGTACTCTCCAAGCCGCGCCGTTCGGCCAGCAACGCAAAGGCCAGGAAGCTGGAGCCGGTGCCCATGAAGGCCGCCAGCAGCACCGCCGCAGGCAGCGCATGGTCCGCCGGGTTGGCCACTGCAAACGCCAGCGGAATGCTGGCGTAGAACAAGAAGTCCAGCGTGATGTCCAGGAACGCCCCGCGGTCGGTGATGGCCGTCAGCCGCGCCACCGCACCGTCCAGTCCATCAGCCAATCGGCTGAGCAGGATGCCCAACAGACCCCACACCGGCCAACCCAGCGCGATGGCCACTGCTGCAGCCATGCCAACAGCAAAGCCCACCCACGTGACCGCATCGGCCGGCACACCCAGGTGCACGAGGCGTCGGGCCAAGCCATCGACAGGCCGCCGGATCAGGGTCGCAAGCGGTCTGTCCAGCATGCGTCTTGTCAGAGCCGCTCTTGCCCCGTCACCACAATGCGCGTCAGCGACATGGGGGTCAGGTCCTTGCGGCCGCCGTCATCCACAAAGCGCAGCCGCAAGGTGTAGACGCCAGGCGACAAGCTCAGCGTGGCCTGGGTAGCCCCATTGCTGAGGTCGGGGGCCGCCAGCTCGGCACCATCCGCACGCAGCAGGTCGATCAAGAAGTGACCCATGCCTGGGCCACCGAAGCCCCTGGGAGCGACCCCTAAACCGTCCACGGCCAAGCGCACGTTGATCGGGCTGACCACCGGTTCGCCGTCTCGAATGTTGGCCACCAGGGCGCGCACACCCTCGAGCCGCGGGCGCGAGTTTTCGTCTTCGTACCACTGACGGCAGGTGGCTTCAAACTGGGCGCGGGTGACCTTGGGCGACGCCGCGCCACGTGGTCCCTTGACGGTGATGCGCAGCTCAGGGCTGTAGACAAAGTAGGGCCGGTGGTCGTGGTCGGCAAACAGCAGGCGCACCCGGTGCTCACCGGGCGGCAAGGCCACCACCGCGCCGGTCTGACCTTTGCCAAAGTGGCGGTGGAAGTCGTTGAACGGAATCTGCTCGGTGGGGTTGATGGGCAAGGCCATGTTGACCAACAGGTGGTGGTGCCCGGCCTTGGGATGCGGCTTGCCCGCCGGGATCACGCCCATGCCACGGATCGAAAAGTCGACCCGAAAGGGTGAGCTGACCACCTGGCCGTCGCGCAGGTTGGACACATCAACCGCCGTGGGCTCGGTCAATCGCACCCGGGTGCGCTCGCGGGTGTGCCGCAGCCAGCACTCCCGCTCCAGTTCGTCGCTGGGCAGGGGCTGGGCGGAGACACCTGCCGTCAACAGCAGAAGTCCCAACATACAACACAGTGCGGCAGTCACGCTCATATGGAATGGGTTGAAGAAGTGAATCGGGACAACTTGCATTTTGACCTGATCCGTACGTGGGCGCGGTCAACGGCGGCGTCTTGGCTACCCCTCAAGTGAAGGAGTCAACCCCATCGCTGCGCGCCCGTCAGGTCAGTGGCAAAAGGCTGACTGCAGCCAGCCAACGGCGGCTCAAAGCCGACACCAACCAGGGCTCAAACGCAAAACCATCCACGTCGGCAACCTGACTGAGCGCCTCACCCAGGCTCGCCCCTTCGCACAAGGCTTGTGTCAGCCGAGCGTCTGCCGGGTCCAGCGCCACAACCTGAACCTGCCAGCCGTCGCGCCAGATCAACGCGGTTTGAGCCTGGGCGGCAGCAAAGGCCAGGCGGACTGCGGCAAAGCGGTCTTCACCGGCTTGCGGTGCTTGCCGGTGCGCTTGCCAGATGCTGACCACCGGGTGCGCCGACACCAGGACTTGTGTGCCTGGCTTGGGCCGCAGGCCAATCTGGTCTGGCTCGCTGTCAGCCAACAGCGCCAGACTCTCGCCGTCCAATTCGGCGTCGGCAGCAGCGTGCGCCTGGTGAACGGCCCACTCCAGCCGCACCACGTCGGCCAGGTAGGGCTCACTTGCCAGGTCCGGTGCAGCGGCCACAAACGCCGCCAGTTCTTCGCCCCAGGTGCTCAGGTCCCCGTGCGCGGGCGGCGCGTGCCGCCAGAAGGCGCGTGCCAGGTGGGCAAACGAGTCCTCACTCAGCAGTTCCTGCAGGGTTGGGAAGGCGGCCGCCAGGGCGCGCTCGGCCAACGCGCCGGCGTTGGCTTGGTAGGCCTGCAACCCGCGCGTGAAGGCTGCACCGTCGCGCGTCCAACCGGCCAGCACACCCGGCCGCGCATCACGCCACAGTGCGCGCAGCAGCATCTGTTGGCGCAGCGCTTCTTTGCTGGCGCTCATGTCTGCAGCGGCCCGCGCGCAGCGCTGGCTTGGGACAGCAGCCGTTCGGCCTGCGCCGCTTCGTCCAGCAACACACCCAGCGGCGGCAGGTGGGTGTCCCACTCCACCAACACCGGTCGCGGGCCCAGCCTTTGCAGTGCATGGGTGAAGACCTGCCACACCGGCGCTTGCACACGGCTGCCATGGTCGTCAATGACGATGTCGCCCGCGTCGTGATAACCGGCCAGGTGGATCTCGTCCACCGAGCTGGCGTCGATGCGGTCAACCCAGGCCATCGCCGCGCGCGTGGCCGCAACCGGGGCGAGTTTTTCGTTGAGCGCATTGACGACCAGGTTGTTGACGTCCAGCAGCAAGGCGCAGCCGGTCTGGCGTGTCAGGCGGTTGAAGAAGTCGGTCTCGGCCAGCTTGTCGTCCGCCCAGTGCAGGTAGGCACTGAGGTTTTCAACCAGGATCGGTCGCCCCAGGCGGTCTTGCACCTGCTGCACGTTGCTGGCCATGATCTGCAAGGCGGCTTCTGTGAAGGCCACAGGCAACAGGTCGTTGGCGTGCACCGGCGTGGCGCCTTGGCGGCGCGGGGCTCGGGCAAAGCTGGCGTGGTCGCTGACACGAACGGGTTGCACACGCTGCACCAAGTTGGCCAAGCGGTCCAGGTGCCAAGGGTCCAGGCCGGCGGCCGAGCCGAGTGACAGGCCAACGCCGTGCAAGCTGACCGGCCAGTGTTGGCGGGCTTGCATCAAGACCTGCAGCGCCGCGCCGCCGAGCGCAAAGAAGTTCTCGCTGTGAACTTCAACAAAAGCCAGCGGGGGCGGCTCAGCCAACAGGGCCTGGTAGTGCGGCTGGCGCAGCCCAATACCGACCTGGCGCGGCGCGCCGCTTTCAGCCATCACGCGGCGGCCCGTGGCGATCGACTACTTTTTGTCCTGCTTGACTTCGTCGGCGGTCTTGCCCTTCATGGCTTTGCAGGTGCCCTTGGCCACGTACTTCCACTCGCCGGGGTCGTTGTCGACCTTGGCCTGGCCGGCGCAAGAGTGGGTTGCGGCCAGATTGGCGCAGTCGTTTTGGCCGGCCTTGGCGACGCCGTAGCACTTCTCCTTGCCCTTGTCCTGCGCAAGCACCTGACCGGCCAGGCCGAGTGCCAGTGCAGAGGCCAGCGCGGAGGAAACGATGAGACGCTGATTCATGGTGAACGCTCCTGAGAAGGTTGGACAGTCAAGGTTGGGTAACCCAGGGTTTGCAGGCTCCCTGGAGATTTTGGGACTTTGCATTGATACGGTCGCCATGCGGCGCAGTTTCTTACAAGGCAATGCCCCTGGCGCGGTTCAGGCGATGGTGCCACCGGTCAATCGCAGATCAGGCCCGGTCTTCAGCGCGGCGAGCAAAGCCGTCCGCACCCCCAGGCACTGTGTGTCCAGGTCCAGGCCCGGCAAGCCCTGAGCGCGCGCCTGTTCGGGCAACAGCGGCACGTGCATGAAACCGGCACCCACCTTGCGGCGGCGGCGCAGGTGGTGCATCAGGCCATAAAACACATGGTTGCAGACAAAGGTGCCGGCCGTTTGCGACACCGCTGCAGGCACACCGGCCTGCAGCATCTGCTGCACCATGGCCTTGATGGGCAGGGTGCTGAAGTAGGCCGCCGGCGCACCACCCACCACCGGCACGTCGATGGGCTGGGCGCCTGCGTTGTCGGCGATGCGGGCGTCGTCGACGTTGACGGCCACCCGCTCCACCGACAGCTCGGCTCGCCCGCCGGCCAAACCCAAAGCCAGCACCAGCCGGGCTTGACCGTGATCGACGGCTTGCCGCAGCACCTGCAAGGACTGCCCAAAGGCACAGGGCAGCAACAGGGCCTCGACCCGAGCGCCGTCGATCAGCTGGCCGTGCAGGGCCTGCGCCACCAGCCAGGACGGGTTGACGGCGTCGCCGTCAAAGGGCTCGAAACCGGTCAACAAGATGGTGGCAGCGCGGGTTCTGGGCATGGTGGCGGCGAGCATAGGCCAGCGCCACAAACCGTGGCAAGCCGCTGCACGCCGAAGTAAGCCGTAGCAAGCAGTCAAGCTGGGGGGTTGCCGATGCTCAGGGCGCCGGTCCGTAGCCGCCACCGCCCGGAGTTTCGATGACAAAGACATCACCCGGTTCCATGACCGAAGAGCCGATGTGGCCGAGCTCTTCCACCCGCCCGTCGGCCCGCTCGATGCGGTTGACACCCAACGCACCGGGTTGACCACCGGCCATGCCAAACGCGGGCACGGTGCGGCCGTTGGACAGGATCGACGCGGTCATGCGCTGCAGAAACCGAACCCGGCGCACACCGCCGTCGCCACCGCGAAACTGGCCTGGGCCACCGCTGCCGGCACGCACGGCATAACTGTCCAGACGCACGGGAAAGCGAAACTCCAGAACTTCCGGGTCGGTCAAGCGCGAATTGGTCATGTGGGTTTGAACCACGCTGGTGCCGTTGAAGCCGCCGACGACACGGCCAGCGCTGTCTTTCACGGCGCCAGCGCCGCTGCCGCCGCTGATGGTCTCGTAGTACTGGTGGGTCTCGTTGCCAAAGGTGAAGTTGTTCATGGTGCACTGGCTGGCCGCCATCACACCCAAGGCGCCATACAGGGCGTTGGTGACGCAGGAACTGGTTTCCACATTGCCGGCCACCACGGCGGCGGGCGTTTGCGGGTTGAGCATGCAGCCCGGCGGCACGATCACATGCAAGGGTTTCAGGCAACCGGCGTTGAGCGGGATGTCGTCGTTGACCAGCGTGCGAAAGACATACAGCACCGCCGCCATCGTCACCGCCTTGGGTGCGTTGAAGTTGTTCGGCAGCTGTGCGCTGGTGCCGGTGAAGTCGAT
>JAYVSX010000116.1:0-5721 GCA_043774975.1 Rubrivivax sp.
GCCCCCAACCAGCTTGCCCGGCATGCCGCCGTGCACCTAGTCTCTGGCGCAGGTAGATCACCACGTGAGCCTGTCACTACTTAACGCGAATTGAGCCCATTTTTTTGTGCCCGGCACAATGGTGATGCTGAGCCCGGATGGCGAAATAGGCAGACGCAGCGGACTTAAAATCCGCCGCCCTTGAAAAGGGGCATGCGGGTTCGAACCCCGCTCCGGGCACCACTGCATCTAAAGGCGATCAAGCGCCATCGAATCAGCCGTCTTCACAAAAATAGTACGACCGTTCTATTTTTGACCTATTGCTCAGTGCTGCAGCCCCGTGACGCCCTAGAATGACTTGATTAACGTTAACGTCAATTGAGTCCAGGAGCGTCATTCATGAAGGTGCTGGTTCCCGTCAAGCGGGTGGTCGACTACAACGTCAAGGTGCGGGTCAAGAGTGACGGCACCGGTGTGGACATTGCCAATGTCAAGATGAGCATGAACCCTTTCGACGAGATCGCCGTTGAAGAGGCTGTTCGCTTGAAAGAAAAGGGCATCGTGACCGAGATCATTGCGGTGTCCTGTGGCGTGAGCCAGTGCCAGGAAACCCTGCGTACCGCCATGGCCATTGGCGCGGACCGCGCCATCTTGGTGGAATGCGCTGACGAGTTGCAGCCCTTAGCGGTGGCCAAGTTGCTCAAGGCCTTGGTCGACAAAGAGCAGCCCGGCCTGGTGATTCTGGGCAAGCAAGCCATTGACGATGACTGCAACCAGACCGGCCAGATGCTGGCGGCGCTGGCGGGCTTGCCACAAGCGACGTTTGCTTCCAAGGTCGAGGTGGCCGATGGCTTTGCCAGCGTGACCCGTGAAGTGGATGGGGGATCTGAAACCTTGAAGATCAAACTGCCGGCTGTCGTGACCACCGACCTGCGCCTAAACGAACCGCGCTATGTCACCCTGCCCAACATCATGAAAGCCAAGAAGAAACAGTTGGATGTGTTCAAGCCAGCGGACCTGGGCGTGGATGTCACCAGCCGCATCAAGACCTTGAAAGTGACCGAGCCGCCTAAGCGGGGTGCAGGCGTCAAGGTGCCCGACGTTGCCACGCTGGTGGCCAAACTCAAGAACGAAGCGAAGGTGATCTGATCATGGCTGCCCTTGTGATTGCTGAACACGACAACGCCACCATCAAAGGTGCCACGCTCAACACCGTCACGGCGGCCCTGGCCTGCGGCGGCGATGTGCACGTGCTGGTGGCCGGCGTCAACGCCGCTGGGGCCGCTGCGGCTGCGGCCCAGATCGCCGGTGTTTCGAAGGTTCTGCATGCTGACGCAGCCGGTTTGGACCACGGTCTGGCCGAAACCGTCGCCGCGCAAGTGGTGGCTGTTGCGCAGCAATACAGCCACCTGTTGTTTCCGGCAACCGCTGCAGGCAAGAACGTCGCGCCGCGGGTGGCTGCGCTGCTGGATGTGGCCCAGATTTCCGATGCCACCAAAGTCATCAGCAGCGACACGTTTGAGCGCCCCATCTATGCGGGCAATGCCATCGCCACCGTGCAAAGCTTGGATGCCATCAAGGTCATCACCGTTCGCACCACGGGTTTTGATCCCGCTTCGGCCACAGGTGGCAGCGCAGCCATCGAAAGCCTGGCGGCGGTAGCCGACAGCGCCACCAGCAGTTTCCTGGGCAGCGAAATTGCCAAGAGTGATCGCCCTGAATTGACGGCGGCCAAGATCATCGTCAGTGGTGGCCGTGCGCTGGGCAGCAGCGAAAAATTCAACGAGGTGCTGACGCCCTTGGCTGACAAGCTGGGCGCTGCCTTGGGAGCCAGCCGCGCTGCAGTGGATGCAGGCTATGCGCCCAACGATTGGCAGGTCGGCCAAACCGGCAAGATCGTGGCGCCACAGTTGTATGTGGCCTGCGGCATCAGCGGCGCCATCCAGCACCTGGCAGGCATGAAGGACTCCAAGGTCATCGTGGCGATCAACAAAGACGCCGAGGCGCCGATCTTCAGTGTGGCCGACTACGGGCTTGAGGCTGATCTGTTCACCGCCGTCCCGGAATTGGTCAACGCGCTGTGATGCGCAGGGCTTGAACAGGCGCCGGCTCAGGCGCCTTTCTTTTATCTGGTGAAGAAAACATGACTTACCGCGCACCTGTCAAAGACATGCTCTTTGTGATGAAAGAACTGGCCGGCATTGATGCCGTGGCCGCACTGCCCGGGTATGAAGATGCGGGCTACGACACTGCGGTCGCGGTGCTGGAAGAAAGCGCCAAGTTCAACGAGGGCGTGATTGCACCGCTGAACTGGGCTGGCGATCAGAACCCGTCGTCATTCAAAGACGGCAAGGTCACCACCACGCCGGGCTTCAAGGAAGCTTTCAAGCAGTTTTCAGCGGGCGGCTGGCAGGCCTTGCAACATCCCGTCGCCTACGGTGGCCAGGGCTTGCCCAAATTGATTCACGCTGCCTGCAGCGAAATGGTCAACAGCGCCAACATGAGCTTTGCGCTGTGCCCGCTGTTGACCGACGGCGCCGTTGAAGCACTGCTGACGGCGGGCACCGAGGAACAAAAGTCTTCCATCATCCCCAAGCTCGTGGACGGCAGCTGGACCGGTTCGATGAACCTGACAGAGCCCCAGGCCGGCAGCGACCTGAGCATGGTGCGCACCCGGGCCGAGCCCCAGGTCGACGGCAGCTACAAACTGTTTGGCACCAAGATCTTCATCACCTATGGTGAGCATGACATGGCGGACAACATCGTCCACCTGGTGCTGGCGCGGGTGGCAGGGGCTCCCGAAGGTGTGAAGGGCATTTCACTTTTCATCTGCCCCAAGCTGCTGGCCGATGGCAGCCGCAATGACGTGCACTGCGTCAGCATCGAGCACAAACTGGGCATCAAAGCCAGCCCGACAGCGGTTTTGCAATACGGCGACAGAGGCGGCGCGGTGGCCACGCTCATTGGCCAAGAGAATCGCGGGCTGGAGTACATGTTCATCATGATGAACGCCGCCCGTTACGGCGTGGGCGTGCAGGGCATCGCCTTGGCCGAGCGGGCCTACCAAAAGGCCGTTAGTTTTGCGCGCGATCGCGTTCAGAGTCGGCCGGTGGATGGTTCGATGCGCACGGCCGCGCCCATCATTCACCACCCTGACGTGCGCCGCATGTTGATGACCATGCGGGCCTACACCGAAGCCTGTCGTGCGATGGCGCTGGTTGGCGCTTCAGCCTTTGACGCGGCGCATGCCCACCCCGATGCCGAGGTGCGGGCGCAAAACCAGGCTGTTTACGAGTTCCTGGTGCCTTTGATCAAGGGTCTTTCCACCGAGATGAGCCTGGAGGTGGCCAGTCTGGGTGTGCAGGTGCATGGCGGCATGGGCTTCATCGAAGAAACGGGTGCGGCGCAGTACCTGCGTGACGCCAAGATTTTGACCATTTACGAGGGCACGACCGCCATCCAGGCCAATGACCTGGTGGGTCGAAAAACGTCGCGTGATGGTGGTGCGGTCGCGATGGCCATTGCAAGCCAGATCGACGCCACCGTGAAAGAGCTGTCTGCGCGCAGCAGCACCGCTTGCCGCGCCATGGCCAAACGCTTGGGCGCGGGCCGCCAGGCTTTTGTCGACGCCGTGGGCTTTGTGACCGGCCAAACCAAGGCGCAACCCAACGCGGTTTTTGCAGGCAGCGTGCCTTACCTGATGCTGGCCGGTACCGTGGTGGCGGGATGGCAGATGGGGCGCGCCTTGATCGTGGCCGAAGACCGCCTGGCGCAAGACGTCGACGCCGACTTCATGCGCGCCAAGATCGTGACAGCGCACTTCTATGCAGATCACATCCTTAACAAAGCCACGGCACTGCGCGACAGCATCGTGGAAGGCTCTGAAGCCGTCACGGCGCTGGCCCTGGAATCGTTCTGACTCCGCCGACCCAACGGCACCATGCTGAGTCAGAGTGCCGGACGGCTGGGCCTTGACACCACCGGCGCTGGGCTTCGAAGTAGCGTGCTGGTCGCAGACCGCTCACCCCGTCCCAAGGTGGTGGACGACTGGGCTGGCCTTGGTTACGCTGCGGTCATGAACAAACCTCTTCTTTCAAGTCTTCTGCATCGCGCCAGTCTGGGCCGCAGCGTCGGGGCGCTGACCGTGCTGTTGGTGCTGTTGGTGCTGGCCGGTTGCAGCGGTATCAGCATCGGCATTGGCTTGCCGATCGGTGGCTTTGGCGGTGTCGGCGTCTCGGTGGGCAGTGACGGGCGCGTCAGTGGCAACGTGGGCGCAGGTAGGGGCGGTGTTTCCGCAGGTGTGGGCGGTTCTGCTCAGCTGCCCAAGTCGAGCGAGCCGGCCGCATCGGCGCCACCGCAATGACCGCTGTCGCTCAAGCCCTGGGGCGACAGGCGATCGTCAACGCCCGCCTGTTTGACAGCGTCACGGGCGCGTTGCGGCCCCATACCACGGTGGTCATCGACGGTGAACGCATCACCGGGGTCAGCCATGAACCGGTGCAGGTCGACGGTGCCCGTGTCATCGATGCCGGCGGGCGGGTGCTGTTGCCGGGCTTGATCGACGCCCACGTTCACGTGGTGGCAGCGTCACATGACCTGCTGGGCCTGGCCCTGCAACCAGCTTCCCTGGTCGGTGCCCAGTCCAGCCACATCATGCGCGGAATGCTGCACCGGGGCTTCACCACCGTGCGCGACGCTGCAGGTGCTGACTTCGGCTTGCAAGAAGCCGTGGCGCGCGGCCTGTACGAAGGCCCCCGGCTGTACATCGCCGGTCACCCGATCAGCCAGACCGGTGGCCATGCCGACATGCGCCCCAAGGGCGTTGGCGGCCAGGGCATGTTCTGCAGCTGCGCCGGTTTGGGATTGTTCGGCGCCATCGCCGACGGGGTGGGCGAGGTGCGCCGTGCCGTGCGCGAGCAGGTGCGCAACGGCGCCAACCACATCAAGATCATGGCCGGGGGTGGGGTCAGCAGCCCCACCGACCCCATCGATGGCACACAGTTCAGCATGGAAGAACTGCGCGCGGCCGTTGAAGAGGCTGAGGCCGCCAACCTGTACGCCATGGCTCATGCTTATTCACCCCGAGCGGTGACGCGGGCGGTGCAGGCGGGGGTGCGCAGCATCGAGCATGGCAACCTCATCGACGAAGCCACAGCCCGGGTGATGAAATCTCACGGGGCATACCTGGTGCCCACGCTGTCCACCTATGCGGCGCTGGCCGAAGAAGGGCAACGCCTGGGCTGGTCAGTGGCCATGCTGGACAAGCTGCAAGGCGTGCACGATCGTGGTCTGGAAGCAGTGAAGATTGCGCGGGCGGAAGGCGTGCCGGTGGTCTTTGGCACCGACCTGCTGGGCCACATGCACCAGCGCCAGTCGGGCGAATTCGCCTTGCGTGCGGCTGTCTTGACACCCACCGAGGTGCTGCAAAGTGCCACCAGCATCGCCGCCCGGTTGATGGGACAAGAGCGACACATTGGCCACATCGTGCCGGGTGCGTGGGCCGACCTGTTGCTGGTGGACGGTGACCCCACGCAGGACATCACCGTGCTGGGCGACCCTGAACGCAACATCTGCCTGCTGATGCAGGGCGGTCGCACCGTACGCGGCAGCCTCGCCCGTTAAAGGCGGGCCACCCCAATGAAAAAGGCTCAGTTCTCGTTGAGTAGTGATGGCCTCACGCCCCCACGGCCATGGCGAGGAAGGTTGCGGGTTTGAGCCCGGTGTCGCGGTAGCGGTCCAGTG
>JAYVSX010000117.1:0-7340 GCA_043774975.1 Rubrivivax sp.
CCCACAGCCCAAGTGCAGTTGCTCCAGCTCGCTTCAAACCGCAGGCTCCGGCCATGAATTTTTTATTCCGACATCGACACAAGCGCAAGTATCCACTCAAGCTAGGCCAGTGCGCCCTCAGGCTGACCCCGGATGGCTTCGCCAAACCCCTTGAGCGAGGGGGCGGGTAGACCCACAGCCCACCGCCCACCGCCCAGCGCATGTCACACGGCGCATGCCACACGGCCACCGCTTCAATACGGCAATTCCAGCCACAACCCGCGCCATCGCAAATGCGCGGCCTTGGGCAGCAGTTTCTCGACCACCAAGCCAGGCACCACGGTGTCGCCTTCACGCAGAACCTGCCCATTGAGGATGACAAATCGGCTGGCCGCACTGTCCGACCACACCGAGCCATTGATGACCAAGGGCGGCAGCTCACGGCGCTGGTCTGGCGTCAATTCGGCAAGCTTGGTTGGACGCGCAACGGGCGGCCGTTCAACGCTGGCCCCCAACGACGGCGCTGGTTCAGGCGCGGGAGCTGTTGCCACGGCAGGAGCAGGGGTTGACGGCTGCACCGTCCTGGCAACTGGCACCGGACTCGCTGGCACGGGCAGCGCCGCCGCCGGCGCTGAGACAACCTGAGGCAAAGGCGGCTCACCCGCTGCTGCAGGCGCTGTTGCAGGCGCCACTGCAGTCGCTACTGCAGCTGCCGCTGGCGCAGGGCCGGCTTGGCCCGTTGTGACCTGCTCTTGAGGGGGCAACGGTGCCTTCGCCGCGCCCCGCCACCAGCCCAGCAACCCCGCCGCGCCAATGGCCAGGGCCACCAGGGCAACGATCACAGCCCACTTCACCCGGGGCGGCGAGGAAACCTCATTCGCCGCAGAGGCCATTTGCGCCACCCCCAGGTTGGGCACCTGCCCGCGCTGACGGTCGGCTTCCGCGCGTCGCAGAGCATCGAGGATGTAGGACATGGCTCAGCGCTCCTTCGGCCGGCCCAGAAGCGGCTCATCGACGCCGGCGCTGCGGTTGAGTTGCATCAAGGTCATCGGGCCGGCCTGACCGTCGACGGGCAAACCGTTCAAGACCTGAAAGGCGCTGACTTGTTCAGGCCAGGGGCCGGCTGGTGCGCTTGGCATGGCCTTGGCCATTTGGGTCTGGGCCCATGTCCGCGCGGCCCCAGTGACGTCGGGACCGCTGCCGGGTCTCCAGCCTTCTGGTGTACGCCACAACGTGGCGAACTCGCCTCGCCAGACACCGGCCAGCGACACCAGCGGCACTTCAAACCGCTGTGCGCCCACCTGCAAGCTGGCCTGGGTGGCACCCAGCCCCACCAGCACCGCATGCACACGCGCCCCGTTGGGTTGACGCAGGCTCACGATGGCCGGACGCGCCAACAGGCGCAGCATCTGGATGCCGCCTGTGGCGCTCTTGAAGCAAGCCAAGCGCGCCTGCCAGGCGGCAACGCACGGGTCGCCTTCACCGATGGCGACGTTCCAGCGCAGCGCCAACTCGCGCCAGGCGGTGGCTTCCTGGGCGTGCGCAGCGGCCAACAACTCAGCCAGCGCGCCTGGCGCTGGGGTCGCTGGGTTGGCTGGCGCCTGCACGGGTGCAATCGCCGAGCCGGCAGAAGCGGCCGAAGCGACCGAGGTGGCCGAGGTGGCGGGACCGGTTGCGGCGGCAACCGCCTGGGCAGCAACTGGCGGCCCCAGGGCGGGCACAGCCGCCAGATTTGCTGGCGCCGTGGCGTCCACCATCGGCTGCGCCTGGGTGCCAGAGCGGTTCCACAGCCAAGTTCCGGCAGCCAGCGTCAACACCACGGCCAAGGCCGCCCCGATGGCTGCGCCCGGCCGCTTCCAGACCGACGTGGGTCGCCGGTCAAACACCTCTTGGGCCGCCCGGGTCACCATCACCCGGTCCACTTGCCGACGTGACTGGGAGTAGGCCCCCAGCAAAGCGCGGTCAGCCAACAGGTTGATGCGCCGCGGCACGCCACCGCTTTGGCGATAGATCTGAGCTTGGGCCATGGCTTCAAAGGGAGACGGCCCCTTCAACCCCGCCACCGACAGGCGGTGCTCCACGTACTGGCGGGTCTCGGAGGCCGTCAGGGGGCCCAGGTGATAGCGCGCAATCACCCGCTGGGCCAACTGCTCCAGCCCCGGCTCGGCCAACAGGGTGCGCAGCTCCGGCTGGCCGATCAACACGATCTGCAGCAGCTTGCGTTCGGCGGTCTCCAGGTTGGTCAACAAACGAAGTTGCTCCAGCACGGCCGGTTCCAGCGCCTGGGCCTCGTCGATGATCAGCAGCGCCTGCCTCCTGGCGGCGTGCGCGTCCAGCAAGAAGCGGTTGAGCGCATCCACATGCGCCTTGCCACTGGCGCCGGCCGGCAGTTCAGCCATGCCAAATTCGCTGCAAACGGTTTGCAGCAGTTCGATCACCGTCAGGCAAGGATTGAAGATGTAGGCCACCGCGCAGGTGGTTGGCAACTGCTCCAGAAAACACCGCGCCACGGTGGTCTTGCCCGCACCGATCTCGCCCGTCAGCAGCACAAATCCGCCGCCACCGCCGACCCCATACAGCAGATGAGCCAGCGCCTCACGGTGGCGCTCGCTCATGAACAAAAAGCGGGGGTCGGGTGCCAGCGAAAACGGTTCGCGGTCCAGGCCGAAAAACAAGGCGTACATGGGCCTGAGGATAGCGGGCCGGCGTGGGCGCTGAGTCAGGTCTGCCAAATCCGCGGCGGCATGGCGTTCAGACCCCAAGCCTCTTTTCGCCACGCGGCACGCACCTGGTTCAGCAAGGCCATCGCGGGCTCGACGCGGCGGGCCAGCACCCGCAGCACCACCACGCTGGGTTGCGGCGCGGTGACACCGGCCAGCGCAGCCAGCGGATGCGCCGCCACCACTTCGCGGGCCAGGTCGACCAGGCGCGTTCTGCGGGTTGCCGACAAGGGCTCACCCGCCGCCCACCACAGCGTGGCGCAGGTGGTGTGGCCAGCCAGGCCCAAGGGCGAATGCATGAGGCCGTGATCGTGGGCGTCCAGGCGGCCACGCTCCAGCCAGGCGTCTTGCAACTCCAGGTGCTGCGTGAAGCAGCCCGTGTCAAACGGCTGTGCAGCCGACGGCAGACCCAGCGCCAGGACATCCCAGGCCAGCAGTTCGGCCCCCGGGGCCAACTGAGCCACCACGCGACTTTCGGCCTGGCAGCCGCGGTGGGCGATGGCCTCCAGCGGCAGCCACTCCAGGCGCGCGCCCGCCGCCAGCCGCAGCTGCACCGACTGCAGCGCGGCCGGTCCGTCGGTGCGGTAAAAACGGGTCGCACCGGGGGTGGTGATCAGGGCATGAGCGCCCGCGTCAAGTTGGGCCTGCAGGTGCAGTTCGTCACCGCCCACGACCCCGCCCGGTGGGTGCAAAAGCACGTGGTGGCAGATGCCCGGGCCTTCGGGGTAGAGGCGCTGCAAAACCCGCAACGGGCCTTCATGGCGGTCGTGGGCGCTGGTGTGCCCGTGGGCATGTGTGTAGTGCAGCAACAGCTGCGCCTTCCAGCCCACCGCCACTACCGTTGTGGCCAGAAGCGGCGGTGCAAATCGCACAGCTCTGCATGCAGCTGCACCACCGGCCCGATGACCTCGATGCTTTTTTGACCGCGCGCAAACACCTCTGCGCAGGGCAGATCCAGGGTCGGGTTCTGGGGGTGGTTGCCGGTGATCTGGAGCAACTGCCGTTCACTCAGTCCGTACACCAGGCGCCCAATGTGGGCCCAGTACTGCGTGCCGGCACACATGGCGCACGGCTCCACGGTGGTGACCAGGGTGCAAGCCCACAGGTAGTCGGCATCAAAACGATCGGCGGCCAGCCGCGCCAGCACCGCTTCGGCGTGGTTGACGGTGTCGACATTGGCCTGCTCCAACAAAACGGTGTCGTGATCCGGCGCCACCAACAACGCGCCAAAGGGATGGCGCCCTGCGGCCACAGCGGCCTGCGCCACGCCATGCCATGCGCCCGGCGCAGGTGGCGCACAACTTGTTCAGGCGTCACGGCGCGGCGCAGGCTGGCAGCACGGGCTGGCGCCGCTGGCGTTTGAACCGGCGCCCGGATCCCGCTTCATCACTCGCCTTGCGTGCCACGGTGGGCCCAGCCGGTGGTGCGCTTTTCAATCCAGCTGAAGAGCTCGTACATGGCCATGGCCATGGCGCCGATGGTGACCAACCCGGCAAATGCCAAGGGCACACGCTGCTGGCTGCCGGCCGAGCTGATCAGGTAGCCGATGCCCGAGTCGCCCGCCGTCATCTCGGCCAGCACGGTGCCGACAAAAGCCAGTGTGATGGCGATCTTCAGCGAGCCGTAAAAATAGGGCATGGACCGCGGCAGACCCACCTTGACCAGCACGTCCCAGCGCTTGGCGCCCAGCACGCGCAGCACGTCTTCCAACTCGGGTTCCAGCGTGGCCAGCCCGGTGGCGATGTTCACCGTGATGGGGAAGAAGCTGATCAGGAATGCCGTGATCACACCAGGCCCCAGGCCAATGCCAAACCACACCACGAGAATCGGCACCACCGCCGCCTTGGGCACCGCGTTGAAGGCCACCATCAAAGGGTAAAGCGCCGTGTAGGCCAGGCGGCTGCTGCCGATCAGGAAGCCCAGCATCACACCGACCACGATGCTGATGGCAAAGCCCACCATCGTGACCCAGAAAGTCTTCCACGCGGCTTCGAGCAGCGCGCCCTTGAACTCGACAAACTGCAGCAGGATCTGCCACGGGCTGGGAAAGATGAACTCGGCAATGTTGAACAGCGTGACGATCAGCTGCCACAGCAGCAGCGTCGCCACCAACACGATCACCGGCGACCAACGCTCCAGATTTTTGCTGACCTTCACGGCGCCACCTCCACGCCGGCTTTTCGCATGGCACCGATGTGGCCACGCAGTTCGTGAACGATGTTCGTGAACTCTGGCGTGTAGGTCACCTCCAGGTCCCGCGGACGCGGCAACTCGATCTGCCGCTTGACCACAAAACGGCCCGGGCTGCGGCTCATGCAATAAACCGTGTCGGCCAGGAAGACGCTTTCGCGCAGGTCGTGGGTCACCAAGATGACGTTGAACTTCTTCTGCGCGTGCAGGTCGCGCAGCGCGCACCACAGTTCTTCGCGGGTGAAGGCGTCCAGCGCGCCAAAAGGTTCGTCCAACAACAACAGTTTGGGTTCGTGCACCAGCGCGCGGCAAATGCTGGCCCGCTGCTGCATGCCACCCGACAGCTGCCAGGGAAACTTGTCCTCATAGCCGCCCAAGCCCACGCTCTTCAGCAGGTCGCGCGCCCGCGCTTCGTACTCTTTTCGCTTGCTGCGGAAGTTGCTGCGGTAGGGCTCGACAATTTCCAAGGGCAGCAGCACGTTGTCCACCGTGGTTCGCCACGGCAACAGGCTGGGCGCCTGGAAGGACATGCCGCTGATCTTGAGCGGGCCCAAAACTGGCTGGCCGTCGATGTGGATGCTGCCCCGGCTGGGCATCTTCAAGCCAGTGGCCAGTTTCATGAAGGTGCTCTTGCCGCAGCCGCTGGGGCCGACGATGGCAATGAACTCGCCCAGTTGCACCTGCAGTGAGATGTCCTCGACGGCAAACTGGCCGTTGGCGAGCAGCTCGTCGTTGTAGGCCAGCCAGACGTTCTGGAAGTCAACGAATGAAGTCATGGTGATGTGGCGCGCAGCGGCGCGCTGGGAATGCGTTTTTGGCTGCGAATCAGGTCCTGAAAGGCCTGCTGATAGGCCTCGGGCGCTTCCAGCTGCAGGCGGCTGTGCGTGCCGCCCGGGAATTCGATCCAGCGCACGCCCGTTGGCGCCGCGTCGCGCAGGCGACGGCCCAGTTCGATGGGCACGGTCTTGTCGGCCGTGCCGTGCAGCATCAACAGCGGCGCGTCGATCCGCGCAATGCGCGACAGCGAGTCGAATTGCAAGGTGGTCGTCGACGCGGCCACCCGCCCCCAGAACCCGGCCGCGCCGGCCACATCGGGCATGCGGGTGAAGGAGCTTTCCAGCACCAGCGCGTTGTAGTCGCGCCCGTGTTTCAGGCCACTGGCCAGCGTGACCGCCACCGCGCCGCCCATCGAGTGGCCGTAGATCACCCGCTTGGCGGGGTCGGGCTGGCGGCGTTGGAATTCGGCCCAGGCCAAGGCGGCATCGGCGTTGATGGTGGCTTCGGACGGCACCAGCGCCGCGCTGTCGCCCCAGCCGCGGTAGTCCACCGCCAGGATCGCAAAGCCCGCCCGGCGCAAGGCATTGATCTTGGGCTGGTTTTGATACAGGTTGCGAAAGGTTCCGTGCAGGTAAAGCAGTGCTGGTGCCTGCGGGTCGGCATGCGGCAGCCACCACAACGCCACCCGCTGCTGGGGTTGGCCGGTGGCAGGCTGCGTGAAGCGTTCGTCACCCTCGCGCCAGGACGCAGCGGCGGCGTCCACGTGTGTGCTTTGCGTGGGTGTAGGGCGCAACGCCAGCTTGCGCTGCCATTCTTCCAGGCTGGCGCAAGCGCTCATCAAAACCGCGGTCGCCAGCAGCAACAGCCATGCGCCTGCACGCCAGTGTGCGGCCCACAGCAAACACGGGTTGGACCCGGGGTGGACGAGGTTGCTGCCGGCTGCACCCCATGGCCTTTCATGACCGGCGACAATGCGCGCCATGAAGTTCATCTCACGACGGCCCCTGGGGGCCATTTTCTTGTCAGCGGCTGCCGCTCTGGCCATCTCAACACCTGACCGGGCACAGGCCCAGGAAGGCCCGGGCCTGATCGCCAAGACCATGGGCCAGGGCCACTGGCGCTTGGCGGCGTCGCCGTTTTCGCATCACTTCAGAAAGAGCGCTGAACACCGCGATGTGTGGGCGTTGGGCGGCGAATGGCAACGCTCGGACGACTGGTTGGCCGGCGCTTCTTACTTCAGCAACTCGTTTGGCCAACCCAGCGCCTACATCTACGTCGGCAAGCGCTGGCCCAAGCTGTTTGGTCAGGAGCAGCTGTTTGCCCAGGCCTCGGGCGGCCTGTTGTACGGCTACCGGGGCCAGTACAAGGACAAGGTGCCGTTCAACCACAATGGCTTTTCGCCCGGCGCACTGGTCGGCCTGGGATGGCAGTTCAACAAGAACTTTTCGGTGACGGCCCACATGCTGGGCGACGCCGGCGTGATGTTTCAGCTGGCCTACGACCTTCGCTAAAACAACCCGCCCAGCCCCGACCGCCGCCCGCTGCTGCACCGCGTTTACTTCTTCAGCGGCGGCAGGATGTTGAGTTCGGCCTTGGCCGGCAACATCGTGTCGGTCCACACCGCAGCGGGGTCGATGCGGGTCTTGGTTCCGTAGGCGTCAGACACCTGTGAGG
>JAYVSX010000118.1:0-7224 GCA_043774975.1 Rubrivivax sp.
GCCCCCAACCAGCTTGCCCGGCATGCCGCCGTGCACCTAGTCTCGGGCGCAGGTAGATCACCACGTGAGCCTGTCACTACTCAACGCGAACTGAGCCCATCGCTAACCCGCAGTCTTCAACACAAAGGAGCCCAACGGCCCCGCTGCGACCGGAGCCGTTGGTAAAGTCAGCCGTGAACGCTGCGCAGCGCCTTGCGCATGTCATTTCCGAAGCACGGCCCAAACCACTGCGTTGCGCACCATCAACGGCCGGACAACGGCCCCCCACACCGCATGTCGCAACCCAACATCATCTTCATCGTGGCCGACGACCTGGGCTACGCCGACCTGGGCTGTTACGGCGGCCGACCGGCTGACTTTGGCGCCGTGTCGCCGCACCTGGACGCGTTGGCGGCCGGCGGTTTGCGCTTCACCCAGGGCTACGCCAATTCTTCGGTGTGCTCGCCCACGCGCTTTGCGTTGATGACCATGCGTTACCAGTACCGGCTGCGCGGTGCAATGGAAGAGCCCATCAACAGCAAGTCGCGCGGCGATGCACGGCTGGGCCTGCCGGCCGACCTGCCGACCCTGCCTTCATGCCTGCGTGATGCCGGCTACACCACCGCGCTGATTGGCAAATGGCACCTGGGCTACCCGCCCGACTTCGGCCCTTTGCGCTCGGGTTACGACGAGTTCTACGGCATCATGGCCGGGGGTGTGGACTACTTCACCCACCGGTCGGGGCGGGGTGACCACGACCTGTACCTGGGGGACACCGAACACCACGAAGGTGGCTACCTGACCGATCTGTTGTCGCAGCGTGCCGTGGCCCATGTGCGCCAGCGCGCCGCAGCCGCCCGCAGTGGCGCACCGTTTTTCCTGAGCCTGCACTACACCGCGCCGCACTGGCCCTGGGAAACGCGCGAAGACGAAGTTTTGGCCCGCAGCTTGCCCAGCCTGACTCACCTGGACGGCGGCAATGTGCAGACCTACCTGCGCATGATCCACCACATGGACGAAGGCATCGGCCAGCTGATGCAGACCCTGCGCAGTGAGGGGCTGGCAGACAACACGCTGGTGGTGTTCACCAGCGACAACGGTGGCGAGCGCTTCTCGGACAACTGGCCCTTGGTGGGTGGCAAGATGGACCTCACCGAAGGCGGCATCCGCGTGCCCTGGATCGCCCACTGGCCGGCCATGATCGCGCCGGGCCAAACCACCACCCAGCACTGCATGACCATGGACTGGTCGGCCACGCTGCTGGATGCTGGCGGTGGCACACCGCCCAGCACCCACCCGATCGACGGCGTGTCCATCCTGCCAGTGTTGCGCAACCCCACCCAGCGCATCGACCGCGACCTTTACTGGCGCATGAAACACCGCGACCAGCGGGCGCTGCGTGCAGGCCGCTGGAAGTATTTGAAGGTGGACGAACACGAGTACCTGTTTGACGTGCAGGCCGACCCGCGCGAGCGCGCCAACCTGGCCGCGCGCGAGAGCGGCCGCATGCCAGCCATGCGTGACGCCTGGCTGGCCTGGAACCACACCATGCCGCCGGTTCCTGACGACGCCACGGTGTCGCTGGTCTACACCGCGGCCAACATGCCGCAGCGCTGAAGCCGAGGTCTCTTGATCGGTTCCCCCCCTGAAGGCCCAGCGGGCGCTCTGGCAGCGACCCAAGCCCCCATGTCTGCTGTCGTGTCTGTTAACGAGTCTGCCGTCGAGTCCGCCGCCGAACGCGAACGGGCTTTTTCGCCCAGCTCGTGCATCGGTGGCAACTACCAGCCCTTCATTCAGGCTTACGAGGAACAAAGCCGCCAGGCCCACGAACAGGCGTTGGCACTGGGCGGGCGTTGGTTGCACGTGCGCACCGGGCCAGAACCGGCGCAGCGCATGGACCTGTGCTTGCCGGCCCATTCACCAACGGTAGGCGTGCCGGTCCTGGTGTTCATCCACGGCGGCTACTGGCAAGAGCTTTCGGCGCGCGACTCGCTCTTTTCAGCGGCCCAGTGCATCCAGCGCGGCGTGGCGTTTTGCGCACCTGACTACACGCTGGCGCCTGTTGCCACCGTGGGCCAGATCGTGGCCGAGTGCCGACAGGCGCTGCAGACTCTGGCCGAAGGTGCCGCGCAGTGGGGCATCGACGACCGCCGCATCGTGGTGGCGGGCAGTTCGGCCGGGGCGCACCTGGCGGCCATGTGTTGCCTGCCGGGGACTGAATTCGCGGCGCAGCACGAAGCTGCTGCGCAGCCCAAGACACGCCATGGCGCGAGCCCCAGCGCGGCTGTGTTGATTTCGGGCATCTTCGATTTGCAGCCCTTGATCGGCACGTCCATCAACGACGCCTTGGGCCTGACCGCAGCCCAAGCCCAACGCCAAAGCCCGGCCTTGCGCCAGCTGGCTGGCTTTCCGCCTGCCCTGGTCTGCTGGGGCCAGATCGAGACCGACGCCTTCAAGGCCCAGAGCCGCCAGTTCGCCAGCGCCCTGCAGGCGGTGGGCACCCCTTGCCAGGTTCTGGAGCTGGCCCAGCGCAACCACTTTGACGTGGCCCTGGACCTGGCCGACCCGGCCACCGAACTGGGCCGCCAAACCTTCAAACTGCTGGGAGTGCCCTGAGTCGGCCGCCGGTCCATCAGGCAACAGCAGGCAACAGCAGGCAACATCTTTTTTCAACCGCCACGCCCAAAGGGAGCGCGCATGTTCCGTCAGAAGTACCTTGATTACGCCGAGATCCAAGCCCAGCTGGCCGCCTGGGCGAAACAGCACCCGGGCCTGGCGCACGTCAGCACCATCGGCCAAAGCGCTCAGGGCCGCGACATCCCGCTGCTGACCATTGGGCGTGACCCTGGCCAACCTGGCCAGGCCCGCCCCGCCGTCTGGATCGACGGCAACATGCACGCCAGTGAAGTGTGCGGCTCCAGCGTGGCGCTGGCCATTGCCGAAGACATCCTGGCCATCCACCAAGGTGCCAACACGGCCGGTGGCAAACCCTTGCCCGCCGCCATGGCACAAAGCATCCGCGAAACCTTGTTCTACGTGCTGCCGCGCATGTCGCCCGATGGTGCCGAAGAGGTTTTGAAACGCGGCCGCTACGTGCGTTCAAGCCCGGTCGACGACCGCCTGAACCAGGGCCACGCGCGCTGGCTGTCGGAAGACGTGGACGGCGACGGCCAGGTGGGCTACATGCGCCGCGCCGACCCCGACGGCGAACTGGTTGAACTGCGTGGCGACGACGGCCAGCCACTGGTGCCCGCGGTGATGGTGGCGCGTTTGCCTGAAGACGATGGCCCCTTCTTCCGCCTCTACCCCGAAGGCCGGATTGCCAATTTTGACGGCCGCAACATCCCCGAGCCCTATTTCCTGGGCGACAACCTGTACGACTTCAACCGCAACTTCCCCTACATGTGGGCGCCCGAGCCGCAGCAGGCCGGGGCTGGCCATTACCCCGGCAGCGCACCCGAAACCCGCGCCGTGATGGACTTTGCCACCCGCCACCCCAACATCATGGTGTGGCTCAACCTGCACACCTTTGGCGGCGTGCTGATACGGCCGCTGGGCGACAAGCCCGACGCCAAGATGAACCCCGGCGATCTGGGCATCTACGAGCAGGTGGAAGCCTGGATGACCGAGCACACCGGCTACGCCACCGTCAGCGGCTACCACGAGTTTTTGTACGAGCCCGACAAGCCGCTGCACGGTGACTTGTCCGACTACGCCTACTACCAGCGCGGCGCGCTGGCGTACGTGGTGGAACTGTGGGACGTGTTCAAGCAGTTGGGCATTGAACGCAAGAAGCCCTTTGTCGACCACTACTCCAAGTTCACCCGCAAAGACATGCGCGCGCTGGCCACCTTTGACACCCAGCACAACGCCGGCCGCCTGTTTGGCAGCTGGAAGAAAGTTCAGCACCCGCAGCTGGGTGAGGTGGAGTTGAACGGCTTTGACCCGCGCGTGGGCATCTGGAACCCGCCCTACGAGCGCCTGCCCGAAACCTGCAACACCCAAAGCGCGGCCTTCCTGCGCGTGGCCACCCTGGTGCCGCGCGTGAGCCTGAGCGTGGTGGGGCAAGACCAGGCCGACGGCCACACCCGCATCCACATCCGCGTGGCCAACCATGGTTACCTGGGTACCTGCGGCGTGCCTTCTGCCAAAGGTTTGCCGCACGTGGAGCCGTTGCGGCTGACAGCAAAGGGCGAGGGCCTGACTTTACTGGCCCCGTTTGAGTCGGTGGTGGAAATTGGGCACCTGGACGGCTGGGGCGGTGGTCTGTATGGCGGCCCCAGCGTGTTTTCACCCTGGACCCGCGGCAACGGCCATGAGCGTTTTGTGACGCTGGTGGCCCGGGGTAGCGGGCGGGTGCAGGTGGAGGTGTCCAGCTGCCGTGTGGGTGTGCAGCGCTTGGTGGTGGACGTGGCCTGAAGGTGCCCAGGAGTCAGGTCCGGTCGCCGGCACCGACCTGGTTCTCGCCCACCACTGGCAGGCTCAGGGCAGGGGCGACAGGGTCAGAAGCGAGGTCGAACGGCAGAACTGACGCGCCGTAGGCGGGCGTCCGCCGCGTGGACTTCACTCAAGATCAGAAGTGCCCTGACCCTTGATTTCATCAAACTTGGCGGCCATGGTCGGATTGCCGCGCGTCAGTTTCTTGATCGTCACGTCCTGCGCCTTGTCGTTGGCCAGGCGCAGGTTGCGGTCGGTGCCCAACAGGGCTTCCTTGGTTTTTTGCAGATGGTCGATCGACTTGTCGATTTCTTCGATGGCCTGTTGAAAGCGCCTGGAGGCCAGGTCGTAGTTCTTCGCGAAGGCGGTCTTGAAGGTCTCCAGCTCAGTTTCGAAGTGGGTGATGTCGACGTTTTGCGCCCGCATCAGCAACAGTTCGGACTTGTATTTCAGCGAGTTCATCGCCGCGTTGCGCAGCAGCGTGACGATGGGCAGGAAGAACTGCGGACGCACGATGTACATCTTGGGAAAGCGGTGGCCCACGTCAACGATGCCGGTGTTGTAGAGCTCGCTGTCGGGTTCCAGCAAGGTGACCAGCACCGCGTACTCGCAGCCCTTGGTGGTGCGATCCTTGTCCAGCTCTTTCAGAAAGTCCTCGTTCTTGTTCTTGGTGGCCGTGCCGTCGTTTTCGTTCTTCATCTCGAACATGATGGACACCACCTCGGTGCCCGCGTCGTCCTGCTCGCGAAAGATGAAGTCGCCTTTGCTGCCACTTCGCGCGTCGTTGTCTTTCTCGAAATAGGCCTTTGGAAAGGCCGCAGCGCGAAAGCGGTTGAACTCGGTTTCGCAGTGCTGCTCCAGGGTTTCGCCCACCATCTTGGTCGACAGGCGTGCCTTCATGTCGCGCAGGCGTTCGATCGCGTCGTCGCGGTCCTTGATCTGGGTTTCGTACTTGTCTTTCAGCGCCTTTTCAGCCAACTGTTTCTCAAGCGCCGCACGTTCAAGGCCGCTTCTCAGCTGGTCACGTTCCTGGGCCACCGGGCTGACCGCTTCGACAACGGCCAGCTTCTGGGCCATCTCGACGGCTGCCAGTTGGGCTGCCAATCCTTGAATCTCGGTGTCTTTTGAAGTTGCGGCTTTTTGCAGCTCGTGGACCAGCGTCGCGTCGGCCAGCCGGGCGGTGGCCTGCTGGGCCTGCTTGGCCTGGGCCAGTTCGTTGGCCAGCATGTCGCGTTCTTTTTCCAAGGCGCTGCGGGCTTCGGCCACAGCCAACTGGCGGGCCACCTCACCGGCATCCAACTTGGCCATCAGGCCCTGGATCTGGGCGTCCTTGGCTGCCGCAGACTTCTGCAGTTCGGCGCCAGCGCGGGCGGTGGCCAACTCGACAGCGTTGAGCTTGTCTTTTTCGGCCAGCTCCAGGCGCTCATGCAGCTGCTGTTCAAATTCGCCGTTGCGCACCTGCTTCAGGATGTCGGCATAGCCGGCTTCATCGATCTTGAAGGCTTTGCCGCAGTGCGGGCAGTTGATCTCGTGCATGCTTTATGTCCCGCGGCGCTGTTGCCGCCGGGCGGATGCTAAAGCCCAATCGGCCGGGAGCTGGGCTGGGCTGACACGCTCCATGCGCACAACTGCTTGCACAACCAGCGCCGGTAGGCGCCGGGCTCAACGGCTCGGGGCGTGCCGGGTGGTCGGGGGTCGCGCCACAGCGGGGCCAGTTCTGCGGCGGGCTGCGCGGTGCTCATTCCAAGCGAGAATCCAGGGGGGTACAGTCGGGCCGCACCGGCCACGGGGGCCAGCTCTGCACCCCAGCGCAACCGCACCTCGGCGCAGGTCTGGGTGGTCAAGCAGGCCACGTGGGCCACGCCGCGCACCGCCGTGGCCAGGGCTTGCGGATCGACACCGTAGTACCGCGAGCGCGGTTGATGGCACAGCGCCAGGATGGGCAATCTGCGCTGGGGCGACAGCACGTGCTGGAAGAAGGCGTTCAGTTGATCGTCGTCGCTGACCTCGCGTGCTTCACCTGCGATGGCCAGGCCAGCGTCGTCCAGCCCCAGGCGGTCGACCCAAAGCTGCAACACACCGGGTGGTGCCAGGACGCGCGGCGCTTCGTCCATGGCGGTGCAGGCGGTCACTACGCTGAAGACATCCACATCACCAGCAGCGCCGGTTTGGGTGCTGACCTGGGCGCGGGTCATCCAGGTTCGGCCGCCATCTCGCTCGCGGTGGGCCATGGTCAAACACCAGGTCCGGCCGTTGTCGCTGCTGCCGGCCAGCAGTTCGGTGCCCGGCTGCACCACGCGCACGTGGGGTGCCGAGCGGTCGTCCACCGCCCCCAGCACTCGCGCCCACTTGTCGCCCACCCAGGACCACGCCAGTTCCTGGGCTCGCCGGCGGCGCGCGGCTGAGGCATTGGCGCTGCACAACGTTGACTGCAGCACCGGTTGAACGCGGTCAGACTCGGGCTGGAGGCGCGCAGTCGGTCTGCTGGGGTGGGCGACGTTGTTGACGATTTGCATGCAGAACTCCCGGCGGTTTTAGACTCGGTGCAGAGGCTGATCGACAGGACCGAATGCAATATTCAAGCCACCCCTGTGGCTCATTTGTCGCAGCCCACTACAGCAAGCCGCCCTGGGCCTGCATGGCCAACACCGTGTCCCTGATCAAGTGCCCCGAGATCGAAAAGCGGGGCGGGATGTTGGGCAGTGCGTCAATGCCAAACCACTGCGCGTCTTCGATTTCACTGGCCTGGGGCACGATGTCGCCGCCGGTCCAACGTGCGGGGAAGGCAATCATCAGGCTGTTCGGGAA
>JAYVSX010000119.1:0-8342 GCA_043774975.1 Rubrivivax sp.
GCCCCCAACCAGCTTGCCCGGCATGCCGCCGTGCACCTAGTCTCGGGCGCAGGTAGATCACCACGTGAGCCTGTCACTACTCAACGCGAACTGAGCCCAAGGTTTTGCCGCTCAGAAAACCAGACGTCATGGGGCCACCTCTTTAAGGTTGAGGTGCGCCGGGGCACCCTGTGATGAAGGTGCCGGCACCGCAGGGTGCAGCAAGCGAAAATTGGGGCCCGCGCTTCCCGCGACGAACCTATACACCGCCAAGCGATGACGGCAGTTTTGATGCATTGCCATGCAATCTAACCTCCCTGGTGCGGTGATACGCACTGCGCCGATTTGTCGGCGTCTGAGATCAGTCTATGGTTTCGATTCGGCTGCTCGGCTTGGTGTTTCTACCAAGCCGATTCTTCGGTTTGTGGTCTTGCCAAACTGCCGAAAAGCTGACACCTCGTCGGGCACCTGCTTCTCAGGTGGGCGACGGTCAGTTGCACTTCACACCCAGGCCATCGCTACTTGGAGCAACACTCCTGGGTCGCACTGAAGACCCAAACTGAGCTACCGTTTCAGTGGGCGTGCGAGCCTTCCAGGAACGCACGCGCGACCATCACCAAACCGAGGCCACCACCCAGCCACAGCAGCTGCGAAAGCGTGTCGCGCCAAGCCAGGCGCTGCTGCAACTGTGGCAACAGATCGGCCACCGCCACGTAGATGAAGCTGCTGGACGCCACCACCAGCAAAAACGGCAAGACCTGCGCCCACGGTTCGACCAGGTGGTAGCCGGCGATGCCACCGGCCACGGCCGCCAAGCCCGACAACACGTTGTACAGCAGCGCCTTGCCGCGTGAAAATCCCGCGTTGAGCAGCACGATGTAGTCACCGGCCTCTTGCGGGATTTCATGCGCCACCACGGCTGCCGCGGTGACCCAGCCCAGCGCCGGGTCGGCCAAAAAAGCGGCCGCGATGATGACACCGTCGCAAAAGTTGTGGATGCCATCGCCGACCAGGATGCTCAGCCCGCCACGCCCGGCCTGCTGCGCATCAAAGTGGTGGTGGTGGTCGTGACCATCGCCTTGGTGGTGGTGCACATGGCGGTACAGCTCAAACTTCTCCAGCAGCCAGAAAAACAGCAGGCCGGCCAGCAGGGTGCCAAACAGCAACTGAGGTTCGATCTGGCTTTCAAAAGCCTCGGGCAAAACGTGCAGCAGCGCCGTACCCAGCAGCACGCCAGCGGAGAGGCTGACCAGGTGCTTGACCAGACGGCTGAGCAACGACACCGTCAGCAGCGCCGCCAGCAGCACGGAGAGAACACCACCGGCAAGGGTGGCCAGAACAATGTAGGTCAGGGTCATCGTGACAACGGGCTGGCAGTGGGCCAACCCGTTTGACTGAATCGTACAGAGGCTGTCAAGCCCCGAATGGCTGTGGCCGGCTCAAGCGGCGGCTTGTCAGGCCACGCCATGCTCTTTGAACCAGGCCAAGGCACGCTGCCAGCCGTCTTGTGCCGCGGCCTGGCGGTAGGTGGGGCGGTAGTCGGCGTGAAAGGCGTGCGGGGCTTCGGGGTAGACCACGATCTGACTTTTTTGCGCGGCTGCGCCGCCGCGGCCCAAGGCCGCTTTCATCTGCTCCACGGTGCTCAGGGCGATGCCCGTGTCGCTGCCGCCGTAAAGACCCAGCACGGGCGCCTGCAGCGCTGCAGCCACGTCCACTGGATGTCGGGGTGAGTTTGGCGTCGCCGTCCCCACCAAACGTCCATACCAGGCCACGGCGGCTTTCACGCGCGGGCTGTGGGCGGCATACAGCCAGGTGATGCGGCCGCCCCAGCAAAAACCCGTGATGGCCGAGCGGGACGGGTTGGCGCCCTGAGTTGCAGCCCAGTTCAAACAGGCATCGAGGTCGCCCATCACCTGAGCGTCGGGCGTCTTGTCGACGATTTCGGCCAGGATCTTGGCCACCTCGCCATAAGACTGTGGGTCCCCCTGCCGCGCAAACAGCTCTGGCGCGATGGCCAAGTAGCCGGCCTTGGCAAAGCGCCGCGCCACGTCAGCAATGTATTCGTGAACGCCAAAGATTTCGCTGACCAGCAGCACCACAGGCAGGCTGGTTTGGCCGCTGGGTGCGGCACGGTAGACGGGCATCTTGAAGCCACCGACTTCGATCGTGACCTCCCCGGCAGTCAGTCCGGCATCGTCGGTCTTCACCACGCTCTGCGCCAACCCCGGCAAGGCCGCTGCGTACAGGCCGCTGCCCAGCGCAGATCGAACAAAGCGACGCCGGTTGAAGTCACCGCTAGGAGACACCAAACTGTCAAAGTCTGCTTGAGTCATATCGTGTTGCTGCGTTGGAAGAGACCGCTGAATTGTAGAAACGCATGGCGGGTACGATCCCTGGATGGATACCCGAGTGAACCCTGCTGGCCCGCTGGCCGCCATCGACATAGGCTCGAACAGCTTCCGGTTGGAGCTGGGCGCGATGCCCCAAGGCCTGTACCGGCGGACCGACTACATCAAGGAAACCGTGCGCCTGGGTGCAGGGCTGGACGCCAACGGCATGTTGACCGAAGACGCCACGCAGCGCGGCTTGGCCTGTTTGCGCCGTTTTTCCAACCGACTGTCGGGTTTTGCGCACGGCCAGGTGCGGGCGGTTGCCACCCAGACCTTGCGCGAAGCGCGCAACCGCAACGCCTTTCTCTTGCGGGCGCAGGAAGCGTTGGGTTTCCCGATCGAGGTCATCTCCGGGCGCGAAGAGGCCCGGCTGATCTACGCCGGTGTCAACCACCTGCAGCCCAGCACGGACACCCGCCTGATCGTCGACATTGGTGGCAGATCCACCGAGTTGATCCTGGGCAAGGGGCGCACGCCCCTGGTGGCCGAGTCCTTTGGCGTCGGTTGTGTCAGCCTGTCGATGCGCTTCTTTGAGGGTGGCCGCGTCACGCGCGAAGGCTTCAGGGCGGCGCAGGTTGCCGCTGGCGCGGAACTGGAAGAAGGCCTGCAGCCCTTTGCGCGCAGCCATTGGGCGCAGGCCCTGGGCTCGTCGGGCACCGCCGGAGCGGTGTCGCAACTGCTCCAGGCCAATGGCGTCACCGACGGCCGCATCACGCCCGAAGCGCTGCGCTGGTGCATCGAGCGCTGCCTGGAAGCCGGCCACATCGACCACATCAACCTGACCGGTCTGAAAGCCGAACGGCGCGCGGTGTTGCCCGGTGGCCTGGCCATTCTGTACACCTTGGCCACCCACTTCGACATCAACAGTCTGACGCCCGCCAAGGGTGCCTTGCGGCAGGGCGTGATCGTCGACTTGCACGATCGCCTGCGGGCGCAGCAAACGGCGACGCAACCAGCGCAGCAAACGGCGCAGCCGGCAGACATTCGCGACCAATCGGTGGGCGAGCTGCAGCAACGCTTTGGCGTCGACACCGCGCAGGCTGCCCGAGTCACGTCGGTGGCCTTGGCCCTGTTTGATGCCGGCCTGCCCGACGCCGAGGCCGAAACCCGCCGGGAACTGGTCTGGGCCTGTGCGCTGCACGAGATGGGGCAGATGGTGTCGCACCACGACCACCACCGCCACAGCGCCTATTTGCTGGCCCACGTCGACGCCGCCGGGTTTTCGCAAAGCCAGCAACGCCGCATCGCCGATCTGGTGCTGGGCCAACGCGGTGGCTTGCGCAAGGTTGAACCGCAGATGGCCAGCGAAACCTTTGCCTGGCAAATGCTGTGCCTGCGGCTGGCGGCCATCAAATGCCATGCGCGTGGCCTGGTCGACCCCAAGGCGCTGGTCCTGCGCGCGCGCCAGCGCGAAGCCCAGCTCAGCTTTGGCAAGACCTGGGCCGAATCGCACCCCAGGACGTTTTTCCTGCTGCAGGAAGAAGCGACAACCTGGGCTCGCAGTGGGCCGCTGCGACTGACCTTGCCGGTCTGACCTTGCCGGTCTGAGCTTGCTGGCCTGACCTTGTCGAGGTCAGACCAGTTCGGGTGACACCACGGCGTGAAGCACAACTTGCAGGTTGCCGTCGCGCTCGCGCGCCCGCAACCACCACACCGCACCCTTGCGCACCGCCCAGGGCTCGGGCTGGCCGGCCAACAGGTAGGCCGCTGCCAGGCCCAGCACGGGCTGGTGACCCACCACCAGCACCGGTTCGCGCGCGTCGGGCCAGCGCACCGCATGCAGCAGGGCCTCGACCACCGCCAAGGGGCCCAGATCGGGCACAGTCTTGAACTTGCGGTCCAGCGCTGCTGCTGTTTGTTGGGCTCGGCGTGCCGGACTGGCCATGACACGGGTGCTGGCCGGCAACTGCCGGTTTAACCAGGTGGCCATGCGCTGCGCCTGGCGTTCACCCTTGGGCGTGAGGGCACGGTCCAGGTCGTCCTGAACTTCGCGCATCTCAAAGGCCTCGGCATGGCGCCACAGGATCAGGTCCACGTCAAGCCCCGGCTACCTGGATTCATCGTTGCCTGCCGCGCCCAACCAGCGCCCAGCCAGCGCCCGCTGCGCACTGACGCCGGTTTCCGCCACCCGCCGATAAGTTCCCGTTGACTCCAGCAACCAAGCGTCACACTCGTCGTGCAGGTAAGGGACCAGCCCTTCGTCGATGACACGCTGGCGCAGCACCTTGTCGCGCACCGGCCAGGCGATTTCGACGCGGCGGAACATGTTTCGGCTCATCCAGTCGGCGCTGCTCAGGTAGAGCGCTTGTTCGTCATCGCCCTCGCCCCAGCAGAAGTAGAGGATGCGCGAGTGCTCCAAAAACCGCCCCACCACCGAGCGCACGCGGATGTTGTCGGTCAAGCCCGGCAAGCCAGGCGGCAGCATGCAGGCCCCACGCACGATCAGGTCGATCTTCGCCCCCGCTTGCGAAGCCGCCACCAAGGCGCGAATCAGCGCCGGATCGGTCAAGGCGTTGACCTTGGCCACAATGCGGGCCGGCTTGTGCGCTCGCGCCGCCTGCGCCACCTGCTCAATGTGGCGCACCATGCGCTTGTGCAACACAAAGGGAGCCGTCACCAGGTGTGCCGGGGCACGGGCCTTGGTCTGGCTGGCCAGTTGCAGAAACACCGCGTCGGCGTCGGCCGTCATGCCCGCATCGGCGGTCAGCATGCCCATGTCGGTGTACAGCCTGGAAGTCTTGGGGTTGTAGTTGCCGGTGCTCAGGTGCAGGTAGCGCCGCAGCCGTACGCCTTCACGCCGCGTCACCAGCAGCATCTTGGCGTGGGTTTTGAGCCCGACCACGCCATAGACAACCTGGGCGCCCACCGCCTCCAGGCGTTCAGCCCAGTTGATGTTGGCTTCTTCGTCAAACCGAGCCTTGAGCTCCACCACCGCCAGTACTTCCTTGCCGCGCCGCGCCGCTTCGATCAGCAGGTCCATCAGCACGCTTTGGGCGCCGGTGCGGTAGATGGTTTGCTTGATGGCCAGAACGTCGGAGTCCATCACCGCTTCGCGCAGGAATTGAACCACCGGCTCAAAGCTCTGAAACGGGTGGTGCAGCAGCACGTCGCCTTCGCGCAGGCGCGCAAACATCGACTGTGCCCGCGGCAGACTGTCTTCCGGCCAGGACGGCTCATAGGGCTCGAAGTGCAGATCGCGGCCCTGGGCCTGGTCGATCAGCTGATTCAATCGCACCAAGTTCACGGGGCCGTTGACGCGGTAGAGCGCCACGTCCGGCAAGTCAAACTGTTGCAACAAAAAGTCGGCCAAGGCTGGCGGGCAGGTGTTGACCACCTCGAGCCGAATGGCCAAACCGAAGTGGCGCGTCGACAAACCCGTGCGCAAGGCCTGGCGCAGGTTGGTGACGTCGTCTTCGTCGACGTCCAGGTCAGAGTCGCGGGTCACCCGAAACTGCGAAAAAGACTCCACCACCCGGCCTGGGAAGAGCTCGGCCAAGTGGGCGCGGATCACGCTGGTCAGCAACACAAAACCTTGCCGGCCAGCGCACAGGCTGTCGGGCAGCCGAATCACACGCGGCAAGACGCGCGGAACCTTGACGATGGCGATCTGGTTTTCACGGCCAAAGGCGTCGCGGCCACCCAGTTTGGCAATGAAGTTGAGCGACTTGTTGGCCACCAGCGGAAAAGGATGGCTCGGATCCAGGCTAACCGGCACCAGCAAGGGCCGGACCTGGGTTTCAAAGAACCGCTCCACCCACTGGCGCTGCTTTTCGTCGCGCTCGGCATGGTTGAGCACCACGATGCCCTTGCGCTGCAGCGCTGGCATGACCACGTCGTTGAGCAGCGCGTACTGTTCGGCAATGAGCTCGTGCGCCGCTTGGGCCACTTCGGCCAGGTCGTTGCGGGTCACGCCCGAGGCCGGCTGTCGGGTGGCCTCGATGATGTCGGCCACACGGACCTCGAAAAACTCGTCCAGGTTGGAGCTGACGATGGTGACGTAGCGCAGCCTTTCCAGCAAAGGCACGTCCGGGCGGCGTGCTTGCTCCAGCACCCGGCGGTTGAACTGCAGAATGGCGCGCTCGCGGTTGAGCAGCACCAAGTCGGACCCGCCCGCTTCCGCAGCGGTCGAGTGAGCGGATGCCAGCGTCGCGTCGTCAGTCATGCACCGAGTGTAGGCAAGCCTGAAGTCAGGCTGATGACAAGTCAGATCGATGACAGGCACCAGCCCACACCGCTGAGCGCGCCATGAAGCCACCAGGCACCCACTACGGACCCAGCAACTTGCCCGTCCGCGCCAGCGTGGTCCCGGCAATTTTGGCCAAGCGTTGGCCTGGTGTTGCCCAACGGGTGGCCACGCGGGCGTAGAGCACACCATGGGATGCCGACTTCAGGGTCAGGACCTCACCCGTGTCGGCGTCCAGCAGGTCAAGAATGACCTGGCCAGCGGTGACACGCTGGCCCACCTCGACATGGAAGACGACCACCCCAGCGCTCGGCGCGATGACGGGTTCGGAACCCGCCAGCAGGGTCGGCTGGCACTGTGCCGGTGGCAACGGGCCGATTGGGCCGGACAGCACACCGCGCCGTCGCAGAAACTCAACGATGGCTTGTGCATCCTGTTCGGCCAAGGCATGGCTGGTGTCGGCCTGGCCCCGCAGTTCAATCGTCGTGCTGAAGCAGGCCAGCGGCAGTGGATGGCTGGCAAAGCGCTGCTGCAGCTGATGCCAAGGGCGGCTGCAGGCCTCGTCAAAAGGCGAGTCGCCCGACTCGGTGGCCAGCAACACCGCCTGCGCGCCCAACAGGCAACCCAGTTCGGCAGCCAGGTCGGCCTGCGGCGTCAGCGCGTACAAGTGCATCGCAGCTTGCGCGTCACAGTGCATGTCCAGCACGATGTCGCTGTCGGCGGCCCACTGCAGCAGGCGGTTTTTCAGGTCGGTGACGGCGTCTTTGGCCACCAACGCGGCGGCAGCATCGCGCAAAGCCTGGCGCGCGAGTTGGGTGTTGTGCGTCAGCTCGCCGCCCAGCCGCCCCTGCAACGCCGAGACCACGGCGTCCGTCAGGTCGGGCAGCTGGCGGTTGAAGTTGACGCCGTCGCGCAGGTCGAATCGACCCTGGTGTTGGCCCAACATCACCTGATTCAGGCCCAGCGGGTTGGCATAGGGCACCAGGATCACTTCGCCCTGCACCCGCCCGGCGGCTTCTTCAGCCAGCAGCAGGTCGCGCAACTTCTGCGCCACCAGGATGGCGGGCACTTCGTCGGCGTGCAGGGCGGCCTGGATCATGGCCTTGGGGCCACGACCTGCTTGGCCAAAGTGGAAAGCCGTCAGGCTGTGTTGCGTGCCCGGCGCCGCCGCCAACAGAGAAACGGTTTGTCGCTTCATGCCCTGCTCATGCCCTGCTCATGCCCTGCTCATGGAAAGTGAGGCTGCCCTGCGCGCCATCACACCGCCAGCAGGTGCGTGCGGTAGTGGATCAGCTCGTCGATCGACTCGTGGATGTCGGCCAGCGCGGTGTGGGCCTGGGCCTTCTTGAAGCCTTCCATCGCGGCGGGCTTCCAGCGCCGCGCCAGTTCCTTGAGCGTGCTGACGTCCAGGTTGCGGTAGTGGAAAAAGGCTTCCAGCGTGGGCATGGTGCGGGCCAGAAAACGGCGGTCCTGGCAGATGCTGTTGCCGCACATGGGGCTTTTGCCTTTGGGCACAAAGCGCTGCAGGAACGCGATGACCTGCGCCTCGGCCCCGGCTTCGTCCACCTGCGACGCGCGCACCCGTTCGGTCAGGCCGCTGCGGCCATGGGTGCCCTTGTTCCAGGCGTCCATGGCATCCAGCGCAGCATCGCTTTGGTGCACGGCAAACACCGGGCCTTCCACGCGCACGGTCAACATCGGGTCGGTCACCACCACCGCGATCTCGATGATGCGGTCGCTCCGCGGGTCCAGGCCGGTCATCTCGAGGTCGATCCAGACCAGGTTCTGTT
>JAYVSX010000120.1:0-19570 GCA_043774975.1 Rubrivivax sp.
GCAGGCCCATAGCCATAGCTATGGGACAAAAGGCCGGTGAAAAATGGACCGCTGCGGCCAAATTGCAGCCGACGTTCCCCAAGTCCGACAGGCTCCTAGGCCCGAAGCCCATGGCCTCAGGCCGATGGCGCAGCCGAGCCTGCAGACCGCCATTCCAGGCCCAGCCAGACGACCAGCGGCAACGCGCTGACGGCCTCCGCGCTGTCTTCTTCAACCTGCAGGCCGTGTACCAGTTCGTGGCTGGAGTCGAACCAGCCGCAGCCCCAGGAGCCGGTGTCTTCCATCGGCAGTGGCAGGTTGGGGTGGGTCAGCACAGGGCGTCTGCACCTCACCAGCGGCCTGCAACGAAGCAACGCGTCAGCCAAACCCTGGGGCAGACGGGCTGCCAGCGCTGCAGCCCACAACGACAACCTTGTTTGCATGTCGACCTCCTTGAAACGGATGCCGTCATGCTCGGGCCCGGCGCGCAGTGCGGCCATCGCCCTGCGGTGGGTTTGAACGGGGGGTTTGGCGGTGCCCCAGATCGGGTGGCCCCCATCCGGGGGCCGGGCTCAGCCGCTCAGTCGCTCAACCGCTCAACCAAAGGGCCTGACGCCAATCAAAGCCGCGTGGGCCCAGAACGCAAATACTGCCCAGGCCGCCAAGCCCAGCGCCACCGTCAGCAGCGTGGGGACCAACCGGCCCGGCGCATAAGTGACTTGTTCAACGCGGTCGCGCTGGCGTGCCGCCCGAAAGCTCAACGCCGCCCAGACCAGAAAGCCACCAAACAGCAGCAGGTCGGCCAGCATGCCGTTGGCCAGCAAGTGCGCCAGCGCCCACGTCTTGATCGACAGCACCATGGGGTGATGCAGACGGGCCTTGATGCCGTTGCCAGGCACATAGGCGGCCACCAGCAGCACCATCGCCAGCAGCATCAACAAAGCGGCTGCATGGCGCGTCCACAAGGGCGTGGGCCACAGCAGAACCGGCTGCATGCGGGCCAGGCTGTAGCCCCAGACGATCAGGACAAGGCCCGCCACCGAAGCCACCGAGTAGAGGCCCTTGTAGGCGTTGGCACCCCACCGCTGCCGTACACCGGTGCGCCAGGTTTCCGCGAACACCCGCACCGAGTGCACACCCAAGAAGATCACAAGGCCCAGGATCAGTACTGTCATGGGGTGGCTTTCAGCAAGACTTTGATGGCCTGCATTGTGGCCGTGCATTGTGGCCAGACGGCCGCACTACACTTTCGGCCGTCCCGAGCCAGCGGCCGCCTTGAGGTCGGCCGCGGCGCCATTTCACCCCCTCACCGCCCTTGCGTGGAGTCCACTGTGCTGATCACCTTCGTCGTCGTCTACCTGGCTGTCACCATCGCCATCGGCCTGCTGGCCGCGCGCAAAGTCCACAACGCCAAGGACTACATGGTGGCCGGCCGTTCGCTGCCGCTGTACATGAACGTCGCCACGGTCTTTGCAACCTGGTTTGGCGCTGAAACCGTGCTTTCGGTGTCGGCCACCTTTGCCAAGGATGGCCTGTCGGGCGTCCCGGGCGACCCCTTCGGCGCCAGTCTGTGCCTGGTGCTGGCAGCGTTGCTGTTTGCCAAGCTGTTCTACCGCATGAACCTGCTGACCATCGGCGACTTCTACAAGCAGCGCTACGGCAAAGGCGTGGAGGTGCTGACCAGCCTGGCCATCGTAGGCTCCTACCTGGGCTGGACCTCGGCGCAGATGACGGCGTTGGGCCTGGTCCTGCACGTGCTCAGCGGCGCGGCCATTGACCTCAACACCAGCATTTTCATCGGCGCAGCGGTGGTGGTGATCTACACGATCTTTGGCGGGATGTGGTCGGTGGCCTTCACCGACCTGTTCCAGACGGTGATCATCCTGATCGGCTTGACGCTGGTGGCGGTGCTGGTGGGCGACCTGGCTGGCGGCGCGAGCAAAGTGGTGGCGCAGGCCGCTGCCGACGGCAAGCTGAACTTTTTTCCGGAAGACAGCAAAGGCTGGTGGGTGATGGCGGGTGCCTTTTTTGCGTTTGCCTTTGGCTCCATTCCGCAGCAAGACGTGTTCCAACGCATGACCAGCGCCAAGGACGAAAAAACCGCCGTGCGCGGCACCCTCATCGGCGGCCTGATCTACTTCTGCTTCGCATTTGTGCCAATGTTCATCGCCTACGCCGCTTTGGTGGCCGACCCGGCGCTGGGCAAACTGTTTGCTTCTGAAGACGCCCGCGAAATCCAGCGCGTGCTGCCCGACATGGTGCTGGGCAAGATGCCGCTGTGGGCGCAGGTGATGTTCTTTGGTGCGTTGCTTTCGGCCATCCTTTCCACCGCCAGCGGGGCCTTGCTGGCACCCACGTCGCTGTTCACCGAAAACGTCTTGCGACCCTTTGTGCCGCGCATGGGGGACCGCCAGTTCTTGCTGACGCTGCGCATCGTCCTGGTCACCTTCACCGCCTGTGCGCTGCTCTTTGCCGTCAACAGCAAGAGCACCATGTATGAGATGGTGCAAAACGCCTACAACGTGACGCTGGCCGGTGCTTTTGTGCCTTTGGTGGCGGGCGCGTACTGGAAGCGGGCCACCACGCAAGGTGCCTTGCTGTCCATCATCCTGGGCATTGGGTGCTGGATCGGCGCAGCCAACCTGGCAGCCGACGCCCTGGTTCCGGCCAACCTCATCGGACTGGCCGCTTCGTTTGTGGGCATGCTGCTGGGGTCGATGGCGCCGCAGCTGGTGGCCAACAAGGGGCACTCCATCGCGGTGGCGCTCGAGCATGGCCATCAACACCACGCCAAGAGCGACCACGGCCACTGACCCATAGATGAATACCGGCGCTGGCCCGGACCCGGACCCTGGCGCTGTCCCTGGCGCTTCCACGCCCGCCGCAGCCAATGCCCCCAGCATGCTGCACCTGAACGCGGCCCAGGTGGCCGGGGGCTTGCCATGGCCACAGCTCGTCGGCGCCTTGCAACTGGCCTTCGAGCAGGGCTGCGAAGTACCGCTGCGTCACCCACACGCAGTGGGCGAAGACGGCACCGTGTTGCTCATGCCCGCTTGGCGAAGGGGTGTTCATCTGGGCGTGAAGACCGTGACCATCTTCCCGGGCAATTCAGCCTTGGGCTTGCCCTGCGTGCACGCCATCTACACCCTGTTCGATGCCCGCACCGGCGTGCCACTGGCGGTGCTGGACGGCAGCGAGCTCACCGCCCGCCGCACCGCCGCCGCTTCTGCGCTGGCGGCCCGCTATTTGGCGCGCGCCGACGCGCGGCGCCTGGTTTTGGTGGGCGCCGGCCGGGTGGCTTCACTGATACCGGCCGCCATGCGGTCTGTACGCCCCAGCCTGACCGAAGTAACCGTGTGCGCCCGCCGTCCGACTGCTGCACAAGCCTTGGTGCGACAGCTGCAGTCTCAAGGGTTCACCGCCAACGCGGCAAGCGACATACGGTCCGCCGTGCACCAGGCCCACATTGTCAGCTGCGCCACGCTGTCGACCCAAGCGCTGGTGCGCGGTGAGTGGCTGCGCCCGGGCACCCACCTGGACCTGATCGGCGGCTTCACCCCCACCATGCGCGAGGCTGACGGGCCGTGTTTGTCGCGCAGCCGGGTATTTGTCGACACCGAAGAAGCGCTGCTCAAAGCTGGCGACCTGTTGCTGGCGATGGCGGAAGGTCACTTCAGGCTCAGCGAAGTTCAGGGCACCTTGGCTCAGCTGTGCCTGGGCCAAGTGCTGGGCCGCCAATGCGGCGATGAGATCACACTCTTTAAGTCCGTGGGCAGCGCGCTGGAGGACTTGGCTGCGGCCGAGCTGGTCTTGCGGGCCGCTGATAATCCTCCACCTTCAGCCTAGGTCCCTGGCCTGCACCCACCATGATCAAGTACGTCGTTTTGCCCTTGGGGGTGATCGCCGCCCTCGCCACCGCGTGGTTCTGGGTTGCATTTCACTGGAGTTTTTCCACGGGCGACCGCGCCGGCTGGGTTCAAAAACTGTCCAACAAGGGCTGGATCTGCAAAACCTGGGAAGGCGAGTTGGCGTTGGTGTCATTGCCCGGCAGCACGGCCGAGAAGTTTTTTTTCACGGTGCACGACGACGCGGTGGCGCAGCAAATTTCCAAATACATCGGTAAGCGCGTGGCCCTGCACTACGAAGAAAAGGTGGGCCTGCCGACCAGCTGCTTTGGCGAAACGCGCTACTTTGTCAAAGGCGTGACGCTGAGCGAAGAGATCCCGATCGGCCCCGGGGTCATCGTCCAGACCCCTGGCGCCATGCCCGCCCCCGCCGCCGCGTCAGCCCCCAACCGCTAAAGCAGGCCCCATCAGGGCCGCGACCGCGGCCCACCGGCAAGTTGAGCGGCCGCAGGTCCGCTCGAACGCGCCGGAATACGCCGGCTGCACAGCAGTCCGGCGTATCAACTCTTGAACCAGATCACCTTCTTCTTCGAGCCCACCCAGGCTTCGTAGTTTTTCGCAAACAGGTCTTCGATCCGATTGCGTTTGACCTTGAAGGTGGGCGTGATCAGGTCGTTTTCCACCGACCAGGCCTCGGCCGTCACCACCAGGCAGTCCAGCTGCTCATGCGGGTCCAGCAGTTCGTTGATGGACTTGATGTGCGCCGCCAATGAGACCTCCAGCTCGGCCCTGCCTTCGGCGGTGGCTGCCCGCTGGGTGGCGTCTGGGTTGAGCATGGCCAAGGCCAGCGGTTGGCCCAGGTTGGCACCTGTCACGCAGCAGGCCTCGATGGAGCCGTGCATGACCAGTTTGTCTTCGATTGGCGCCGGGGCCACGTACTTGCCCTTGCTGGTCTTGAACAGGTCCTTGACCCGGCCGGTGATCTTGAGGTTGCCCTCGGCGTCCAGCCCGCCCTTGTCGCCGGTCTTCAGCCAGCCGTCGGCGGTCATCGCCTGTTGGGTCAGTTCGGGCTCCTTGTAGTAGCCCAACATCAAGCAAGGTGCCTTGACCTGGATTTCGCTGGTGGTGGGGTCCAGGCGAGACTGCACGCCGTCATAGGGCAAGCCCACCGTGCCGGGCCGCTGCTTGCCTGGCAAGGTGGCGTGACTGACGCCGCAGTTTTCGGTCATGCCGTAAACCTCGACCAGGTCGAGGCCGAGCTTGTTGTACCAACGCAGCAAATCGGGCGGCATGGGGGCCGCGCCACCGGCAGCAAAGGTGCAGTCCTGCAGGCCCAGCGCGGTGAGGATTTTCTTGCGCACGATGCCGCCCAGGATGGGAATCTTGAGCAAGCGGTTGAGTTTGGCCGGCGGCATCTTGGCGCCAATGCCCTGCTGGAACTTCACCCACAAGCGAGGCACGCTGAAAAACACCGTGGGCCGGGCGCGCTGCAAGTCGGCGGTAAAGGTGTCCAGGCTTTCGGCAAAGTAAACCTGCATGCCCGTGGCAAGCAGGCCATGCTCAACCAAGGCCCGCTCGGCCACGTGGCTCAGTGGCAGGTAGCTGAGCATGCGCGCGTTGCTGTCGATGGGCACACGCTTCAAGCCCGACTGGATGCCCCAGGCAAAGGTACCAAAGCTGTGCATCACACCCTTGGGCGCGCCCGTGGTGCCGCTGGTGTACATGATGGTGGCGAGTTCATCGGCATCGCGCAGCGGATTGCCCTTGATCGGCTCGGTCTTGGCCACGATGTCGTCCCACTTGGGATAAGCCTTGGATGCGTCGTCCGGCGCCAGGGGCAAGCTGATGCAGGCCAGGCCATCAGGAATGCCGGGCTTCATGCCCTTCCAGCCGTCAAGCTTGCCCACGAACAGCAGCTTGGCTTCACTGTGGTCCAGGATCTGACGGATGGTGCCCGCAGCCAAGGTGGGGTACAGCGGCACCGAGACAAAACCGCCCAGCCAGATGGCGAAGTCGGCCATCATCCAATGCGCGGTGTTCTTGGACAGCAGCGCCACCTTGTCGCCCGGCTTCAAACCCAGGCTTTGCATGTGAGCTGCCATGCGCCGCGACTGATCCATGACCTGACGCCAGTTGTAGGTGGCCACCTGGCCACCGCCCAGCGGCTGGGTGAAAACCGTGCGGTCAGGACTGGTGCTCTCCCAGTGGTACAGGCGCTGAAGGGCCAGCGCGTCAGCGGAAACGGTCGATGCCATAGAAGTCCCTCACCCGGGTGGGCTGTCAGGTTGCAGAAAGACCCACAGACTACCCAAGACTGGCGGACCCGCACAGAAGGGCTTTCCTCAGTTCAGAGCTTGTTTGCTGCTCAGCTGCGCAGCAGTCAACGTCACCGTGCAAGACGTGTGTCGGCGACCTGGCGCACCCTCAACCTGGCTCGAGGCGACGCCGGTGGGGCCTTCAGCACAGGTCGGCCAAGCTGCGGGCTCAACGCCCGTGGGCGGCGGTCGTTTTCTGCTGTTCGCGCACCTGGCGCAGCACCCGCAGCAGCAGCTCTGGCTCCAGGTCGGCCTGCGGCGCCACCACCTTGGCCACGCTTTCAATGCCCTCGGGGTCGGTCTCTTCAGCATGGGCCAACACCGAGAGAGCACAGATCACGCGCTTGGCCGGCGGCAGCTCCAGGCTGGCTTGCGCTGACACGTGGTGCCGCACGCTGGACACCGCGCTGGCGCCCAGCCCCCAGCTCTCGCACAACGCGGCACCCAAGGCGTCATGACTGACGCCAAAACCGGCCCGCTCCAGAACCACCAGCTCGGTGTCACCTGGGGCAGCGCGCAACATCGCGCGGTAGTGCTCGGGCGCATGCTTGAACAACACGGCTTTGCCGCACTCTTCGAACAAACCCGCCGAATGCGCCGCCCAGCTGTCGAGCGACAGACGCTGGGCCAACTGACCCATCAAGCGGCCGCGCCAGGCGGCGCGTTTCCAGATCGGGTCGAGTTCGACTGCCGGCGGAAACGCTGCACGCAAGCCCATTTCGAACGTGATGGCGGCCACCTCTCGCATGCCCAGGTAAGTGACGGCCTGGTGCACGCTTTGGACCCGCCCTTTCAACCCGTAGAGCGAAGAATTCACCGCCCTCATGACCGCAGCCGCCAGCGCCATGTCGTCCTCAATCAGCGCAGCAGCGGACTGCAGGTTGATGTCTTCTTCGGCCAGCAGCAGCGACAGTTCCACCAGCGATTGCGGCTGGGTCGGGATGTCGACGTCGAGCTTGCGGAGTTCGGGGTTCACGGACATGGCGCGGCTTGGGCAAAGGGGTCTGGCGATCGTAGGCACCCCGCTCCACAACCAAGACCGGAAAACGGGGGGCAAAGAGGCGTCTGATCGCCCCAGACCAACAACCCGGACACCGGGTCGCCTGGCCGCTGATCTGCACCTTGCGCCTTCACAGATTGCGGGTGCTTACCTTGCACTGCACCATGCAGTTCCCAAGAAAAAGCGCCGCAGAGCGGCGCCTGTGAAGTCTGCTGGCTTGGGGGCGCTGCGCGCCCTGCCAGTCGTGAATTGGAACGACAAACCACGCCCCACAGCCGGGACGGGCCCATTCGAATCTTGTTGTCTCCTCTGGCCTCCGCCAACTAGTCAGGCTGTCTGGCCCGCAGCTGGAACCTGCGGGAATGTAGCGGCGACTCCCCCCGCGGCCATCCGGACTAACCCGCCGCTGCCGCGTCCTGCGCCATCCAGAGCGCCGCGCGCTCGGCAATCATCAAGGTGGGCGAATTGGTGTTGCCGCTGGTGATGGTGGGCATCACGCTGGCATCGGCGATGCGCAGGCCAACGAGCCCCTGCACCCGCAAGCGGCTGTCCACCACAGCTCCCGGCTCGCCCAGCCTGCCCATGCGGCAGGTGCCCACGGGGTGAAAGATGGTGGTGCCAATGTCGCCGGCCAGACGTGCCAGGTCGTCGTCGCTCTGGTACTGCACCCCAGGCTTGACTTCTTTTGGATGAAAGCGCGCCAGCGCGGGCATCGCCGCAATGCGGCGCGTCAAGCGCAAGGAGTCGGCGGCGACCTGCCGGTCTTCGGCCGTTGAAAGGTAGCGGGCCTGGATGCGCGGGGCGTCCATGGGCCGAGGCGAAGCGATGCGAACAAATCCACGTGACGTGGGATTGAGGTTGCACACGCTGGCCGTGAACGCATTGAAAGGGTGCAAGGGCTGGCCAAAGGCGTCCAGCGACAAGGGTTGCACGTGGTATTCAAGGTTGGGCCACGTGTACGCACCAGACGAGCGAGTGAACGCACCCAGCTGCGAGGGCGCCATGCTCATCGGCCCACTGCGCTTGAACAGGTACTCCAGCCCCATTCCCAGCTTTCCCCACCAGCTGTTGGCGATGACGTTGAGCGTGCGGGTACCCTGCACTTCAAACACCGCGCGAATCTGCAAATGGTCTTGCAGGTTTTCGCCCACACCAGGCAGCTCGTGGCGCAGCGTCAGGCCATGTTGCTGCATCAGCGCGCCGGCCCCAATACCCGACAGCTGCAGCAGTTGCGGCGTGCCCACGGCACCCGCGCAGAGCACCACTTCAGCCGCCGCCAGCGCATGCACGGGCGCCCCGCCGGCCAGCGGCTGCAGCACCACGCCGGTCACGCGTGGGCCGTCCATCAGCAGCTGGGTGGCCTGGTGGGCGGTCCACACCTTCAGGTTGGGCCGCCCGCGCGCGGGGCGCAGGAAGGCCTTGCTGGTGTTCCAGCGCACGCCCTGCTTCTGGTTGACCTCGAAATAGCCCACGCCTTCGTTGTTGCCTCGGTTGAAGTCCGCGGTGGGTGGCACACCGGCTTCCGTGGCGGCGGCGGCAAACGCGTCCAGCACTTCCCAGGAAAGCCGTTGCCGGTCAACACGCCACTCCTGGCCGCCGCCATGCCAAGTGTCGCCGCCCCGCCAGTGGTCCTCGTGGCGCATGAAGTGCGGCAAGCACTGGTCCCAGCGCCAGCTGTCGTCGCCCGTGAGGTCGGCCCAGCTGTCATAGTCGCGCGACTGCCCGCGCATGTAGATCATGCCGTTGATGCTGCTGCAGCCACCCAGCACCTTGCCGCGCGGATAGCGCAATTGGCGCCCATTGAGACCGGGGTCGGCTTCGGTCTGAAAGAGCCAGTCTGTGCGGGGGTTGCCGATGCAGTACAGGTAACCCACCGGAATGTGGACCCAGTGGTAGTTGTCGCTGCCGCCAGCCTCTACCAACAGCACGCGGCAGCGCGGGTTGGCTGACAAGCGGTTGGCCAACAGGCAGCCTGCGGTGCCGGCGCCCACGATCACCACGTCAAAGTTCTGGGTCTGCATGCCGCTTCAGTTGTGACGAGACTGTTCGCCGGATGAGGGGTGAAATGCTCAGCGCCCGGCCGAACTGGCGAGCACGGGAATGGTCAAGGGCACCACCGCAATGCTGGCGCCTGCCGCCAGCTGTGAAATGGATGAAAAAAGGCACAACCCCGATGGGATTGACGATCGCCAACAGCGCGATCAGCGGTTTGAGCAGGTCCATGGGCAGATGTTAGAGCCGGGTCTCGGCCCCACCCGGACTTATCACTGGGACTTATTACTGGGACGTATCACTGGAACTTGACGGGCCGCGTCTCTGGAGCGCCACCCTGCTGTGATCAAGGGTTAGCACGGGGGCAACAAAACAACACTTGACGTGCGCGCGCTTTGCAGGCAAAACTTGACGACGCCCATAATTGGGGGTCTGTGTCTGGTAGCCGCACCTTTCGTCTGAATGGTTCACGCAGGGTTGAGCTCCACATGGTTTTTCTGGTTCATTTAAAGGCTCCCCGTGGGAAACAAACTGTACGTCGGTAATTTGGCCTATTCGGTGCGCGACGATTCGCTGCTCCAGGCTTTTTCGCAATTCGGTAGTGTCACGTCGGCCAAGGTCATGATGGACCGCGAGACCGGCCGCTCCAAGGGCTTCGGCTTTGTGGAGATGGGCACGGACGCTGAGGCACAAGCTGCCATCAATGGCATGAACGGCCAGCCTGTTGATGGCCGCGCCGTGGTCGTCAACGAAGCCCGCCCGCGTGAAGAGCGTCCGGGTGGCTTTGGCGGCGGTGGTGGTGGCCGCAGCGGTGGTGGCGGCGGCGGCTACGGTGGTGGCGGCGGTGGTGGCTACGGCGGTGGTGGTGGCGGCGGTGGTACCGGTGGTGCCGGCGGCGGCGGTGGGCGCAGCCCCTACGGCGGTGGTGGCGGTGGCGGTGGGCGCAGCCCCTACGGCGGTGGCGGTGGTAGCCGCAGCGGCGGCGGCGGCAGTGGTGGCGGTTATGGTGGTGGTGGCGGCGGAAGCCGTGGCGGCTACTGAACCCGTACCCAGCCCAACCAGCTCCACGTACGACAAGGCGCCCTCAGGGCGCCTTTTTTATGCTCGCCTGAAGTCCAAAGTCAACGCCGCAACGCTTGCTGGTGAGCCCCGCTGGCGGGCGACCCGCGGTTTCAGAACCGCTCGGGCCTGAGCACCTGAACGGCGCTGAAATACATCGCCACGCTGTAGTAGGGCGCATAGGTGGCCAGCACATGTTCGGCAATGGCGTCGGCCACGGTTTCATCGCAGATCACCTTCAGTTCGATGGTGCGGTCGGCCTCCCATGCGCCCTCGCGAACACCTTCGCGGGCGGCGCCGTGCACCTCGCTCACCGACCAGCCTTGAGCGCCGCACTGGCGGGCGTCGAGCACCAGGTTCTTTTCCAGCACTGCTTCGGCCACGATGACCAGCAGGGTCTTGGGGTGTTTTTTCATGGCGAGATCCTTTGCGCCAGTGCGATGTACAGCGGGATGCCCACCACGATGTTGAAGGGAAAGGTGATGCCCAAAGCGGCCGTGATCGACAGCGCCGCATTGGCCTGCGGAACCGCAATGCGCATGGCGGTGGGCGCTGCAATGTAGCTGGCGCTGGCGGCCAGCGTCGCCATCAGGGCCACGCCACCCGTCGACAAACCCAAGGCCCATCCCACCGCGGCTCCCGCCACGGCCAAGAGGGGAGGCGCGCACAAGCCCACCACCAACACCGCCGCTCCCAGCCGCCGCACATCGGCCAGCCGCCCACCAGCCACCAAGCCCAACTCCAACAAGAACAGCGCCAGCACGCCCTTGAAGGGGTCGATGAACACAGCCTTGATGGGCGCCGTGCCTTCCACACCCGCCACCGCACCAATCACCAAGCCGCCCAACAACAGCAACACACTCTTGCCAAACAGGACGTCGTGCGCCAGTTCACCCCAACGCGTGCTTTGACCTTCGGCACGCAGGCTCCAGCGCGCCAGCAAGATGCCGGCAATGAGCCCGGGCGCTTCCATCACGGCCACCCACAGCGCTGCATGACTCTCGTAGGCGATACCTTCGCGGGCCAGGGCCGCCGTGGCCACGGCGAAGGTGACCACGCTGACCGACCCGTAGTGGGCCACCAGCGCTGCCGCGTCCGGCCCGTTCAAGCGCAAGGCGCGGCCCAGGGGGTACAACACAAAGGGAATCACAAACCCCAGCGCCATGCAGGCCAGGACCTGGGGCACCAAGGCGGCGATGGGCTGTTTGCTGAGCTCAATGCCGCCTTTGAGGCCGATGGCCAACAAGAGGTAGATCGACAGCGTCTCGTACAGCGCCTCGGGCAAGCGCAGATCACTCTTGACCAACCGCGCCAAGACGCCCAGCAAAAAGAAGAAAACAACGACGTCGATCATGGCCAGCGCGATGCTGACAGAGGGGGCTGAAGGCCCACCCTACTGAGGGGCATGTCAACCACGCCGCGGTTTGCGCCCACGGCCACCCAGCAGCTTGTCAAACAGCGCGTTAGGCAGCAGGCGCATGACCTTGGCCAACACACCCATCTGCCAGGGAATGACGCGATAACTGGCGCCCGACTCAATGGCCCGAAAAGCGCGCTCGGCGAATTCATCAGACTGCATCAGGAACGGCATGCTGTAGGGATTTTTGGCGGTCAGCGGTGTGGCGATGTAGCCGGGCAACAGCGTCACCACCTGCACGCCCTGGCGGCGACACTCGCCACGCAGGCTCTCGCAGTAAGCCACCACCGCAGCCTTGCTGGCGCAGTACGCGCCGTGCCCCGGCAGGCCGCGAATGGCCGCCACGCTGGCAATGCCTACGAGGGTGCCGCTCTGGCGTTGGCGCATCAGCCGCAAAAACGGGTGGAAGGTGGCGGCCAGACCCACGTTGTTGGTGGCGAAAGTGTCTTGCATCACACGCAGGTCTTCGCGCTCTGCACTGTCCATGCCGACACTGATGCCGGCACTGGCGATCACCACGTCGGGCAGCCCCTGCTCGGCCAGGCACAGCTGGGCCGCCGCAATGATGCTGTCCGGGTCGGCCACGTCAGCGCGATAGACCCGAGCGCGCTGTGCGTCCAGCCCTTGCGCCACCAGCCAGACCTGGGTTGCTTCGGTTCGCCTGGCCACCAGCGCCAGGCGCCAACCGGCTTGGGCGTAGCGCGCCGCCAGCGCTTGCCCAATGCCACTGGAAGCCCCAGTGATGAAAACCAGGCGGTCGCTCATGGTCGGGCTACCGCGCCCGCGCCCGTGCCCGTGCCCGTGCCCGTGCCTTTGAGAGCGGGCAATCCCTTGGGTGTCAGCACCATGCGCAGCGGGCCTTTGAGGTCCAGGCGCCGCGTCACGTGGTCGTACTGCAAACCACTGGCCCGCATCTCGGTGCCGGCTTGTCGCACCAGCACCGGCAGGTGGGTCAGCACACGCTCTTTCAGCAAAAAAGCATGCAAGAACTCGCCCTGCATGACCAGCGGCCCGTTGATGTCGTCCTGGGTGGTCACCTGGGCCCCACCCAACAGCTGAATTTCACTGCCGTCGCCGTTGCCCACGGCGCGCTGTGCCGTGGCCAGGGTCACACGTCCATCGGGCGCAAAGGCGCGAATCTGCGCGCCGTCAATCTCGATGCGGTCGGTGTCAGGGAAATGGCGCAGCCGTGCGCCTTCAATGCGCAGTTTCAACCGCCCTTTTGCGTCAAACCGTTCCACCGCAAACTGGGTCATGGTGTAGTCGGGTTCACTGGACACCACCCGCTCGGTGGGTGCCTGCACCAGCCGCGGTGAGTTTTTCACCAACCACCACGTGGCCAATGCCAGTGCAGCCATCAGCAGCAGCGGCAGGTAGGACGACAGCGCGTCACGCAAGCGCAGATGCCAAGGGCTGGCAGCGCGCAAGGGCCTCGCCTGGGCCGGGCCCAGCGAGAGGGGCACCTCCGGCAAATCGGGCAGGTGAAGTTCAACGCTCATGCGGCACTGCGCTCAAGCACACCGCTGGCGGTCATGGCCCGTCCAGGGTGGTCAGTTGCTGCTGGTACAAGCTGAGGTAACGGCCCGAGGCCATCAGCAGCACATCGCAAAACTCACGCGCTGCGCCGTGCCCGCCCTCTGATGCGGTGACGTGGTGCGCCACGGCTTTGACTTCAGCGTGGGCGTTGGCCGGCGCACAGGCAAACGCAGCGCGCCTGAGCAAAGGCAGGTCGGGCCAGTCGTCGCCCATGGCAGCCACATCGGCCCACTCCAGCGCCAAGGACGCCAACAGCGCTTGCGCCGCAGCGCCTTTGTCGTGCGCGCCATAAACCGCGTGCCGCAAGCCCAGGTCTGCAACCCGCCGCCGCACCGCCGGCGAGTCGCGCCCGGTGATGATCAAGGGCGTGATGCCGGCGGCGGCCAACAGCTTCAGGCCGTGCCCGTCCAGGGTGCTGAAGGCCTTGAAGACCTCGCCTGCTTCGCCGATGTAGATGCGCCCGTCGGTGAGCACACCGTCTACGTCAAAGATGGCTGCCTTCAACCCCAGCCCGCGGCCTTGAGCGCGCAACAAAAGTTCGGGCGCAAAGCTCAACGCGGGGACGGGAGCGGGTGAGGTGGTCATCAGATCACTTTGGCGCGCATCAGGTCGTTGGAGTTCAGTGCACCCACCAGCACCCCGTGCTCGTCGATGACCAGCACGCTGGTGACCCGATGCTGCTCCATGACTTCAGCCGCTGCCACTGCCAGCGACGCCGCCTGCACCAGGCGCGGGCTGGGATGCATCACCTCGGCAGCGGTCAGCGCGCGCAGGTCGGCACCACGCTCGATCAAGCGGCGCAAATCGCCGTCGGTGAAGATGCCGGCGGGGCGTCCGTCGGTGCCCACCACGGCGGTGAAGCCCAGGCCCTTGCCGGTCATTTCGCGCAACAGCTCGCCCATCTGGGCTTGTGGTGGCACCCGTGGCACGTCGTCGCCGCTGCGCATCAGGTCGTTCACATGCATCAAGAGCTTGCGCCCCAGGCTACCGCCGGGGTGCGAGCGAGCAAAGTCTTCGGGGCGAAAACCGCGTGCGTCCAGCAGCGCCACGGCCAGGGCGTCACCCAGCGCCATTTGCGCTGTCGTGCTGGCGGTGGGCGCCAGGTTGAGAGGGCAGGCTTCTTCTTCGACCGCGCTGCTCAACACGATGTCGGCATGTTGCGCCAAGGTTGAGCTGGGTTGGCCCGTCATGGCCACCAGCGTCACCCCCAGGCGGCGCATGGCCGGCAAGATGGCAGCCAGCTCGTCGCTTTCGCCGCTGTTGCTGATGGCCAGCACCACGTCGCCCGGCATCACCATGCCCAGGTCGCCATGACTGGCCTCGGCAGGGTGCACAAACAGCGCCGGCGTGCCGGTAGATGCCAGTGTGGCGGCGATCTTGCGGCCCACGTGGCCACTTTTCCCCATGCCCATCACCACCACCCGACCGCGGCCTTGCAGAACGGCTTGCACGGCCAGCGCAAAGCTGTCGCCCAGGCGCTGGCTCAAGCCCTGCAGCGCACGCGCTTCAATGTCAAACGTGCGCGTGGCCATCTCTTTGGCGCGTTGGGCGTCAAAGGGCTTTGTTGTAGCGGCAGGGTCGGTCAAAGTGGTCGCAGCGGTCGAATACGATCGGCGCATTCTAGGCACCCCCCAACCTGCAACGCTCACCTCACCCAGCCTTGGCCACCACCCTTGAACTGGTCCTGCTGTACCTGATCGCTGCGGTGCTCGGCGTGGTGGTCTGCCGTTCGCTGAAGCTGCCGCCCATGTTGGGCTACCTGGTGGTGGGTGTGCTGATCGGCCCCAATGCCCTGGCCCTGGCCAAGGACACCGCGGGTGTGAAGTACCTGGCCGAGTTTGGCGTGGTCTTCCTGATGTTTGTCATCGGGCTTGAATTCAACCTGCCCAAGCTGCGCAGCATGCGCACGCTGGTCTTTGGCCTGGGGCTGTCGCAAGTGGTGCTGACACTGCTGGTCACGGTGCTGGGCCACTTCGCTTTGGTTTGGGCCTACTCCGCGCTCTTCAATCAAGCTTGGCAGATGTCCTGGCAAGGCTCGGTGGTGCTGGGCGGTGCGCTGGCCATGTCGTCCACCGCCATCGTGGTCAAGTTGATGGCCGAGCGGATGGAGCTGGAAAGTGAACACGGCAAACGCGTGATGGGCGTGCTGTTGTTCCAGGACTTGGCGGTGGTGCCGCTGTTGGTGCTGATACCGGCCTTGAGCTCACCGGCCGAAGAGATGCTGATCGCCATGGCCTGGGCGGGCTTGAAAGCCGTGGTGCTGCTGACGCTGCTGTTGGTCGGCGGGCAACGGTTGATGCGCTGGTGGTTGACGCTGGTGGCGCGGCGCAAGAGCGAAGAGCTCTTCATGCTGAACCTGCTGCTGGTGACGCTGGGCCTGGCCTACCTGACCGAACACGCCGGCTTGAGCCTGGCGCTGGGTGCTTTTGTGGCCGGCATGCTGGTGGCCGAGACCGAATACAAACACCAGGTGGAGACCGACATCCGGCCCTTCCACGACGTGTTGCTGGGCCTGTTTTTCATCACCATCGGCATGAAGCTGGACTGGCGACCGGTGCTCGACCAGTGGCTGCTGGTGCTGCTGTTGACCAGCCTGCCGGTGGTGGCCAAGTTTGTGTTGGTGGCGGCCTTGGCGCGCGCCTTCAAGGCCACGCCGGGCGTGGCGCTGCGCACCGGCCTGTATCTGGCGCAGGCCGGCGAGTTCGGCTTTGTGCTGCTGACCCTGGGCGCCGACCATCAACTGGTATCACCCACCTGGATGAGCCCGGTGCTGGCCAGCATGGTGCTGTCGATGCTGGCCACGCCTTTCCTCATCCTGTACAGCAACAAGATCGTCAACCGGCTCAGCGCCAACGACTGGTTGATGCAGTCGGTGGCGCTGACCAGCATCGCCAAAAAGTCCATCGCTGCCGACCGCCACGTGATCATCTGCGGCTACGGCCGCAGCGGGCAGAACCTGGCCCGTTTGCTGGTACCCGAGCACATTCCCTACATGGCGCTGGACCTCGACCCCGACCGCGTGCGCCAGGCCGCCGCCGCCGGCCAAAGCGTGGTCTTTGGCGACGCCGCGCGGCTGCAATGCCTGATGGCCGCCGGCCTGGCGCGCGCCGCGGCCGTGGTCATCACTTACCACGACACGCCGTCGGCGCTGAAGGTCCTGCGCCAGGTGCAAGCGCATGCGCCCAGGGTGCCGGTCATCGTGCGCACCATCGACGACACCGACATCGAAAAGCTGCGCGCCGCCGGCGCCACCGAAGTGGTGCCCGAAGCCATTGAAGGCAGCCTGATGCTGGCGGGCCACGCGCTGGTCCTGGTGGGCGTGCCGATGCAACGTGTGATCCGCATCACCCGCGACGCCCGGGACGCGCGCTACAGCCTGCTGCGCGGCTACTTCCATGGTGCCGACGACGACACCGTGGAAGAGCTGGACCAGGCCCGGCTGCAAAGTGTCACCCTGCCCGAGGCCAGCCGTTGCCACGGCCAGACCCTGGACGCCCAAGCGCTGCACGCGGTGGGTGTCAGCGTGGTCTCGGTGCGGCGCGCCAGCGGCGCGGTGGTTGCACCCGCGCCCGCCTTGGTGCTGTCCGCCGGGGACACCTTGGTGCTGTCGGGCCTGCCCAAACCGTTGGCGCTGGCCGAGGAAAAGCTGTTGCGGCGGTGAGTACTGTGGGCTGTGGCGCTGTGGCGCTGTAGTTGGTGTCGCAGTCCCATGCTGGGCCGTCATATGCAAGGCTGTCACGTCCAGGACCGTCACCAGCGAGCCTCTCACCAGCGGGCCCCTCACAAACGCTCAGCCTATGATCCGGCGCATGGCCGCCGACCCCACCGTTTCGCCCTCGCAGTACATCCGCGAGCACATCCGCACCGTGCCCGACTGGCCCGCACCGGGCGTGATGTTCAGGGACATCACGCCGCTGCTCAGCAACCCGCGTGTCTTTCGCGTGCTGATCGACCAGTTTGTGCACCGCTATTTCGACGCCCGCCCCGATGTCATCGCCGGTCTGGACGCGCGTGGCTTCATCATCGGCAGCGTGGTGGCCTATGAGCTGGGCTTGGGCTTTGTGCCGATCCGCAAAAAAGGCAAGCTGCCCTTCACCACGGTGGAAGAAACCTACGAGCTGGAGTACGGCAGCGCCACCGTCGAAATGCACACCGACGCCGTCAAACCCGGGCAGCGTGTGGTGCTGATCGACGACCTCATCGCCACCGGCGGCACCATGATGGCCGGCAAGAAGTTGCTCGAACGCCTGGGCGCCCAGGTTTTGGAAGGTGCGGCCATCGTCGACCTGCCTGAACTCAGCGGCTCCACCAAGCTGCGCGCGGCTGGCTTGCCGCTGTTTACCCTGGTGGACTTTGCGGGGCACTGACTGCGCTGCGACAAAGGCCGAACGCGGTTACTTGCCAATGCAGAAGGTAGTGAATAGCCGGGAGTCCGCTTGAATGCTCGGTTTCTTGCCTCAGGCCCAGCAACTTGGACACAAAGTTGGACTTAGAGATCCTTCTTCTCGCCCGGGTCACTTCAGCAGCGTTGCAATGCCAGCATCGCCGTCAAGCCTCTTGCGGAGTCGCTCTGCCAATGCTGCCTGCTCCGGCCCGAGCGTGGCCTCGATAACGCGGGCTGCCTCTTTGAGGACTAACTGTTTCTTGCTGGGGGCCTTTGCTATGGCACGAGCGATTTCAGATTGCGGCATCGGGGAACCTGGACTCGCTTGAGCGAACGCCTCAAACGCCGCCTCAAGTGAGGCAACCTTTCCGTCTTCAACCCAAATGGCGGCCTCCTGAAGTACTCGGTTGACCTTCTTCTTGAGCACTGATGGATCCCAGTCCAAGGTGCCGACCCTCGAATACATCTGTCCAACCAACCACCCCAACTTGGCCTGAAAGGTCGCATCAAGTTGCAGGATCTTCGCCTGAAGACAGGTCTCGAAGTGAAGGTCGGCCTTGATGGCAATTGACAAGCTCAGGAAAGCTACGCTGTCGGACTCAAGCGGCGTGTCCTCGCTATCAAGGAAGAAGTACCCTGGCTCATTGTTGTTGAATAGCCGCTGGAGAAATTCAGACGCCTTCGTCTTGGACTTGCCACCCAAGACCGGCAGTTCGGCCGCGACATCTGCAATCGGCATTTGTGCCAAGTGTCGTTCAATCACCAAATCCAAGGACCGTACCGGTGCAAGCGTGATGTACGGCGCTTTACAGGAGCCCCCACTCCGCTGAACCAGATCGCAACTCTGCGTGAGCACCAAGAAGTAGCGGTTCTTCTGATGTTGGAAGTAGTGGGGATGAACTACCTTTAGCAGGTCATCAACAGCAGGGCTTCGAGCGAGCACATCGCCCTGCATAAGCTCAGTCGCGCATACCTTCGAGTCGTAAGTGACGTGCATGCGCGCAGCGAAAGTACCTCAGCGCCGAGGCTTGAAATCTGCGAAGGTGTCACTTCGCGGCGTGCGCCCTTCAAGCCGATCATTCAACTTCCTGATGGTGAGTTTTCGATCTATTGCAGCAGGATCCACAGTCACCACGAACTGTGATCTTCCGCTCGCCTCGGTGATCATTCGCCCCTGCACGAGAAGAACGCCCTCATTTGATGTCCCTCGCGTGTCGGAGGTAAACGCCGTTGTCGCATTTGACTCCACGAGCCTCCAGCCTGCCGGGGAAACCGTTCCGCCTGTCAACAAAGTGCGCTTGCTACCAGTCACTCAATCTCTCCTATAAAGCGACGCGATCACTCGCTCCGCTAGTGCCAGGTTGTCGCACATTCGAAGGTAACCGCCAGCACCTTCAAGCACCGCAATGGCTTGATCAGTATTTGCGATCGGATGGTGGAAGTTGAACTTCACAGAAATGGCGCCCCCATCCCATTGACGCTGAATACTGACGTGAACTGTTTCAGCTTCGTTCTTGAAAACCGAAGCAATCACTGCCCCGGCGGGCGCCCAACCGCGAGGCATCTGATCAACCAAGTCCTGACGCGCCTCAGTGAAAACCGCAACCTCTTGAGGGGTGGGTGCCGCGTCACGGAACTCAAAGTTGTGCCCAATTCCAGTGACTGGGGTGTGAGAAAGAACTCGTATGACACGGGCAGTCACTTGTTCCGCCAACGCAAAGCGCTCTTGTGTCGCCTCGCTCGGCACTATCAGCAGGGCATCCGGTCGAACGACATACGACAACTCGTCCAGCGAAAACTTCGGAAAATCGAACACTGACCCTTGAATAGCCGGCAAGAAGACCTGGACCCTTCCCGGCTCGCCAGCCGCGCGGTTGAATCCATGCTGGAACATCCAAGCTGGCGTCAAAATCGCGGCGTTCCATGCGCCGGCAACGACAAGAGAGGGCTCAGTTCGCGTTGAGTAGTGACAGGCTCACGTGGTGATCTACCTGCGCCCGAGACTAGGTGAACGGCGGCATGCCGGGCGAGCTGGTTGGGGGC
>JAYVSX010000121.1:0-4386 GCA_043774975.1 Rubrivivax sp.
CGATGCCCATGCCGACGATCAGCAAGGGCTCCAGGATGGTGGCCGCGGCCATGGCCCGGCGCTGCACTTCGGCTGACAACTGGTTGGCCGCGCGCTGCAGCATCAGCGGCAACTGACCGGTTTGTTCACCCAGGCGGGCAAACATCGACAGCAGGCCCGGAAAGCGCTTCTTGGCCGCCAGCGCCGAGCCCAGCGGGGCACCTTCGCGCACCTGCGCCAAAGCGTCCAGTGCGTCAGCGCGCATGGCGCGGTTGCCCAGGGTCTCTGCCGCCGCCTGCAAGGCCTTCAAGATGGGCACACCTGCGCCAGCCAACATCGCCAAGGTGCCGCCAAAGCGGGCCGCGTTATAGCCGCGGGCCAGGCGGCCCACCAAGGGCAGCCGCAGCAAGGCCGCATCGCTGCGCTCGCGAAAGGCCTCGGCTCGCCGCGCCAAGGTAAAGACGGTTGCGCCCGCCACCAACAGCAAGCCCACCGCCCAGCCCCATTGGCGGACAAACCCGCTGATGGCCAACATCGCCACCGTCAAGAACGGCAGCGCGCGCTTGCCACTGCTGAAGGTGTTGGCGATCTGTGGCACCACCCAGGTGACCAGCACGATGACAATGATGAAGGCCACGATCGACACGATGGCTGGGTACAGCATGGCGCCCAGCACCTTGGTGCGCAGGGCCTGCTGCTGTTCCTGGTCGTCGGCCAGGCGCTCCAGCACGGGCCCGAGCGCACCGCTTTGCTCGCCGGCCGCCACCACCGCCCGGTAGACGTCGTCAAACTCACGCGGCGCCGTGGCCAGCGCACGGGCAAAGCTGTTGCCCGCGTTGACTTCACTCTTCAGATGCGCCACCAGCTCGCGCTGGCGATCGTTTTCGCTCTCTTCGGCCAGCGCTGTGAGCGCACGCTCCAGCGGCAATCCACTGCCCACCAAGCCCGCCAACTGCCGCGTCCACACCGCCCGACCGGTTGCCGAGAACACCCGGCGGGTGAACCTGGGCGCTGTGCCGTCGCTGGTGGCCGCGGTAACGGGTGTGACCGCCAGTGGCACCAGGTCGCGTTGACGCAGCTGCGCACGCGCAGCTTTGGCGTTGTCGGCCTCCAGCAAACCCGTGCTGGCTTTGCCTTTGGCGTCCAGTGCTTCAAAACGATAAGCGGGCATGGGTGTCGGCGGCCAACGCTCAATCGCGGGTTACGCGGATGACTTCTTCCAGCGACGTAACCCCCGAACGCACCAGGCGCTGACCGTCCTCGCGCATCGACCGGAGCCCCGCGGCGCGTGCGGCCGCGACCAGTTCTTGTTCAGCCGCGCGCATGTGAATCAGGGCCTGCACCGCCGGGTTAACGGTCATCAGCTCATAGACACCGGTGCGCCCCTTGTAGCCGGTGTGGGCGCAATGCTCACAGCCCACCGGGTGCCAATGGCCGTCGTCGCCCAGCCGCTTGCATTTGGGGCACAGCTTGCGCACCAGGCGCTGCGCCAGCACGCCCAGCAGACTGCTGCTCAGCAAGAAGGGCTCAACCCCCATGTCGATGAGCCGGGTGACGCTGCTGGGCGCGTCGTTGGTGTGCACGGTGGCCAAGACCAGGTGGCCGGTCAGGCTGGCCTGGATGGCGATCTGCGCGGTCTCGAAGTCGCGGATCTCACCGATCATGATGACGTCCGGGTCCTGGCGCAGGATGGCGCGCAGGGCCTTGGCGAAGGTCAGGTCGATCTTCGGGTTGACCTGGGTCTGGCCAATGCCCGGCAGCTCGTACTCCACCGGGTCTTCTACGGTCAGCACATTGGACGTGGCGGTGTCCACGCGGGTCAGTGAAGCATAGAGCGTGGTGGTTTTGCCTGAACCCGTCGGCCCCGTCACCAGAACAATGCCATGCGGCTGCTGCACCAGCTTGGCGTAAGCGGCCAGCACCTCGCCGTCCATGCCCAGGCCTTCCAGCGTGAAGCGGCTTTCGGTCTTGTCCAGCAAGCGCAGCACCGCACGTTCGCCGTGCGACGACGGCAGGGTGCTGACGCGCACGTCGATGGCCCGGCCGCCGATGCGCAAGGAGATGCGGCCGTCCTGCGGCAGCCGCTTCTCGGCGATGTCGAGTTCGGCCATGATCTTCAGGCGGCTGATCATCGCCGCGTGCAGGGCCTTGTTGGGCTGCACCACTTCGCGCAGCGTGCCGTCAACCCGAAAGCGCACCGAACTGCTGCGCTCATAGGGCTCGATGTGGATGTCGCTGGCACCGTCTTTGGCCGCCTGCGTCAACAAGGCGTTGAGCATGCGGATGATGGGTGCGTCATCGGCTGCTTCGAGCAGGTCTTCTACCGCAGGCAGCTCTTGCATCATGCGGCTCAGGTCAACGCCGCTTTCAACCTCGCCAATCACCGCGGCGGCACTGCTTTCACCACCGGCGTAGGCGGCGGCAATGCGCTGCGCCAAGGTGCTGGCGTCTTCGTGATCGAAGCGCGCCACATCGAAGTAGCGCGTGACTTCGGCCAGTGCGCCGGCCGATGTGGTTTGTGCCGCACAAAGCCGCAGCTCGCCGCCCTCATCTTCGAGCAGCAGGGTGTGGGCCTTGGCAAAGGCGTAGGGCAGCGGGTGTCGCGTGGCCATCGTTTGGCGCCCGCGCTCAGGGCGCCTTGCCGGGTTCGGTGGTGGCCCCGGCCGCCGGCGGGCGCAGCGGCGGCAACACCGGGGACTCGTTGATGGGCATCACCAAACTGGGTGCGGGTTGACTCGACTTCTGTTCGCCGCGAATCTGGTCGTAGCGGTCCATCGACAGGCGGTTGGCGCTGTCGGCGTCACGCAGCACCACCGGCCGCAAGAAGACCATCAGGTTGGTGCGCCGGCGTTCGCGGCTCTCGCTGCGGAACAGCCCGCCAATCAGCGGCAGGTCGCCCAGCAGCGGCACCTTGCTCTTGTTGGTGACAAAGCGGTCTTCGATCAAGCCGCCCAGCACCAGGATCGCGCCGTCGTCCACCACCACGGTGTTTTCGATGCTGCGTTTGGTGGTCGACGGGCCGGCGTTGGTGGTGCCTGCAGCGGTGGTTTCCTTGACGCTGCTCTGCTCCTGGAAGATGGTCATGCGCACCGCGCCACCCTCACCGATCTGCGGCCGGATGCGCAGCGTGATGCCGACGTCCTTGCGCTCGATGGTCTGGAACGGGTTGGTGGGGGCGCCACCACCGCCGGTGTTGGTGAACTGGCCGGTGATGAAGGGCACGTTTTCACCGACCACGATCTTGGCTTCTTCGTTGTCCAGCGTGATCAGGTTGGGCGTGCTGATGATGTTGGTCTCGCTCTGCGTCTGCAGCGCGCGCGCAATGGCCGCCAGCGACGTGACGCCGTTGATCACGCTGAGCAAGCCCACGTTCAGGCCCTGGCCCAGGTTGATTTGGCCTTGCGCCGCAGAGGTGTTGATGTCGATGATGCCGGGCCGGCCGCTGGCGTTGAAGTTGGTGCCGGTGACGACGCCAAACTTGTCGCCGCTCTTGCCCAGCAAGCCCTGCCACTGAAAGCCGAAGTCGGCCGCGTCGCTGGGGGACACCTCGACGATCATGCTTTCGATGTAGACCTGGGCCCGCCGCGTGTCGAGCTGATCGATCAAGGCCCGCACCTGTTTGTACAGCGGCTCGGGCGCGGTGATGATGAGCGAATTGGTGGCCGGGTCGGCCTGGATGAAGCCGCCCGTGCTGGGCTGCGCCGCGCCCGTGACGGCGCTGGTGGCCTGCGGCGAGCCCCCCGGTGCAGGCGCTGGCGTGGCGGCCGCTGTGGCCGCTGTGCCGGTGCCACTGCTGCTTCCACCAGCGGCCCCAAACGCAGCGCGCACCACGGTGGCCAAGCGTGCTGCATCGGCGTTTTTCAAATGCACCACCCACATGCCGCCACCGGGGCCGATCAGGTTGTTGGGGCGGTCCAGGCGCGATATGGTCGAGCGCAGCGCTGCCAGCCGGGCCGCATTGGGCGCCCGAATGACCAGGGCGTTGGCGCGCGAGTCAGCCACCACCGTCACGCCGCCCGCGGCAGTGCCGAGCACGCCAGGCACACCGGCTACACCGCCACCGTCGGTGAGCCGCTGCACCAGCGGGGCCAGGTCAGCCGCCACCGCATGCTGCAACTGCACCACTTCGACGTCGGTACCCGAGGCCACGTCCAGCGCGGCGATGATCTTGGCGATGCGCTGCAGGTTTTCGGCGTAATCGGTGATCACCAGGGCGTTGCTGCCCGGGTTGGCGTTGATGGTGTTGTTGGCGCTGATCAGCGGCCGCAGCACCGCCACCAGGTTGTTCGGGTTTTCGTAGCGCAGCGGAAAGATCTGCGTGATGACTTGGTCACCGCGAACCGACACCTCGCCCACGCTGACGGTCCCGGCCTGCAGCTTGGCGTCGGCCTCGGGCACTACCTTGAG
>JAYVSX010000122.1:0-19837 GCA_043774975.1 Rubrivivax sp.
CAGAAGGTGAGCAGGTAAACCGCAAAGAACTCGGGCGCGCCAAACTTGAGCGCGAACTTGGCCACCAGCGGCGCCAGAAAGGTGATCATGATCACAGCCACCAGCGCGCCAACGAAAGACGACGTGAAGGCCGCTGTCAGCGCTTGGGCCGCTTTGCCTTTTTGCGCCATCGGGTAGCCGTCGAAGGTGGTCGCCACCGACCAGGGCTCACCCGGGATGTTGAACAGGATCGACGTGATGGCGCCGCCAAACAGTGCGCCCCAGTAGATGCACGACAACATCACGATGGCCGAGGTGGGCGACATGGTGAAGGTCAGCGGCAGCAAAATGGCCACGCCGTTGGCGCCGCCCAAGCCTGGCAGCACGCCAATCAACACGCCCAAGATGATGCCGACGAACATCAAGCCGATGTTCAACGGCGTCAAGACGACGCCAAAGCCGTGTATCAGTGAACTCAGTGCTTCCATCTACTTTGACTCCAAATGTGTTTAAGGCTGGCGGCGAAGGCGAATCAACCGCCCAGCCAATCAGTAGCCCAGGAAGTGCAATGGGTCGAGCGAGCCCTTGAACAAGGGCACCTTGAACCAGACCTCAAACATCATGAAAAACAGCGTGATGACGGCAGCCGAAACCAACACGCTCTTGAGCACCCGGTACTTGCCCAACAGCACCATGAACAGGGCGATGTAGATGGCGGAAGCCACGTAAAGACCCAGGAAATTCACGCCCAGCACGTACAGCATGGCCGGCAGCAGCACCGACAACACGCGCCGCAGTTGCTGTTGGTTGACAAAGGAGTCGGTGTCGCGCTTCTTGCTCAGCAGCGACTGGAACAAGATGCCCAGGCCCGAGACCAGGATGATGATGCCGATGTAGAAGGGGAAGTAGCCTGCGCCCGGCCCATCGCTGGTCCAGCCGGCGCCCAAGCGCTGGGCCTCATAGATCACCACCCCTGCGATCAACACCAAGATGGCCGCCACCACGGCGTCGACCTTGTTGTTGGCAATGACGCTGGGGCTGCTTGGTTCTTCGGTGTGTTGCGGTTCGGCCATGGGGCACTCCTGGCAAGGTCGGGGGTCGGGGGTCGGGGGTCGGCGCGAGGCCGGGGCCCAGCAGCGCCCTTCAGGTGAAAGTTGATGCGGCGGCGTGGCCAGCCAACGGTGTGGGGAGCAGGCCGACCGGAACGCAAAGCCGGACCGGCGTCGGGCGGGGTGTGGTCACCACCGCCCGCTCAGGTTACTTGGCCATGAAGCCGGCTTCGGTCATCAATGTGCGATGCAGACTTTCGGCGTTTTCAAGCCACTTGCGGTATTCGGCCCCGCTCATGCTTGTTGTGTTGAAGGCGCCCTTTTCCATGAACTCTTTCCAGTCCGGCGTCTCGCGCACCTTCTTCAACAGGTCCACGTAGTAGGCCAGCTGGTCGGGCGTGACGCCGGGTGCCATGAAGATGCCGCGCAGCATCACATAGTCGGTGGGAATGCCGGCTTCCGAGCAGGTATGGATGTCGTTCCACGACTCGGTGGCCGTGACCTTGGCCTTGTAGGGCATGCGCGTGTCGTCAAAGACACACAGCGGGCGCAGCGCGCCAGCGCGCCACTGGGCCACCGCTTCGATCGGGTTGTTGACCGTGGAGTCCACATGCTTGCCCACCAACTGCACCGCCACTTCACCACCGCCCTTGTAGGGGATGTAGATGAACTTGGTGCCGCTGGCCTTTTCAAGGCCCACGGTCAGGATCTGGTCTTCCTGCTTGGAGCCGGTGCCGCCCATCTTGAACTTCAGCGGGCCGGCGGCCTTGGCAGCAGCCACGTAGTCCTTGGCCGTTTTGTAAGGCGTCTCGGCGTTAACCCACAACACAAACTGGTCCAGCGCCATCATCGACACCGGGGTCAGGTCCTTCCAGTTGAAAGGCACGCCGGTGGCCATCGGCGTGGTGAACAGGTTGGACAGCGTGATGACGATCTTGTGCGGGTCGCCCTTGGCTTCCTTCATCGCCAAAAAGCCTTCGGCGCCAGCGCCGCCCGACTTGTTGGAGACGATCATCGACTCCTTCATCAGCTTGTGCTTGACGATGACACCCTGGATAAAACGTGCCATCTGGTCGGCGCCGCCACCGGTGCCGGCGGGCACCACAAATTCGACGGGCTTGCTGGGCTCCCAGGCGGCAGCGGGGCCAATCAGTGCCAGCGCGGCTGTGCCGGCGGCGACAAGGCACATCACGGCAGAGCGCTTTGAGGCGTTGGCAGTGCTTTCAGTCTTCTTCATCTTCACTCCTGGTTCATTCTGAGGGTTGCGACGCGTCGCGTTGTTGAACGACCGGGTCATCTCACCCGGATTGGATGCTCTTGCACCGGCCCGGAAAAAAGCTTGACCGCAGTCAACTTCTGAAAAAAACACTGGTATACCCCTGGTGACGTGGGACTCACACGGTTTGCAACGCAGCCATCGCCCGTTGGGTTGTCCGGGCCTTCCCGGGTCCAGAGCCCGGGCCCGGGCCCGGATCCAGACCCAAAGTACAAGCCAAACAAGCCAAATGAATCCTCATGGGCAGCTGGGAAATCCCTTCCTGTTGCACCACATTGCAGCCGTGTCAATGGGGCTCGCCGCTGGGCCGTCCGGCCAGTGCGCGCAGGTGCGCCTGGGTGCCCGACGCCAAGCCTTGCAGGCTGTAGCCACCTTCGAGCACCGAGACCACCCGGCCTCTTGATGACGGCTGTGCGACGGCCATCAGTTCTTGGGTCACCCAGTGAAAGTCGTCGTCGGTGAAACCCAGGCCGCCCAGGGTGTCCAGATGATGGGCATCAAAGCCGGCCGAGATGATCAGCAGGTCGGGCGCAAAGCGCTGCAGCGCCGGCAGCATTTCAGCGCGCATCTGGGCCCTGAACGTAGCCGAATTGCAGCCCTGGGCCAACGGGATGTTGACGATGTTGTCCGCCACACCCGATTCACGGCGCAGACCCGTGCCCGGGTAGAAGGGCGACTGGTGACTGGAGCCATAGAACAGGTTGGGGTCGTCATAAAACGCGTGCTGGGTGCCGTTGCCGTGGTGCACGTCAAAGTCGACCACCGCCACCCGCTGCAGCCCATGCGCCTGGCGCGCGTGAAGCGCGGCGATGGCGGCCTGGTTGAAGATGCAAAAGCCCATCGCGCGGTCGGCTTCGGCGTGGTGCCCGCAGGGGCGCGTGGCGCAAAACACGCTGCTGGCGGCACCGCTGACCACGTCGTCCACGCCGGCACAGGCCGCACCCACACAGCGCATCACCGCTTCCACCGAACCCGCTGACAGGATGGTGTCGCCGCCGTCCAAGGCACGGTAGCCCTGGGTGGGCGATGCAGCAAAAACGTCGTCTACATAGTCGGGTGTGTGGACCAACAGCAGTTGTTCACGCGTGCCGCGCGGCGCGTCGCGCCAGGTCAGGTGTGCGAACTCGGGCGTTTGCAGCGCTTGCAGCACCGCCAGCAGCCGCTCGGGCGACTCTGGGTGATGGGGGCCTGGGCGGTGCTCGAGGCAGGCGCTGTGGGTGTAGACAACGGTTGGTTTCATCGGTGAACAGGGGCGGTGGGTGCGGCGGTGGGTGCGGCGGTAGGTGCGGCAGGCCTGCGCGAATTGCAGCACAGGCCCTAAGCCATGCACAGAGGACATGCCCGCCTGTCACAGCGGAACGCTTTCAACCGGCCAGCGCATCGACTGTTGTTTTGTCAGCAGCGCCTGCGCCGCGCACATTCAGCGGGCCTGGATCGACGAGCGGGCCGAAGGGTCTGACCATCAACCGATCTGGACCGAGATCGACCTCTGAAGAAACTCTGAAGGCCCTCGGTTTGAGGGTAAGACCGGAGGTCACCACACGATCGCGGGGTGCGGCTTGGGCCCGCAAGCGCTACCATGAACTTCCGCGACAGGATCACCCCTGCGAGGCTGGACGTTCGTCCAGTTTCTAGCAGGCCGAGCGGTCAACCATGCAGCAGCTTTTCCCTTGGATCTTGGCTTCGCTCTCACTGGCACTGCTGCTGGGGGCTGGCGTGCTTTCAATCCTGGCTCAGCGCAAGAAGAAGCCCGCGCCGCTGCCCACCGAATGGACGCTGACCGCGCGCCCGGTGTTCAGCAGCGAAGAAAGGCGTGTCTACCGCCAACTGCGTGAGGCCTTGCCGCACCACATCGTGTTGTCCAAGTTGCCGCTGGTGCGGTTTTCGCAACCCACCGACCCCGATGAGGTGCGGTATTGGTACGACCTGCTGGGCAATGCGAACGTCAGCTTTGCCATCTGCAGCGCCAACGGCCGGGTGCTCGCGGCGATTGACCTGGAGGGCGAGCGCAGCGGCTCCCGCCGTGCTTTGCAGATCAAGCAGTCGGTGTTGGCGGCCTGCAAGGTGCGCTACCTGCGTTGCTCGGTGGACCAATTGCCGTCGGTGCCGGAGTTGCAGCTGCTGGTGCCGCAAACCGGTCCGGTGGGCCGCGGCCCGCACGCGGCACCCGCTGTCAGTCAGGCCCGCGACCACCTGGCCAGCACCTTGGCCAGCCGCCGCAAGGAACGCACCACGCTGTGGGCCGATTCTGGCTACATGCAAGACTCTTTTTTTGGCACCGACGGCCGCAGTGACGGTGCGCTGGTCAGCGGGTTTGGTTCGCTGCGCAGCGGTGTCAGCGTGCGCGAAGTGCCCATGCGCGACCAGGAACCTGGCGGCATCCTGCTTGATCCCTCGGCCACCCCTGTGCGCCATTGAGCGGCTACCAAAACCTCGGTCCGCAAGAGGTTCTTGACGCGCTGGACGCGGTGGGGCTGCGTGGTGACGGGCGCATCCTGCAGCTCAACTCTTACGAGAACCGGGTTTTCCAGGTTTTTCTGGAAGAGCCATCTCAAGGCCATGCCTGCGTCGTGGCCAAGTTTTACCGGCCCGGGCGCTGGAGCGACGCGCAAATCGTCGAAGAACACGCCTTCGCCTTGGAGTTGGCGGCAGCCGAGGTGCCCGTGATCCCGCCTTTGGTGCTGCAGCCCAGCGCGATGCCAGACGCAGCGCAAGTCTCGGTGCAGAACCCATTGCAGAACCCATTGCACAACGCAGCGCACAACGCAGCGCAGAACTCCGGACTGACGATCTGCGGCACGCCCCCGACCTTGGCTTGCCTCCTGACCCCGAGCGGCATGCACCGTTATGCCGTGGCGGCGCGTTGTGCCGGCCGCGAACCTGAATTGGAAGACCCGGCGGCGCTGCGTCAGCTGGGTCGATTCATCGGTCGCCTGCACCTGGTGGGCCGGCGCCAGCCCTTTGCGCACCGCCATCACCTGAACGCCCGTGTTGACGGCCGCCGGGCGCTGCAGCTGTTGCTGGACGGTGGCTTTGTGCCGGACACGCAGATCGCCAGCTGGCGCAGCGCCTGCGAGCGCGCCCTGGACGCGGTGGAGGCGGCCTTCGACACCCACTTCCCAGCATCAGCCCCCTTGGCCACCTTGCGCCTGCACGGCGACTGCCACCTGGGCAACGTGTTGTGGCGCGACGGCACGCCGCATGTGGTGGACCTGGACGACGCCATGCAAGGCCCGGCCGTGCAAGATCTGTGGATGCTGGTCTCGGGCGACCACGCCACGATGGCCCAGCAACTGAACCACCTGCTGGAAGGCTACGAACAGTTCTGCGATTTCGACGACCGCGAGCGGGTCTTGATCGAGCCCTTGCGCACGCTGCGCATGGTGCGCCACAGCGCCTGGTTGGCCCAGCGCTGGACCGACCCGACCTTCCCGCTGAATTTCCCGTTTTTTGGTACCGCGGCCTACTGGAGCCAGCAGACCGCGCAGCTGCGCGAGCAGTCGGAGGCGATGACCAGCTGAACCTTGGCGACGCGCTGGGTTGGGCAGACCAGCTTAAGCCGGTTCAGTTGTGCCGGTTCAGTTCGGTCAGAATCCGGCGCACAAGACAAGAGCAGCCGTGACCGCTTGGGGTCGGGGGCTGATCGGACCCCACGCACAGGAAGGCCCATGGAAACCAGCGCCCTTGTTCGCAAGACCGAAGCCCTGGGTGGGACGCCGCCAGGCGCCGTTCGGCACTATGAAGACCTGCCGGGCCCGCGCGGTTTGCCTTTTTTTGGCAACTCGCTGCAGCTCGATTTGCCGCGTTTACACCTGCAGTTTGAGCAATGGAGCCGCGAATTCGGGCCGATGTACAAGCTGAAGGTGCCGGGTCGCCGCCTGCTGGTGATTTCCGATCATGAAATGGTGGCCGCCGTGCTGCGCGACCGGCCGGACGGCTTTTCGCGCACCAGCAAGCTGCAGGAGGTCTGGACCGAACTGGGGCTGCAGCCGGGTGTTTTTGGCGCCAACGGCGAGGTCTGGAAGCGCCAGCGGCGCATGGTCATGGCCGGCTTTGACCCGGCCCACGTCAAACGCTACTACCCGGCGATGGTTGCGGTGGCCAAAAACCTGTCTGCGCGCTGGCACCGCGCCGCTTTGACGGGTCAGGCGGTTGACTTGCAGTCCGACCTGATGCGCTACACCGTCGACACCATCGCCGGTTTGGCCTTTGGCTCCGAAGTGGACACGCTGGGCTCTGACGGCGACGTCATCCAACACCACCTGGACCAGATCTTCCCGGCGGTGTTTCACCGCATGCTCAAACCGCTGCCGCTGTGGCGCTGGCTGCCCTCGGCGGCAGACCGTCGGTTGACCCAGTCGGTGGTCGAGATCAACCGTGCCGTGGACGCCTTTGTGGTCGAAGCGCGCCAGCGCTTGCAGGCCGACCCGGCGCGCCGCGCCATACCGCCCAATTTGCTGGAGGCGATGATCGTGGCCGCCGATGAGCCGGGCAGCGGCATCGACGACCAGCAGGTGGCGGGCAACGTGCTGACCATGCTGCTGGCCGGTGAAGACACCACCGCCAACAGCCTGGCCTGGCTGTTCTATCTGCTCAGGCAACACCCCGCCCAGCTGGCGCGGGCGGTGGCAGAAGTGCAGCGCGTGGTGGGCGACACCGCCAGCCCCAGCATGGAGCAACTGGCGCAGCTGGACTATGTGGAAGCCTGCGCCTATGAAGCCATGCGCCTGAAGCCGGTGGCGCCGCTGCTGCCCTTGCAAACCCGCCACGAGATGATGATTGGCGACGTGCTGGTGCCCGAAGGCATCAACGTGTCCAGTGTCATGCGCCTGGACAGCTTGAACGACGCGCACATCCCCAACGCGGCTGCTTTCCAGCCCGAGCGCTGGCTGGCCGGCGGCGACGCACCCGCAGCGGTGGCGGCATCGGTCAAGCGCGTGGCCATGCCGTTTGGCGCCGGTCCGCGCATGTGCCCGGGTCGTTACCTGGCCCTGCTGGAGATCAAGCTGGCGATCGCCACCGCGCTGCGTGATTTCGACATCATCGCCGTCGAAACGGCCGACGGTGCCGCGCCCCAAGAGCGCTTGCAATTCACGATGGCGCCCGAAGGGCTGCGCATGCGGCTGCGCGCCAAGGTCAGGGCCTCGGTCGCGGTCCCGTAGGCCTGGGGCCTTGCTTGAGGGCGCCAGTGGGAAACTGAACTCTTGCGGTGTCGCACTGCAGGCCGAAGCCGACTCGAAAAACCGAGTCAAGCACTGTCAAGTACGATGTTGTCGTGGCTTTCGACGTGCAAAGAGGACGTTTGAGTTTCGGGCCCTCGGCCGTCATGCCGCGACAATCGGCGCACATACCAGGAATCCCATGAACAAAACATTGCAAACTGCGGCCCGCCTGTTCTTGATCGCTTCGGTGGGTGCCACGGCGTCCCCGCTGTGGGCCGCGCAGGGCGACAAGCCCGTGGCGCCGTTGCCGGCCGGCAAGAACGCCGACGACAAGTCACGCGTGCGCAAGACCTCGATCCCGGCCAAAGGCTTGTTTGTGGGCGACAAGCTCAGCGATTCGACGAAATCCAAGTTGACCGAACTGATCATGGATTCGATTGGCATGCGCATCGAGTTGGCGCTGCTGGTGCCCACCGGCAACTGGAAGATCGACGGTGCCGGCAAGGGCGACAACAACCTCAACACGGCCCGCCTGGACGCGCTGCGCCGCTTCCTGACCGACCGCGGCGTGGACCCGAAGAAGATCTTCATCGAGAGCCGCGTCGACCCCAAGGTCAAGACGCCACGGCTGGATGTACAGCTGGTTGTCTCGCAGGCCAATGACTGAAGTGAACGGGTGGGCCCGGCGCTGCATGAGCGCGCCGGGCTGCCCCAAGAGCGAATTCCGGAGTGCGCAGCACGAAGGTACACCAGTGAGCGCGCCGGGCCGCCCCAAGAGCGAATTCCGGAGTGCGCAGCACGAAGGTACTCGAGTGAGCCGGTGAGCCGAGCCCGCAACTGAGTTCTCGACGCGAACCCTTCAAGGCGGCATGCTGCGCCCAGCTTGCACGTAAAGATCGGACGCCGGCATCACCCGCCCCTGCAGCGGCAGGATGAGCCGCGGCGCGATGCCCAGGCGTTCAAGGTTCTGCACCAGGTTCAGGTGGTTCGGGTCCGGCACCGCAGGTGGCGGCGCGTTCGGCGCACCCGGTATGTAGGCGCCGGCCTGGATCAACAGGCGCTCGCGTGGCAGCCACACCATCAGCAGGCCGCGGGCGTGGATGCTGTCCTGCAATTCGTGGATCTCGATCTGGCGGGTGGCGTCGTTCAACACCGCCCTGCCGTCGACGGCCACGAAGCCCGCTGCACGGGCAGCGGGCGCAGTGGCGATGGCAATGGCAACGGCCCCACGCTCGGGTGCCGCCAAGAGCACGGCTTCAAGATAAGGGCGGGCCAGCGCGCTGGTGACGATGGTGGCCCCAGCAGCGGCGGCTGCACGCAGGCCACCGGCGTGGTCAAAGTGATGGTGCGTGTTGATGACCGTCGCGGCCTGCTTGCCCGCCACCAACTTGTTGGCTGCGTCAAGCACGGCACGGGCCCGCCTTGCGTGCAATGGCATCTCGACCAGGACGATCTGCCCCAACTGCTCGATGGCGACGCTGTTGTGCGTGCCGCCGGCCAGGAACCACACGCCATCAGCCACCTTCTCGACGGTGACGTTTTCAGTGGCCACGCGCACATCGTCGGGCACGGTGATCTCGACCGCTTCGTTGGCAGTTGCATCGGTGACCTGCAGGTCCAGCGCCGGGTGGCCACCCTGCATTTGCACGATGCGCGACGGCAGCATCAGACCGGCTTCTGATTGGTAGTCGAGGAAGCGCGTCAACACCGGCATCTGGCCGAGCACCGCGTGTGGCACGTTCGATTCGATGCTGGATATCAGCCCGCTGTCCTCGAGAACCAACGTAGCGCTGAACTGCCCCGGCAGCTCGAAGCTCAAGGTGTCCCAGCGCCGCAGGAAGTCGCGCCGCACGCCCGCACGTGCCCGGTGGCGAGCGGCGGCCTTGATGGCGCCCTGCGGCGTGCTCGTCCACAGGTCGTGCAGGCGCTCGGGCAGCGCCGCTGGAGCGGCGACGGTCGCCACGCCGACGACATCCCACGCAAAGGCCTCACGCGCCAGCACCACGCCGCGAGACTCGCCGCTGCCCATCCAAGGCACCGCGCCGCCGCCCAGCGGTTCGCTGCGACTGTGGATGAATTCCTCGCGAAAGCTGGGGGCTTCAAAATTCAGTGATCGCGACAGCGCCCGCACCTGCAGGGCTGGCCACGGCATGCCCGGCGCATGGGCCTGGCCGACGCTGGCGCCAGTGCCGCGACCGGTGACGGTCAGGGTTTTCAGCGTGGCGCTGCCCATCGCTGCTTCCGCCTGCGCGATCAGCGCGGCGGTCTGCGCCTCGGGGCTGAGCGTCGTGCAGCCAGCCAAGCTCAACCCGCAAGCCACCACGGCGAGGTTGGAGCAGACACGAAAACTCGGCTTCACGGCGCTCCAGTCGAGGGGTCAGGCAGTTGGAATGAGCGCCAAGTCTACGTGGGCACTGCGGCGGCCCGCCGTTCAGGCGGCACGCCCAGCGCGCCGGCATTCAAGCGATCGTCAAGCCACCAGCAAGCGGTTGACGCGCTGCACGTAGGCAGCCGGGTCTTCCAACTGCCCGCCTTCGGCCAGCACCGCCTGGTCGAACAGGATCTGCGCCAGATCGTCAAAGCGCTCGCTGCCATCGGGCGAGTCCAGGCGCTTGAGCAAGGCGTGCTCGGGGTTTACCTCCAGGATCGGCAGGCTCTTGGGCGCGGCCTGGCCGGCCTGCTTGAGCATGCGCGCCAGGTGGCCGCTCATGTCGCCGTCGTCGGCCACCACGCAGGCCGGTGAGTCGACCAGGCGGGTGGTGGCGCGCACGTCCTTGGCGCGGTCTTTCAGCGTGGCCTTCAAACGGTCGAGCAGCGGTCTCAAAGCTTCGGCCGTGGCTTCGGCGGCCTTCTTCTCTTCTTCGTCTTGCAGCTTGCCCAGGTCGACGCCGCCCTTGGCCACGCTGGTCAGCGGCTTGCCGTCAAATTCATACAGGTGGCTCAGCATCCACTCGTCCACGCGGTCGGTCAGCAGCAGCACCTCGATGCCCTTCTTGCGGAAGATCTCCAGCTGCGGGCTGTTCTTGGCCGTGGCCAGGTTGTCGGCGGTGACGTAGTAGACGGCGTCCTGGCCTTCTTTCATGCGGCCCAGGTAGTCGGCAAAGCTGACGCCTTGGTCGGCGTGGGTGCTGGCAAAACGCAGCAGCTTGGCCAGGCGCTCCTGGTTGGCGTGGTCTTCACCCATGCCCTCTTTCAGCACGCTGCCAAACTGCGCCCAGAACTCGGCGTATTTGTCTTGCTGGTTTTGTGCCACGTCTTCCAGCATGCCCAAGACCTTCTTGGTGCTGCCTTCGCGGATGGCCTTGACGTCGCGGCTTTCCTGCAGCAGTTCGCGGCTGACGTTCAGCGGCAGGTCGGCGCTGTCGATCACGCCCTTCACAAAGCGCAGGTAAACCGGCATCAGCGCTTCGGCGTCGTCCATGATGAAGACGCGCTTCACATACAGCTTGACGCCGCCGCGCTTGTCGCGGTTCCACAGGTCAAACGGGGCCTTGGCGGGCACGTAGAGCAGTTGGGTGTATTCGGTGCGGCCTTCAACCCGGTTGTGGGTGTAGGCCAGCGGGGCTTCCTGGTCGTAGCTGATCTGCTTGTAGAAGTCCTGGTACTGCTGGTCGGTGACGTCGCTCTTGCTGCGTGTCCACAGCGCGGCGGCCTTGTTCACCGGTTCCCACTCTTCGGTGGTGACCTGTTCACTCTTGTCTTCGTCCCACTTCTGCTTGGGCATCAACACCGGCAGGCTGATGTGGTCGCTGTACTTGCTGATGATCGACTTCAGCTTCCAGGCCGACAAAAACTCTTCTTCACCGTCGCGCAGGTGCAGGATGACATCGGTGCCGCGCAGCGGGCGGTCAATGGTCTCGACTTCGAAGTCGCCGCTGCCTTCGCTGCTCCAGCGCACGCCTTCGCTGGCCGCTGTGCCGGCCCGGCGGGTTTCCACGGTCAGGCGGTCGGCGACGATGAAGCCGCTGTAAAAGCCCACGCCGAACTGGCCAATCAGGTTGGCGTCTTTTTTCTGCTCGCCTTCCAACTTGGCCATGAATTCGCGCGTGCCGCTCTTGGCGATGGTGCCCAGGTGCGACACCGCTTCGTCGGCGCTCATACCGATGCCGTTGTCGCGGATGGTGATGGTCTTTTTCTCGGCGTCAAACCAGACCCGCACTTCAAGAGCCGGCGCGTCCTCGAACAGCTCGGTCTTGTCCAGCGCCTCAAAGCGCAGCTTGTCGCAGGCGTCTGAAGCGTTGCTGACCAGTTCACGCAGGAAGATTTCCTTGTTGCTGTAAAGGCTGTGGGTGACGAGGTGCAGGATCTGCTTGACCTCGGCCTGGAAGGAAAGGGTCTGTTTGTCCATGGTCTTGGGTGGTGCGGGTTGAGCTGAAGGAAATGAGCTGAAGGAATGGATCTGCAGGAATGGGCCGGTTGGCCGCCGGGGCGGCGCGGTCACCGGCAGGTAAAGCACAGTGGGGATGGTCCGCAGCTTTTCAAGTCCAGGGGTTTGGGCTGGCGGCTTCACCCGCGTCCACCCCTGCGGGCGCCCAGGCGCTCAGCCGCTCAGCCGCTCAGGGGGCGGAATTTTGCATCCGCAGCCGCCGCGCTGCCTCTTCGGCCTTGGCGTCGTCGATTTCACGCACCACGCTGCCCAGGTCCACCGGCCGCTTGGGCGTTGCAAAAACACCGGTCAGCTCGGTGTCCAGGCTCAGCAGCCCCTTTTCATACAGCGCCCAGATCTCGGGGCCATAGGCCGTGCGCAGCAGGGCTGGCGCACTGCGGCCGAAGAAGTCGCGCAGGTTGTCCACGTCGCGCAGCAGCATGCGCTGGGCGTGGTTGTTGCCGGCCGCGTCCACCGCCTGGGGCAGGTCGATGATGACCGGGCCGTCGGCGGCCAGCAGGATGTTGAACTCCGACAGGTCGCCGTGGATGACGCCGGCGCACAGCATGCGCACCACCTCTTTGATCAACGTCGCATGGAGGGCCAGCGCTTCAGCTTCCGTGAAGATGCTGTCGTTCAGGCGCGGCGCGGCGTCGCCCTGCGGGCCCGTCACCAATTCCATCAGCAGCACCCCTTCCATGAAGTTGTGCGGCTTGGGCACCCGCACGCCCGCCCCGGCCAGGCGGTAAAGCGCGTCAACCTCGGCGCTTTGCCAGGCTGCTTCTTGCGCCTGGCGGCCAAAGCGCGTGCCCTTGGCCATGGCGCGAGCCTGGCGGCTGTTCTTGACCTTGCGGTTTTCGGTGTAGTCCACCGCCTGGCGAAAGCTGCGCTGGTTGGCTTCCTTGTAGATCTTGGCGCACAGCGTGTCGTCGCCGCGGCGCACCACGTAGACCTCGGCTTCCTTGCCGCTCATGAGCTGGCGCACAACGGTGTCGATCAGTCCTTCGTCAACCAGGACTTGCAGGCGGGGTGGTGCTTTCATCGCCCGATTCTGAGGGCAGTGGGCCGGGCCGATCCCGGCCAGCGCCTGGCCGTTGGCAATAGGCTGGGCGATAGGCTTGGCAATAGGCTTGGCGACAGACCGGGCGCCAACTAGGTTTGGCTACACCCCGTATGGCACCCAGACGTTCTTGACCTGCACCGCCTGCTCCAGGCGTTCACGCGGGTTGGCGCCTTCGGCCAAAGCGGCCTGGGCAGCGGCGCCGGCCCAGGTGCGTTTCAGGTTCGACACCGACAGCGACTCCAGGCGCTGCAGCTGCGCGGCGCTGGCGCTGGGCCACCACAGGGCGTCGACATCGGCGTGCGCGGCCAGCACGTCGCCCAAGGTGTCGGCGTCGCCAGTCACCAGGTTGACCACGCCAGCGGGCACGTCGGAGGTGTCCAGCAAAGGGTAGAGCTCGGCGGCGATCAGTGGCTGCACGCGGGAAGGCACCGCCACCACGCGGTTGCCCATGGCGATGGCCGGCGCCAGCAGCTGCATCAAGCCCAGCAGCGGCTGTTCGTCAGGCGCGATCAACGCCACGGTGCCAATGGCCTCGTGCAGCGCCAGCGTCACACCGTGCAGCGGTGGCTGGTGCACCGCCCCATCGTATTTGTCGGCCCAGGCGGCAAAGGTGAACAGGCACTGCACGCTGGCATCCACTTCGCGCCGTGCGTTGGCGACGCCACCAAAGGGCGCCAGACATTGCACCAGCCGCGCTTGCTGGGCCTGCAGGTTCTCGGCCAGGTAGTACAGCACCTGGGCCCGGCCGTGGGCGCTCTGGCGCTCCCAGCCGCTGGCCGCGCGTGCCGCTTCCACGGCGTTGCGGATGTCCTTGCGGTTGCCCACCGGCACCAGGCCCAGCAGCGTCTTGCCGACGCGCACTTCGGCGCTGTAGCCGCCGTCAGGGCGGGCTTGTTTGCCGCCGATGTAGAGCTTGGCGGTGCGGTCGATCGCGCCAGGGTCCGTTGCGACCCGCGTCGACTGAGCCAACGACGGGGCCATCGACTTGGCGGTGGATTTGCCCCTCGACAAAGCGGCCCCAGTGCCCGGCGCGCGCAGCTTCAAATATTCCCGCAGCCCTTCACGACCACCCTCGCGGCCAAAGCCCGATTCACGGTAGCCGCCAAAGCCGCAGGCCGCATCAAACTGGTTGGCGGTGTTGACCCACACCACACCGGCCTTGATGCGCGGCGCGACTTCCAGCGCCAGCGAGATGGACTCGCTCCAGACGCAGGCCGCCAGCCCAAAGCGGGTGTTGTTGGCCAGCTCCACGGCTTCAGCCGGTGTGCGAAAGGTCTGCACCGTCAGCACCGGGCCAAAAACTTCCCGCTGCACGATTTCGCTGGACGATTCCACGCCAGTGACCAGTGTGGGCGGGAAAAAGCAGCTGTCACCGGCAGGCAGTGCGGTGGCGCAGGCCTGGTGAACCATCGCGCCTTCAGCCTGTGCACGTTGAACAAAGCCATTGACGGTTTGCCACTGCGTGCGGTCGATCAAGGCGCCCATGTCGATCGACTTGTCCAGCGGGTCGCCAACACGGATCTTGGCCATGCGCGCCTTCAGCTTGGCCAGCAGGCGCGGCGCCGTGCCTTCGTGCACCAGCAGACGTGACCCGGCGCAGCAAACCTGGCCTTGGTTGAACCAGATGCTCTGCACCACACCTTCGACAGCGGCGTCCAGGTCGGCGTCGGCAAAGACGATGTAGGGCGACTTGCCACCCAGTTCCAGGCTTAGCTTCTTGCCGCTGCCAGCGGTGCTTTGGCGGATGGTGCGGCCGACTTCGGTGCTGCCGGTGAAGGCGATCTTGTTGATGCCCGCATGCGCCGTGATGGCCTGGCCCACCTGGCCGTCGCCGGTGACGATGTTGACCACGCCGGCGGGCAGGCCTACCTCTTGGCAGATCTGCGCAAACATCAGGGCTGTGAGCGACGTTTGTTCGGCCGGCTTGAAGACGACCGTGTTGCCGCAGGCCAGCGCCGGTGCAATCTTCCAGGCCAGCATCAACAGCGGAAAGTTCCACGGCACGATCTGCCCCACCACCCCCAGCGCCTGGTGGCCCGGCAGCTCTTGCTCCAGCAGTTGGGCCCAGCCGGCGTGGTGATAAAAGTGGCGCACCGCCAGTGGGATGTCGGCGTCACGTGTTTCGCGGATCGTCTTGCCGTTGTCCAGCGTTTCCAGCACCGCCAACAGCCGGGCGTGCTTTTGCAGCGCGCGGGCCAGCGCATACAAGTGGCGCGCGCGGCCGTGGCCACCCAACGCGGCCCAGGCCGGCTGCGCGGCTTGCGCGGCCTGCACCGCCTTGTCCACCAGGGCCGGCGTGGCTTGTGTCAGTGTGCACAGTGTTTGGCTGTTAGCGGGGTTGACGCTGTCAAAGGTCTGCCGACCGCTGAGCCAACGGCCGCCGATGAAAACGCCAAAGCGCCGCTCATGGTGGCTAAGCCAGGCCTGGGCCAGTTCGGCCGATTCGGGGTTGGGGCCGTAGTCCATGGTGGCCAGGATGTCGGTGACGGAGGGGGTGGCGGTGGGCATGGCGGTGGGGGTGTTGGGTGTGTGTCTTGGGTCTGGGCTGCCTTGGGCTGCCGCAGGGTGTGGCCAAACTCAAGGCATGGCGTGGCGCCAGGCGGCGCTGTAGAAGCCTTCCACGTGGTGTTCCAGCTGGCGCTCCACGTCGGTGAGCAGGCTGCTGGCGCCAAAACGAAACAGCTCGGGCTGCAGCCAGCGGGTGCCCAGCTCTTCTTTCATCAAGGCCAGGTACTGGGTGGCCAGCTTGGCCGATGAAATGCCGCCAGCCGGCTTGTAGCCGACCACGTAACCGGTCTCTTCCAGGTAGTCGCGAATGGCGCGCACCATCACCAATGAGACGTCCAGCGTGGCGTTGACGCCCTCTTTTCCGGTGGACGTCTTGATGAAGTCGGCGCCAGCCAGCATGGCCACCCAGGACGCGCGGGCCACGTTTTCCAGCGTCTGCAACTCGCCGGTGGCCAAAATCGCTTTCAGGTGCGCGGGGCCGCAGGCTTGACGAAACGCCTTGACCTCGTCGTACAGGGCCTGCCAGTCGTTTTGCAAGGCATGCCGGCGGCTGATCACGATGTCCACCTCTTGGGCCCCGGCCGCCACCGACAGTTCAATTTCACGCAGCTTGGTTTCCATCGGCGTCAGGCCCGCCGGGAAGCCGGTGGACACCACGGCCACCGGGATGCCGCTGCCCTGCAGGCTGGCCACGGCTTCGCTGACCATCTGGTGGTAGACGCAAACAGCGCCCACTTTCAGATCGCTCAAGCCCAGCGCCTGCATCAGTTCCGTGCGCAGCGGGCGACGGGCTTTGGCGCACAAGCGGCGCACGCGGCCGGGGGTGTCGTCGCCCGACAGCGTGGTCAGGTCCATACATTGAATGGTCTTGACCAACCACGCGGCCTGGAAGTTTTTCTTCACCGAGCGGCTGCCGTTCAACTGCGCCACGCGGCGCACCACGGCCGGCTGGTTGACGCGCACAGCCATCACGCGGGACAGGTCCAGCGGCGCGCCGGGGTTCAGGCGCGGTTCGGCTGAATCGCTCATTGAGGGTGCTCCATGCCTTGGGGTCTGGGCGGGAGGATAGCGGGGTTGTGTTTGGGTGACGGCGCCTGCCATGGCCTGGAAGCCGCCAGACCTTGTGGCGGGCGTCACAATGTAGTAACGTGTCTACATTTTGACGCATCAGATCGGGAGTCCACCTGTGCCCATCACCACCGTTTCCAGCCGAGAGTTCAACCAAGACGCCAGCGGTGCAAAGCGTGCTGCCAGCAAAGGCCCCGTGATCATCACGGATCGCGGTCGCCCAGCGCATGTATTGCTGACCATCGAGGCCTACCAGAAGCTCACTCAGAAGACCGCCAGCATCGCCGATCTGCTGGCCATGCCCGGCGTGGCCGACATCGCGTTCAACCCCCCACGGGTGGGCCGCATCTCCAGGTCGGCGGATCTGAGCTGATGTTTGTCCTCGACACCAATGTTGTCTCCGAACTGCGCAAGGCCAAGGCGGGCAAGGCCGATCGGAACGTGGCAGCGTGGGCCTCCAAAGTGCCCGCCAGTTCGCTCTTTGTCTCGGCCATCACCATCCTGGAACTGGAAACCGGCGTGCTGCTGGTGCTGCGTCGCGACCCAAAACAGGGCGCCTTGCTCAGGGCTTGGCTGGACGAGGCTGTGTTGCCCGCGTTTTCAGGTCGCGTTCTACCGGTAGACACCGCCGTGGCGCGGCAGTGTGCAGCGCTGCATGTGCCCGACCCGAGATCAGAACGTGATGCCCTGATCGCCGCTACCGCGATGGTGCACAACATGATTGTGGTCACCCGCAACGTGGCCGACTTTGAAGCGACCGGAGCGCCACTGCTCAACCCCTGGGACACGGTGGCGCCGCCGGGAGGACGCGGAGCACGTTGATCGTCGAAGTGCGTACCCACGGCAGACCGGCCGGTCGTGACCGTCAAGTGGTGGCCGGGACCGGGTTTCCCGGGGGGCGCCGCAAGCTGCCCGTAGTGGGCAGAGCCATCGCGCCGAAGGTCAGCTGACTGGCGCCGCTTCCTGCTCACACTGGCGGCCAGAAACGATCCTTCGCTCCTGCCGATCGATAGCCCGCTTTCGGCTGCAATGCTTCCGTCGGTCTAGGGCCAGGCAACGCATTTGCCGATGCGCAGGTCGACCGCCCTTCGGCCCATCGGTGTTGCTTGGCCCGCGGCCGCGCCATTGCACACCATTACACTCAGCAGCACAAAAAAATGGGAGGGGAAAGTAATGAGCCGCAAGGATTTTGAGTACCTCGAGGACGTCGCCCTGACCGATCTTCTGCTCGACGAGGGTAACCCGCGTATTCGAGCTGCTCACGATCAACGACAGTGCATTGAGCGCATCCTTCGGAAGGAAGACCACATGGTCGCCCTGATGAAGGACATCGCGAATCGCGGCTTGACCACGATGCCGATCATCGTCATGCCGACTGGGGACGGCCGCTTCAACGTGATGGACGGCAATAGGCGCGTGACGGCGCTCAAGCTGCTGAACTTTCCCGACACCTGCCCCGACGAGCACCTCAAGCCGATGCTTCGGCAGTTGTTGAAGGACCATCGCGACACGATCCCCGAGGCGGTCGACGTGATGTCCTCTTCGGATCCGGCGGCCGTCTCGATGGAGGTTCTGGCGCGGCACTCTGGCGCGCAGGATGGCGTCGGCCAGGTGGATTGGTCTGCCTACCTCCGGAATGTCTACCTGATCAACCACGGCCACCCGCCTGACTACAAGCGAGCCGCTCAGTACGCGCTCTGGACGGAGGATCAGGGAATCTTCGTCAGCGATGACTTCCCGATTAGTTCCCTTCATCGGTTCTTCACCGCCGAGAATCTCGCCTTGCTGGGGTTCCGTATCGACAGAGCCACGGACGGCGTTGTGCCGGGGATCAACCTCAATCAGGCGAAGCAAATTGCGCAGATCCTGATGACCGACTTCCTCACGGACGTCAAGGTCAACGATGTGCGCACGCCGGCGTTGGCCCAGGCGTACATCATGACTGTTCGGACTCGAGTTGGCTTGTTGGACACCCTAGCACCGACGCCGCCAGATCTTTCTACGACCCCCTCGACTGGCCCGAGTTCGGCGATCGGCGGCCCCACCGCAACGCCGGGAGGTCCAGCGCCCATGGCGCCGGCTGGGCCTGGCGGCGCGCCTGGGTCTGCGGCGCCAGCGACGCCGCCGGGCGCGCGTGCCGCGCCCACGCCTGCAACGCCTGCGAGCGAGCGCGACCGGTTATTTGGCAGGTTGTCACCCGGAATTCCGATTCCCGTTTCCGAAGCGAAGGCGGCGACCATCGTTGCTGAGATGCGCAAGCTAAAGGTTCGCGGAGCGAACTCAACGCCACTCGCCGTAGGCATGTTGTTGCGCCACCTGCTCGAACTCAGCGACAAGCACTACACGGCAGCCAATGGGCTCACGGAAAAGACGCTCGCCAAGGGCGTCTATCAAAGCGCGCTGCACATGAAAGCCGCAAGCAGCCTGAGCGATTCGGAGTGCGATATGGTCACCCGTCTGTGCGACTCGACCATCAGCAGCAGCGCACTGCTGCACGTTGAAACCCTGCAGAAGTGGATGCACCGCGAGACGCATATTCCGAGCTACCAGGCGCTCAACACTTTTTGGGATGCCATCGCGCCGTTCGTGCGCGCGTGTTGGGTCAAGTGAGTGGCGCGCGTCATCGCCGGTGCGGACGGTAGCTCGAGGTTCTTGTAGAACAGAATTTCGCTGGTGAGCGGCCTCGCCGAGTGCGTCGAATAGTGAAGTTCGAAGTTCGTGGCCTCGAACGAGCCGTACAGCTGACGGATGGCCGGGCAATCGTCGTACGTGACGATCAATGGATAGTTCGCATCCTCGACGCGCTCCGCAATCGCCGCGTGATCCTCATGGACGTAGTGGTTGCGATACAGCAGGCTCCCTTTGACGTAGTACGGCGGATCTAGGTAGACCAGGCATCTCTTTGGGAAGCCCGGCGCCACATCGGTTAGGAGATCGAGCGCATCGATGCCGAGCACCGTCATATGGCCCGAGTACGCGCCGATCATCTTGATGCGATTCGTTAGGTCCGCGACGTTGTAGCGGGCATCAAGCTTGTATTTTCCAGTTTGCGCCTTGCCGCCAATGACACCCGCGGAGAGGATGCCCGACCGGTTCGTGCGATTCAGGAAGAACGTGGCGAAGGCGACTTCGACTAGGTTGTGCTTTCCCGGCGCTGCGATGACCTCGCGTTGGCGCAGCCATGTGTCCATCGTCGCCGGTGTCTCCCGGATCATGCTCAGTAGATCGGCGTTGCGCTCAGTGGCCGCCCTCCAGAATGCGTGCACGATCGGGTCGGCATCGTTGATGACGATATGGTCGACATATCCCTGTGTCAGCAGAAAGAGGGCCGCGCCCGCTCCCCCGGCGTACGGCTCGACATACCAC
>JAYVSX010000123.1:0-14913 GCA_043774975.1 Rubrivivax sp.
CCAGAAGCCGCGCATCGAATTTCCGGGCGAGGTGACCGGCCGGTTGCGTCCGCACAAGAGCTGGAAGCCGGTTGAACAAGCCACCATGAGCTACGGCTACGGCTTGTCGGCCAGCCTGTTTCAGCTGGCCCGGGCCTACACCGTGTTTGGGCACGACGGTGAACTGCTGCCGTCGACCCTGGTGCGCAACCCCGAGACAGTGGGCCAGCCGCTGGCTGGGCAGCGCGTGATGTCGGCCAAGACCGCGCAGCAGGTGCGCGAGATGCTGCGCATGGCGGCCAGCCCCGGCGGCACCGCGCCTGACGTGCAGAAGAACACCTTGGGCTTTTCGGTGGGCGGCAAGACCGGCACCACGCGCAAGCTCGATGGCAAGACCTACAGCACCACCAAGTACAACTCCTTCTTCGTGGGTCTGGCGCCGGTGGCGCAGCCGCGCATCGTGGTGGCGGTGATGGTGGACACGCCCAGCAAGGGCAAGTTCTACGGTGGCGACGTGGCCGCGCCGGTGTTCAGCCAGGTGGTGCAGCAGACGCTGCGCATCATGAACGTGGCGCCCGACATGGACGTCAAGGCGCAGATCAACGCCAAGCCGGTGGCGGCGGAGCCTGAGAGCATATGAGCGGCCTGCAGCACCTGGACTCCCCCGTGGCCGCTGCGCGCTGGCTGGCCGCGCGTGTCACCGGCCAGCTGCGCACCGACAGCCGCACCGTGCGCCCGGGTGACGGCTTCATCGCCTGGCCGGGCTACGCGGTTGACGGCCGGCAGTTTGTTGCTGCCGCGCTGGCTGCCGGTGCTGCGGCCTGTGTGGTGGAGCAGGCCGGTGTTGAAGCTTTTGCGCTGGACGGCGGCCGCGTGGCCTCGTTAGCCAAGCTCAAGGCCGCCACCGGCCCTTTGGCCGACGCGTATTACCTGCAGCCCAGCGCCCAGCTCGACATCGTGGCCACCACCGGCACCAACGGCAAGACCAGCACCGCCTGGTGGACGGCGCAGGCCTTGTCGCTGCTGGGTCGGCGCTGCGGCGTCGTGGGCACGCTGGGTGTGGGCGAGCCCGGCCCGATGCAACAGATGCAAGCCACCGGCTTGACCACCCCCGACCCGGTGACCCTGCACGCCGCGCTGCGCGGCATGGTGGACCAGGGCTTCAGAGCCTGCGCGCTGGAAGCGTCGTCCATCGGTTTGGTGGAACACCGCTTGGACGCGCTGCGCATTCGTGTGGCCCTGTTCACCAACTTCACGCAAGACCACCTGGACTTCCACGGCAGCATGGCCGCTTATTGGCAGGCCAAGCGCGAGCTGTTTGACTGGCCCGGCTTGTTAGCCGCGGTGATCAACATCGACGACGCTCAAGGCGCAGCGCTGGCGACTGAGTTGAGCAGCAGCGCGCTCGACCTGTGGACCGTGTCGCTGCACCGCAGCGCCCGGCTGCAGGCCTTGAACCTGCGCTACACCCTGCGCGGCCTGGCGTTTGAGGTGATGGAAGGCGACGTGCTGGAAGCCGGCCAGCAGGTGCCGATTTCCACGCAGCTGGTGGGCGAGTTCAACGCCAGCAACCTGCTGGTGGTGCTGGCCGGCCTGCGCGCCCTGGGTGTGCCTTTGGCCGAAGCCGCCGCCGTGGCCGCCCAGCTGACACCGGTGCCGGGCCGCGTGCAGCGTGTGCAGCGGGTGCAGCACGGAAGCGCGGCCGACGGCATGGACGGCATGGACGACGTGGAGGTGGTGGTCGACTACGCCCACACGCCCGACGCCCTGGAAAAGGCACTGAAAGCACTGCGCCCCTTGGCCCAGGCGCGCGGCGGCCGCTTGTGGTGCGTGTTTGGCTGCGGTGGCAACCGCGACGCCACCAAGCGCCCGTTGATGGGCGCCATTGCCGCACGCGACGCCGACCACGTGGTCATCACCAGCGACAACCCCCGGCTCGAATCGCCGGCGGTTATCCTGGCGCAAATCTTGGTGGGCGTCACGGGCCACGACGATGTGGACGTCATCGAAGACCGCCGCGCAGCCATTCACGGTGCGGTGCGCGAGGCCGCCCGCGGTGACGTGATCCTGCTGGCCGGCAAAGGCCACGAGGACTACCAGGACCTGGGCGGTGTGAAGCGCCCGTTTTCAGACGTGCAAGAAGCGTTGGCGGCCTTGCAGATTCGCCGGGGGCACAGCGCATGATGACCCTGGCCCAAGCCCACTCGCTGCTGCCCGACAGCCGCCTGGTTGGCGACGGCAACACGCCCATCCTGCGCGTGCACAGCGACACCCGCACCTTGCGCGCCGGCGACCTGTTTGTGGCCCTCAAGGGCGAGCGCTTTGATGGCAACGACTTTCTCAGCCAGGCCAAGGCCAGCGGTGCGGTGGCGGCGCTGGCCGAACGCGGGCTGGGTGACACGGCGAGCGAGCAGATGCCGGGCCTGCAGGTTGCCGACACCTTGCACGCCCTGCAACGCCTGTCGGCGGGCTGGCGCAGCCGTTTTCACCTGCCCTTGATTGCCGTGACTGGCAGCAATGGCAAGACCACCGTGACGCAGATGGTGGCGTCGATCCTGCGCGCCTGGCTGGGCACCGGTGCACTGGCCACGGCGGGCAACCTGAACAACCACATTGGCGCGCCTCTGACCCTGTTGCGCTTGCGCCAGGACGACGAGGTCTGGCACCGCGCCGCCGTGCTGGAACTGGGCATGAACCACCCGGGCGAAATTGCCTTGCTGGCGCAGTTGGCCGCGCCCACGGTGGCGCTGGTCAACAACGCGCAACGTGAACACCAGGAGTTCATGGCCGGCGTGCAAGCGGTGGCGCAGGAAAACGGCCAGGTCATCAGCGCGCTGGGTGCGGGCGGCACGGTGGTGATCCCGGCCGACGATGACTTCACGCCGCTGTGGCGGGCCTTGGCGGGCCAACGCAAGGTCATCACCTTTGCCAGCCAGGGCGCAGCCGATGTGACCGCCGAGTCGCGCTGGGACGGCGTCGCGCTGCAGTGGGCCCTGACCTTGCACACGCCCGCTGGCAGCGTGAACACCAGCATCGCCTTGCCCGGCGCCCACAACGTGCGCAACGCGCTGGCCGCTGCGGCTTGTGCCCTGGCAGCGGGCGCGCCGCTGGCTGCGGTGCAACAGGGTCTGGCGGCTTTTGCACCGGTGGCCGGCCGCTCCCACGCCCAGGCCTTGACCTTGGCCGGCCGCGCGGTGACCTTGGTCGACGACAGCTACAACGCCAACCCGGATTCGGTGTTGGCAGCCATCGACGTGCTGGCTGCCATGCCCGGGCCGCGCTGGCTGATCCTGGGCGACATGGGCGAAGTGGGCCCGCAGGGCCCGCAGTTCCATGCCGAAGTGGGCCAGCGCGCACGCGACAAGGGCATCGAACGGGTGTGGGTCGTGGGTGAGCTTTGTGCCCATGTGGCCGCCCACCGCCACTTCAGCACTGTGGCGGACCTGCTGGCGTCGTTGCCGGCGGCACTGACCCGCAGTCCCCTGGCCGCGTCGGTGCTGGTCAAGGGTTCCCGATTCATGAAGATGGAGCAGGTCGTCAAGGCGCTGCAGATGGAGTCCGCCCGTGCTGCTTAGCCTGAGCCAATGGTTGATGCAACAAGCCCCCGAGCACCTGGGCTTCTTGCGCGTGGTGCAGTACCTGACCTTCCGTGCGGTGCTGGCGGCCATGACGTCGTTGCTGATTGGCCTGGCCTTCGGGCCCTGGGTCATTCGCAAGCTGACGTCGATGAAGATCGGCCAGCCGATCCGCGAATACGGCGTGCAAGCCCACCTGGGCAAACGTGGCACACCCACCATGGGCGGTGTGCTGGTGCTGATCGGCATTGGCGCCAGCACGCTGCTGTGGTTTGACTGGAGCAACCGCTTTGTCTGGGTGGTGATGCTGGTGACCTTTGGTTTTGGTGCCATCGGCTGGGTCGACGACTACCGCAAGGTGGTGCACAAGGACCCCGAAGGCATGCGCAGCCGCGAAAAGTTTTTCTGGCAAAGCCTGATCGGCCTGGTGGCCGCGCTGTACCTGGCCTTCAGCGTGTCCGAGACCAGCAACCTGCGCGTGCTGGAACTTTTCATACGCTGGGTCAGCAGCGGCTTCAGCAACGACCTGCCACCGCGCGCCGACCTGATGGTGCCTTTCTTCAAGACCGTCAGCTACCCGCTGGGTGTGTTCGGCTTCATCTTTCTGAGCTGGTTTGTCATTGTCGGCGCCAGCAACGCGGTCAACTTCACCGACGGGCTGGACGGCCTGGCCATCATGCCGGTGGTGATGGTGGGCAGCGCGCTGGGCGTGTTTGCCTACGTGGTGGGCAACTCGGTGTTCAGCAAGTACCTGCTCTTTCCCTACATCCCCGGCGCCGGTGAACTGCTGGTCTTTTGCGCCGCCATGGCTGGCGCGGGCCTGGCGTTCTTGTGGTTCAACGCCAGCCCGGCGCAGGTCTTCATGGGCGACGTGGGTGCGCTGTCGCTGGGCGGCGCGCTGGGCACCATCGCAGTCATCACGCGGCAAGAAATTTTGCTCGGCATCATGGGTGGCATTTTTGTTGCTGAAGCGCTGAGCGTGATGATCCAGGTCGGCTGGTTCAAGTACACCAAGCGCAAATATGGCGAGGGGCGACGCGTCTTCTTGATGGCGCCGTTGCACCACCACTTCGAGAAGAAGGGCTGGGCCGAGACCCAGGTGGTGATTCGCTTCTGGATCATCACGATGTTGTTGTGCCTGATCGGCTTGGCCAGCTTGAAGCTGCGCTGAATGAACTTCCTGCGCGACACCACCGTCTTCATCCTGGGCCTGGGCGACAGCGGCCTGGCCATGGCGCGTTGGTGCGTTCGCCATGGTGCGGTGGTGACGGTGTGGGACAGCCGCGCCACGCCGCCCGGCTTGGGGGCCTTGCAGGCTGAGTTGCCACAGGTGGCGGTGCGCAGCGGCGAGTTGGTTAGCGCGCAGCTGGCGGGCGTGCAGTTGCTGCTGAAGAGCCCCGGCCTGAGCCCCACCGACCCGCGTGTGCAACCGCTGCTGGACGAAGCGCGGGCCATCGGCATCGCGGTGCAGGGCGAGTTGGATCTGTTTGCTCGCGCTTTGGCCGACCTGAAGGAGACGCAAGCCTACGCGCCCAAGCTCTTGGCCATCACCGGCACCAACGGCAAGACCACCACCACCGCCATGACGGCGCTGCTGGTCGAGCGCACCGGCCAACGGGTGGCCATGGCCGGCAACATCGGCCCCACCTTGCTGGACACGCTAACGGCCCAACTGGCCGGCGAAGTCGACACCTGGCCCCAGGTCTGGGTGCTGGAGCTGTCGAGCTTTCAGCTCGAAGGCGGCGGCCATGGCGTCACCAGGGGCCCGCTGGGCTTTGAGCCCAGCGCTGCGGTGGTGCTCAACGTCACCCAAGATCACCTGGACTGGCACGGCACCATGGCCGCCTACACCGCAGCCAAGGCGCGGGTCTATGGCAGCCAGACGCTGATGGTGGTCAACCGCGACGACGCACACGTGCAAGCCATGGTGCCCGTGCCGGCGGTGGTGGCCAAGGGTAAGGCCAAGCTGGCCGATCGCCAAAACTCACGCGCTACAACGTCACGCGCTACACCGCGCCCGATCCTGCGCTTTGGCCTTGACGCACCGCGTCTGCCGGGCGACTTTGGGTTGATCGAAGAAAACGGCATGGCGTGGTTGGTGCGGGCCTTGCCGCTGGACGAAACCTTCAAACGCAAAAAGGGCGACGCCGAAGAAGAAATCCACCTGCAGCGCCTGATGCCCGCCGACGCCCTGCGGGTGCGCGGCCGCCACAACGCTGCCAACGCCTTGGCTGCACTGGCCTTGGCCACCGCCATCGGTTGCCCCCTGGCGCCGATGTTGCACGGCCTGCGCGAATACGAAGGTGAACCGCACCGGGTGCAGTTCATCGTTGCGGTGAACGGCGTGGAGGCCTTCGACGACAGCAAGGGTACCAACGTGGGCGCCACGGTGGCGGCGCTGACGGGTCTGGGTGCCGACAAGGCGCCGGGCCAGTTGGTGGTGATCCTGGGTGGCGATGGCAAGGGCCAGGACTTCAGCCCCTTGAGCGCGCCGCTGCGGCAGTTTGCCCGCGCGGTGGCCACCATCGGCAAAGACGCGGCGGCGATCGAGGCCGTCATTCAGGGTCTGCCGGTTCAGCGTTTTCTCTCGCTGGAACAAGCCGTGGCCTGGGGCTTTGCACAAGCCCGCAGCGGTGACGCGCTGCTGCTCAGCCCGGCCTGCGCCAGCCTGGACATGTTCCGCAACTACGTGCACCGGGCCGAGGTCTTTGTGGGCGCGGTTCAAGCCTACGCAGCCGACCGAGGTGTGGCATGAGCGGTCAAAGGCAGTTATGAACGCCGTGCTGAGCCAGGGGCTGGGCCTCATCAAGGGCTGGTGGGGCGGCAAGGGCCAGGGCGGCGACGACCTGCCAGTGCGCGCGCACGTCGACGTGGGGGGCGTGCGCCCAGTGCGCCTGATGGCCTTTGACCAGGCCTTGGTGGCGGTGGTGCTGGCGCTGGTCGCGCTGGGCGTGGTGATGGTCTATTCGGCCAGCATCGCCATGCCGGACAACCCCAAGTTCAAGAACTACTCGCAGCTGTATTTCCTGCAGCGCCATGTGATGGCCTTGGGCATCGCTTTTGTGGTGGCCCTGGTGGCGGTGCAGATACCGATTTCGTTTTGGGAAAAGCAGGCCCCGGTGGTGTTTCTGATCTCGTTGATCTTGCTGGTCATCGTGCTGGTGCCGTTCATTGGCAAGGTGGTGAACTTCTCGCGCCGCTGGATACCGCTGGGCATCATGAACTTTCAGCCCAGCGAGATGGCCAAGCTGGCCATCGCGCTGTATGCCGCCAACTACATGGTGCGGCGCATGGACACGCGCGAGAACTTCTTTCGCGCGGTCTCACCGATGGTGGTGGCGGTGGCCTTTGTGGGCGTGCTGCTGCTGCGCCAGCCCGACATGGGGGCGTTCATCGTCATCGCCACCATCGCCATGGGCATCTTGTTCCTGGGCGGTGTCAACGCCCGCATGTTCTTCCTGATCGCGGCGGTGCTGATCGTCACCTTCGCATTGATCATCGCCTTCGACGACCTGCGCCGCGAACGCATCCTGGCCTACCTGGACCCGTGGAACCCCAAGTACGCGCAAGGCAAAGGCTATCAACTCACACATTCGCTGATCGCACTGGGGCGCGGCGAAATCTTTGGCCAGGGACTGGGGTCGTCGGTGGAAAAGTTGCATTACCTGCCCGAGGCCCACACCGACTTCCTGCTGGCCGTCATCGGCGAAGAACTCGGCTTTGTGGGCGTGGCCACCGTCATCGTGCTGTTCTTCTGGCTGACCCGGCGCATCTTCCACATCGGCCGCCAGGCCATCGCGCTGGACCGGGTGTTTGCCGGGCTGATGTGCCAGGGCATCGGCATCTGGATGGGCTTTCAGGCTTTCATCAACATGGGCGTGAACCTGGGCGTGCTGCCCACCAAGGGCTTGACGCTGCCGTTGATGAGCTATGGCGGTTCGGCCATTCTGATGAACCTGATTGCGCTGGCGCTGGTACTGCGCGTGGATATTGAAAACAGAGCACTCATGCGCGGAGGCAAAGCCTGATGCCACACCTGGTGGTCATGGCGGCGGGCACCGGCGGGCACATCATGCCGGGCCTGGCCGTGGCCCGCGAGATGCAGGGCCGCGGTTGGAGCGTCAGCTGGCTGGGCACCTCGCACGGCATGGAAAACAGGCTGGTGCCGCCAACCCGGATTCCGCTCGACACCATCACCTTCAGCGGCTTGCGTGGCAGGGGCCTGCTGCACACCGCCACTGGCGGCCTGCGCCTGTTGAAAGCCTTCTGGGACACCTTGCAAATCTTGCGTCGCCGCAGTGCCGACGTGGTGCTGGGCATGGGCGGCTACGTTTGTTTCCCTGGCGGCCTGATGGCCAGCCTGCTGAACAAGCCGCTGCTGCTGGTCAACGCCGACGCGGCGCTGCTGCTCAGCAACAAGAGCCTGCTGCCGGTGGCCGACCGGGTGGCCTTTGGCTTCCCAGGCGCGGCGGCCGACCAGACGCGCAACGCCGTGGTCACCGGCAACCCCGTGCGCGCTGAAATCGAAGCCATTGCTGCGCCGGACCAGCGTTATGCAGGCCGCCAAGGGCCCTTGCGCCTGTTGGTGGTGGGTGGCAGCTTGGGCGCCCAGGTGCTGAATCAAACCGTGCCTGAAGCGCTGGCGTTGCTGCCGGCGGCTCGGCGGCCGCTGGTCACGCACCAGACTGGCGCCGCGCAGGCCGACAGCGTGCGCGCCGCCTACGCCGCAGCGGGCCTGCAAGCCGAGGTGCTGAGCTTCATCGACGACATGCCCACACGCTTGGCCGACTGCGACCTGATGGTCTGCCGCGCCGGCGCCATCACCGTCAGTGAACTGTGCGCTGCCGGTGTGCCTGCGGTTCTGGTGCCGCTGGTGGTCAGCACCACGTCGCACCAGCGTGACAACGCGCTGTGGCTGGCCGGGCAGGGCGCTGCGCTGCACCTGCCACAAAGCGACTTGAGCCCGCAGGCGCTGGCCAACACCCTGTTGCCCTTGACGCGAGCTGATTTGCTGCGGATGGCCCAACAAGCCCGCGCGCTGGCCAAGCCCCAGGCCGCCGCCCGGGTGGCCGATGAAATCGAGCACTTGGTGAAGCGCGCTTGAAGCACACATGAAGCACGCCATCAAGCACATCCACTTTGTGGGCATCGGCGGCGCCGGCATGAGCGCCATCGCCGAGATCCTGCACAACCTGGGTTACCGCGTCTCGGGCTCGGACCAAAGCGACAGTGCGGTCACACGCCGCCTGTCGGACCTGGGCCTGATGGTTTTTATCGGCCACGCCGCAACCCACATCGCCGGCGCGCAGGCGGTGGTGACCAGCACCGCGGTGAAGTCCGACAACCCCGAAGTCATGGCCGCCCGCGCTGCGCGCGTGCCAGTGGTGGCACGCGCGGTCTTGTTGGCCGAGTTGATGCGCCTGAAACAAGGCGTGGCCATCGCCGGCACGCATGGCAAGACCACCACCACGTCGCTGGTGGCCAGTGTGCTGTCTGAAGGTGGCCTGGACCCAACCTTTGTCATTGGTGGACAGCTGATGAGCGCCGGCGCCAACAGCCGCCTGGGCGCGGGTGACACCATCGTGGTGGAGGCCGACGAAAGCGACGCCAGCTTTCTGCACCTGAGCCCCGTGATCAGTGTCGTCACCAACATCGACGCCGACCACATGGAAACCTACGGCCATGACCTGTCGCGCTTGCGCGCTGCCTTTGTCGAGTTCATCCACCGCTTGCCCTTTTATGGCCGTGCGGTGGTCTGTGGCGACGACGCTGGCGTGCAGGCCATCCTGCCCAAGCTCTGCAGGCCGCTGACCACTTACGGTCTGCAAGAACGGGTCGACCTGCGCGCTGTGAACGTGCAGGCCCTGCCGGGCGGACGCATGGGCTTTGTGGCCCAACAGGCGGGTCGCGCCGACTTGGCTGTCAGCCTGAACCTGGCCGGTGTGCACAACGTGTGCAACGCGCTGGCGGCGATTGCCGTGGCGCGTGAACTGGAACTGCCCGACGCCCCCATCGCCCGTGCCTTGTGTGCCTTTGCCGGCGTGGGCCGACGCTTCCAACGCCACGGCGAACTGCCTTGCCATGGCGGTGGCCACTACACGCTGATCGACGACTACGGCCACCACCCGGTGGAGATGGCGGCGGTCCTCTCGGCAGCGCGTGGCGCTTTTCCCGGGCAACGCATCGTGCTGGCGTTTCAGCCGCACCGCTACAGCCGCACCCGCGACTGCTTTGAAGGCTTTGTGCAGGTCATGGGCCAAGCCGACGCGGTGCTGCTGACCGAGGTTTATGCCGCCGGCGAGGCCCTGATCGACGCCGCCGACAGCGCGGCGCTGGCGCGGGCGCTGAACCAAGCTGGCAAGGTCAAGCCGCTGTGGCTGGGCGATGTGGCCGAGTTGCCGCGCGCCATCACACAGTTTGCGCAAGCCGGTGACATCGTCATCACCATGGGCGCGGGCTCCATCGGCTCGGTGCCTCGGTTGTTGCTTCAGTCCCCGGGAGGCCCTGCATGAGCGTTGATGTGGCGGCGCTTTCCCTGGATGCCCTGGATGCCCTGGCTGCCCTAAATTTAGGCCGGGTGGCGGTGTTGATGGGCGGCAGCAGCGCAGAACGCGCGGTGTCGCTGATGTCGGGCGCCGGCGTGTTGGCCGCGCTGCAGAGCCTGGGGGTCGACGCCCACGCTTTTGACCCCGCCGAGCGTGATCTGGGTGAGCTCAAGCGCGAAGGCTTCCAACGCGCCTTCATCGCCTTGCACGGCCGCCATGGCGAAGATGGCACGGTGCAGGGCGCGCTGGAACTGCTGGGCATCCCCTACACCGGCAGCGGTGTGATGGCCAGCGCCGTGGCCATGGACAAGGTGATGAGCAAACGGGTTTGGTCCACCGACAACCTGCCCACACCGCGCTGGGTGTGGATGGCCAGCGACGCCCAGGCGCGCGAGCAGGTGATGGCGGTGCCCGACACCCTGGGCCTGCCCTTGATCGTGAAGCCACCGCGTGAAGGCTCCAGCATCGGCATCAGCAAGGTCAGCGGCTATTCGCAGATGCAAAGCGCGGTGACGCTGGCGACGTTGTACGACGCCGACGTGCTGTGCGAAGAGTTCATCGAAGGCATTGAGCTGACCTGCCCGGTGCTGGGCCAAGGTGCCCAGGCGCGGGCCCTGCCGGTGGTGTGCATCGAGGCCCCCGACGGCAACTACGACTTTCAGAACAAGTACTACACCGACGTGGTGAAGTACCGCATCCCCAGTGGCCTGAGCGCCGCTGAAGAAGCCGAGGTGCAGCGACTGACGCTGGCCGCCTACCGCAGCCTGGGTTGCCGGGGCTGGGGTCGGGCTGACTTGATGATGCGCACGGGCGGCAAGAACCCTGACCGCAAGCTGTTCTTGCTGGAAATGAACACCAGCCCGGGCATGACCAGCCATTCACTGGTGCCGATGTCGGCCCGTGCCGCTGGCATGAGCTTTGAGGCGCTGTGTCTGCACCTGATCAGCCAGGCCAGCCTGGACTCGGTGCGCAACTGACCCCGACATGGCCACCCTGCGTCGCACCCTCAAACCCAGCATCAGCGCGCCGCTGTTGTTGCCGTTGGACGTGCGCCTGATGAACGCGGTGTCGAGCACGGTGTTTGTGCTGGCGGCGGTGGGCGCCTTGGTGGCCGGGGTGCTGTGGCTGATGCGCAGCCCGTTGTTCCCGATTCGCGGCATTTCTCTGGACGGCGACATGGCCCGCAGCAACGTGCCCACCATCCGCGCCAACGCCGCGCCGCGCCTGGCCGGCAATTTCTTCAGCGTCGACCTGCAGCAAAGCCGCCAGGCCTTTGAGTCGGTGCCCTGGGTGCGCCGCGCGGTGGTGCGCCGGGTCTGGCCCGACCGCCTGGCGGTGCAACTGGAAGAGCATCGCCCCGTTGCCTTGTGGGCCGGCGAAGACGGCGCCAGCCGCCTGGTCAACAGCCACGGCGAGGTTTTTGACGCCAATGCCGGCGACCTGGAAGACGACGGCCTGACCACGCTGGAAGGGCCGAATGGCAGCGCTCCCCAGATGCTGGCCCTGCTGGCTCGCCTGCAGCCGCTGCTGGCCCGCCTGGACCTGGACGTGGTGCGCTTGGTCCTGTCGGGCCGCGGCAGCTGGCGTGTCGATACCGACGCTGGCGCGGTGCTGGAACTGGGCCGCGGCAGCGAAGCAGAAGTTTTCCAGCGCACCGAACGTTTTGTGCGCACGCTGGCCGCTGCCACCAGCAAGTGGCGTGCGCCGCTGGAATACGCCGACCTGCGCCACCGCGACGGTTACGCCGTGCGCTTGCGCGGTTATGGCAATGCCGCAGCGCCGGCCCATTCGTCTCATTCGTCACCCGCGGCCCCGGCCGCGGCCAAGCCCAACTGAAGGACAGACACATGGCCAAAGAATTCAAGGACATGGTGTTCGGCCTGGACATCGGCACCGCCAAGGTGATGGTGGTGGCCGCCGAGGTCATGCCGGGTGGCGAGCTGCGCCTGGCCGGCCTGGGCATTGCGCCCACCCATGGCCTCAAACGCGGCGTGGTGGTCAACATCGACGCCACCGTGGCCAGCATCCAGCAGGCGCTGAAAGAGGCCGAGATGATGGCCGCCTGCAAGATCACATCGGTCTACACCGGCATCACCGGCAGCCACATTCGCGGCCTGAACAGCACCGGCATGGTCATCGTGCGCGACAACCGCGAAGTCACACCGGTGGACGTGTCGCGGGTCGTCGAAACCGCCAAGGCCATCAACATCCACAACGACCAGCGCCTGCTGCTGGTGGAGCCGCAGGAATTCATCATCGACGGGCACGAGGTCAAAGAGCCCATCGGCATGAGCGGCAGCCGGCTCGAGGTGAAGGTGCACATCGTCACCGGCGCGCAAAGTGCGGCTGAAAACATCTTGAAGTGCGTGCGCCGCTGCGGGCTGGAAGTCGAGCGCCTGGTGCTCAACCCCAGCGCCAGCAGCTCGGCCGTGCTGACCGAAGATGAAAAGAGCCTGGGCGTGGCCGTGGTGGACATTGGCGCTGGCACCACCGACGTGCAGATCTACACCGACGGCAGCGTGCGCCACACGGCGGTCATCCCGATCGCCGGCGACCTGATCACCAGCGACATTGCAATGGCGCTGCGCACACCGACCAAGGACGCCGAAGAAATCAAGGTTGAACACGGGGTGGCCAAACAGCTGCTGGCCGACCCCAGCGACCAGGTCGAGGTGCCCGGCCTGGGCGACCGCGCCCCGCGCATGCTGTCACGCCAGGCGCTGGCCGGCGTGATTGAGCCGCGCGTCGAAGAGATCTTCTCGCTGGTGCACCAGGTCATCCGCCAAAGCGGCTACGAAGAACTGCTGAGCAGCGGCATCGTCATCACCGGCGGCAGCTGCGTGATGCCGGGCATGGTGGAACTGGGCGAAGACATTTTCTTGAAGCCGGTGCGCCGGGGCCTGCCGCTGTACAGCTCGGCGCTGTACGACATGGTGGCCAACCCGCGCTCGGCCACGGTGATGGGGCTGCTGGAAGAAGCGCGCATTGCGCGGTCCCGCGGCCACAAAGCGGCGGCGCAGGCCGGGTCCATGAAAAACATGGTCGGCCGCACCAAAGACTGGTTTTTAAAGAATTTTTGAGGAAGGGACTCGATTGAAAAACGAAACACAAACCAACCCAGAAGTCCCGGATGACTTGTTTGACAACGGCAACTGCAACCAACGCGTAAGGAGGCTCACATGCCCATCGAAATGATCGACGAATTCGACCAAGGCACACAGATCAAGGTGATCGGTGTGGGTGGCGGCGGTGGTAACGCCGTTGAACACATGATCTCGCAAGGTGTGCAAGGCGTGGAGTTCATCTGCGCCAACACCGACGCCCAGGCCCTGCACCGCAGCAATGCGGGCACGCTGGTGCAGCTGGGCACAACCGGCCTGGGGGCGGGCAGCAAGCCGCCCATGGGCCGCGCGGCCGCTGAAGAAGCGGTGGACCGCATCAAGGAATGCATTGCCGGCGCGCACATGCTCTTCATCACCGCGGGCATGGGCGGTGGCACCGGCACCGGCGCGGCGCCGGTGATTGCGCGGGTGGCCAAGGAGATGGGCATCCTGACCGTGGGCGTGGTGACCAAGCCTTTCGAATTTGAAGGCAACCGCCGCGGCAAGCAGGCCGACGAAGGCGTCAGCGAACTGGAAGCCAACGTCGACAGCCTGATCGTGGTCCTCAATGAAAAGCTGCTCGAAGTGATGGGCGACGACGTGACGCAAGAGCAGGCCTTTGCCCACGCCAACGACGTGCTGAAAAACGCGGTGGGCGGCATCAGCGACATCATCCACATCCCGGGCCTGGTCAACGTCGACTTTGAAGACGTCAAGACCGTGATGAGCGAGCCCGGCAAAGCGATGATGGGCACGGCGGTGGCCGGCGGCCCCGACCGCGCCACCAAGGCCGCTGAAGCCGCCGTGGCCTGCCCGCTGCTGGAGGGCATTGACCTGAGCGGCGCGCGTGGTGTGCTGGTGCTGATTGCAGCCAGCAAGGCCACCTTCAAGCTCAGCGAAAGCCGCAACGCGATGAACGCTATCAAGCGTTATGCGGCAGATGACGCGCATGTGATTTTTGGCACCGCTTATGACGAGAGCCTGGGCGACCAACTGCGCGTGACGGTGATCGCCACTGGCCTGAACAGCGGCCGCCGCGCCGCGGCGTCACCGCCGCAGCTGGTGGTGCAGCAAGCCCCCGTGCTGCGCACCGGCACCGACAACATCCCCGTGCTGAGCCAGGTGGCGCAGGCCGGCCCGTCGGCCCACATGCAGGCAGCGCACCTGCAGGCAGCACAAGCCAACCCGGCCGCCCAGCAGACCTACGAAGGGCTCAACACCCCCAGCGTGTGGCGCACCAACCGCACCCACGCGGCGGCCAAGGTCGACGCGCTGGCCAGCAACGGCATGGACGAGATCGAGATTCCGGCGTTCTTGCGCAAGCAGGCGGACTGAGCGGCCGGGTTGTGCCGCGATGACGGGAAGGGGCGCTGCGGCGCTCCTTTTGCATGGCGATGGTCGGCTGCTCACGGCCACAACCAGTCGGTCGAGCATAGCTCCGCATAGAGGACCTTGACCTTCAGCCGACGGCCCGAAGGTTCTGACGGACTACCGCAGCCATTTGGTGAAATTGCGGTGCTAAGTCGTGGGGTATCAACGGCAGTCCTGCGTTCAGTTGCCTGATGGAAGCACTGTCGCTCGCGGAGAAAGCCGCGAGCCCTTGATCGTCTCTGCGCTCAAAGGAAAAACTCCTTGACAAAGTGAACTTGCACGTCGATATTGTCGTCATATGTATGACGATCATAAGTATGAAGAGTGACGTTCGCCCGCGTA
>JAYVSX010000124.1:0-4353 GCA_043774975.1 Rubrivivax sp.
ACCGACGAAGAGGCCGAAGAGGCCGCCGAGGCGGCGCTGTCCACGGTGGACTCCGAGTTCGGCCGCACCACCGACCCGGTGCGCATGTACATGCGCGAAATGGGCACCGTGGAACTGCTCACCCGCGAAGGCGAAATTGAAATCGCCAAGCGCATCGAAGGTGGCCTGCAATCGATGATGCTGGCCATCAGCGCGTCGCCCACCACCATCGCTGAAATCTTGTCCATGGCCGACAAGATTGCTGCCGGCACGATGCAGATCTCTGAAGCCGTGGACGGCTTCATCAGCGTTGACGAAGCCGACGACTACGTGGCCGAGGAAGACTTCGACGAGTTCGACGAAGAAGACGACGACGACGGCCAAGGTGGCAGCAAGGCGCTGACCAAGAAGCTCGAGGAGCTGAAAAAACAGGCGCTGGAAAAATTCGAAGCCCTGCGCGGCCACTTCGAAAAGATGCGCAAAGCCTATGAAAAAGAAGGCTACAAGTCACCGTCCTACAACAAGTCGCAGCACGCCATCAGCGAAGGCCTGATGACGATCCGCTTCACCGTCAAGACGATTGAGAAGCTGTGCCACATCCTGCGCAGCCAGGTCGACGACGTGCGTCGCTACGAACGCGAAATCCGCAAGATCGTGGTTGACAAGTGCGGCATGCCGCAAGAGCACTTCATTAAGAGCTTTCCGCCCAATGTGATGAACCTGAAGTGGGCTGAAAAAGAGATTGCCACTGGCAAGCCTTTCGCCCAGGTGCTGCAACGCAACCTGCCGGCGGTGCAAGAGCTGCAGCAAAAGCTCAGCGACCTGCAAAGCCGCGCCGTGGTGCCGCTGGACGACCTCAAGCTCATCAACAAGCGCATGAACGAGGGTGAAAAGTCCAGCCGCGATGCGAAGAAGGAAATGATCGAGGCCAACCTGCGTTTGGTCATCTCCATCGCCAAGAAGTACACCAACCGCGGCTTGCAGTTCCTGGACCTGATCCAGGAAGGCAACATCGGCCTGATGAAAGCGGTGGACAAGTTCGAATACCGCCGTGGCTACAAGTTCAGCACCTACGCCACCTGGTGGATCCGTCAGGCCATCACGCGCAGCATTGCCGATCAGGCACGCACCATCCGGATTCCGGTGCACATGATCGAAACCATCAACAAGATGAACCGCATCTCGCGTCAGCACCTGCAGGAATTTGGCTTCGAGCCCGATGCCCCGACGCTGGCTGAAAAGATGGAAATCCCGGAGGACAAGATCCGCAAGATCATGAAGATCGCCAAAGAGCCGATCTCCATGGAAACGCCGATCGGTGACGACGACGACAGCCACCTGGGCGACTTCATCGAAGACACCAACAACGTGGCCCCGGTCGACGCGGCCATGCAAGCTGGCTTGCGCGATGTGGTCAAGGACATCCTGGACAGCCTGACGCCGCGTGAGGCCAAGGTACTGCGCATGCGCTTTGGCATCGAGATGTCCACCGACCACACGCTGGAAGAGGTGGGCAAGCAGTTTGACGTGACCCGCGAACGCATCCGCCAAATCGAAGCCAAGGCCATCCGCAAGCTCAAGCACCCCAGCCGGTCGGACAAGCTGAGAACCTATCTGGACAACCTCTAAGCGTTAGAAAAGTCACGGACGGCCCGCTACACTGCCTGCATGACGCGGATATCCGATCGCACCGTGCTGTTTGCCGACCTGCGCGGCAGCACGGCGCTTTTTGAGACCTTGGGCAACGCCGAAGCCACTTCGGTGGTGACACATTGCGTCAACGCACTCGGCGGCCCCGTCAACAGCTACGAAGGTCATGTCGTCAAGACCCTGGGCGACGGCCTGATGGCGGTGTTTGACGACGCGGCGCCCGCCGTCCAGGCTGCCATGTTGATGCACGAAGTGCTCGAAGGCATGGTCAACCGGGGCAGCGAGCGCGGTGCCTCGTCGGGTCTGCGTGCGCTGCGGCTGCAGGTTGGCCTGGCGCGCGGCGAAGTGGTGGAAATGGCGGGCGACTGCTTTGGTGACGCGGTCAACGTCGCAGCCCGGCTGCTGGACCACGCCGGCGACAACGAAACCTTGCTGACCGTCGAAGTGCTGCAAGGCTTGCCACTGGACTTGCGCTCTCGCTTTCGCAGCCTGGACAGGCTGGTGCTGCGCGGACGCGCAGAACCGGTGCAGGTGCACGTGCTGGGTGGCCGTCGCGGTGTGGGTTCCGACATGGCCGCCACACAGTTTGGCGACGTCACCACGGTCTCGGAGCCGGACGGCCTTCGTTTGGTGTGGGCCGACTTGCACCGCCTCTTTGCCAGCCAGCAAACACCGGTGGTGCTGGGGCGCAGTCCGCAAGCCACGTTCTGTGTGGACGACGGACGGGTCTCCCGCTCACATGCGCGAGTCGACTGGCACAGCGGCAGCTTCCAGATCACCGACCTCAGCTACAACGGCACCTACGTGCGCTTCAACGACGGTGAGATTGTCAGCCTGCGCCGTGGCAGCTGCACCCTGCACGGCAGCGGCACCATCGGCTTGGGCGGTACACCCACCGATCCGGGCTCGGCCTGCGTCAGCTTCGACGTGCTGCGCTTTGCCGACACGCAGCCGCAAGTGCCCTTGGAACTGCGCTGACCATGCGGGTGCTCTACATCGACGACGACCGCATCAACACCTTGCTGTTTGTCGAGACCTGTCGTTTTGTGCGCAAGGTCGAAGTCGAAACCGCCGCCACCGGCGCAGAGGCCCTGGAACTTGCGCCCACCTTTCGGCCCGATTTGCTGGTGGTGGACTTGCACCTGCCCGACACCACCGGCTACGACCTGTTGCCGGCCCTGCGAACCTTGCTCGGCCAGCCTGGCTTGCCCGCCTACCTTTGCACGGCCGACGAAGCACCACTGGTGGAGCAACCCGCGCTTGAAGCCGGGTTCGCCGGTTGCTGGACCAAACCCGTTCAGCTGCAGCAGGTGCTGGCCGAACTCACCCGCCGCAGCGAAACCGACCCCAGTTCATGAGCTTCAGACCTGAGCCTGCCCACCACCATGGGCAGCGTGCCAGAACGGCGGTGTTGATGGTGAACCTGGGTACACCCGACGCACCGACGCCAGCCGCTCTGAGGCGCTACTTGGCGGAATTCCTCAGTGACTCTCGGGTGGTTGAAATCCCCAAAGCCTTGTGGTGGTTGATCCTGCACGGCATCATCTTGCGCACCCGCCCGGCCAAGTCGGCCGCCAAGTACGCCAGCGTCTGGACGCCTGAAGGCTCACCGCTGGCGGTGTGGACCCAGCGCCAAACCGAAGCCGTGGCCAAGCAGTTGCAGGCGCGTGGCCACCAGGTGATGGTTCGCCACGCCATGCGCTATGGCAACCCTGGCCTTGCGGCGGTGCTGGATGCATTGCGAGCTGATGGCGCCACGCGCGTGCTGGTGGTGCCGCTCTACCCGCAATACGCTGCAGCCACCACCGCCAGCATCAGCGACAAGGTGCTGCAGTGGGTCAGCCAGGCGCGGCGCGTGCCCGAGCTGCGCTTTGTGGCCGAGTACCACGACGACCCCGCCTACATCGACGCCCTGGCACAACGCCTGCAGGCGCATTGGGCGGCCCACGGGCGAGGCGACAAACTGGTGCTCAGCTTTCACGGTGTGCCTGAGCGAAGCCTTCACCTGGGCGACCCCTACCACTGCCAATGTCACAAGACAGCCCGCCTGCTGTCGCAGCGCCTGGGCCTGGCGCCTGACACGGTTCAAGTCACCTTCCAAAGCCGCTTTGGCAAAGCCAAGTGGCTGCAGCCCTACACCGAGCCCACCCTGCAGGCCCTGGCCCAGTCGGGCCTCAAGCGCGTCGACGTGATGTGCCCTGGCTTTGTTGGAGACTGCCTGGAGACACTGGAAGAAATTGCGCAGGAGGCCCGTGAAGCCTTTCTGCGCGCGGGCGGCGAATCTTTCAGTTATGTCGCCTGCCTGAACGATTCGCCGGCCTGGATCGACGCGCTGACCGCACTCACCGAGCGGCACCTGTCAGGCTGGGACACCCGGATGCCGCCCGACCCGGCCGAGCTGCAGCTCAGCCGCGACCGCGCGCTGGCCCTGGGCTCGCCGGACTGAGACTGCGGGCTTGCGCCTCTGCGGTGCTTTGCCCCAGACCGGCACTCAGCGGCGCAGCAGCTTCAGCAAGCGCGGCAGAACCAGGATCAGCACCACCAGGGCCAGCAGGGTCGCCGACATGGGGCGCTGCACAAAGACACTCCAGTGGCCCTCGCCAATCGACAGCGCGTTGCGCATCTGCGCCTCGGCCAACGGCCCCAGGATCATGCCCACCACCACCGGTGCAGTGGGGAAGTTGAAGCGGCGCATCACCAGCCCCAGCACACCAATGGCGTACA
>JAYVSX010000125.1:0-2807 GCA_043774975.1 Rubrivivax sp.
CCGGCCAGGTGGCTGCTGCACCAGGCCCGCACATCGGCCTCAGTGGGGCTGGCGCTGTGCTGGTCGGACTTGACCAGCACCACCTTGACCACCTCGCCTGCCAGGTCGTCTGGCATGCCCACGGCGGCGCAGTCGCGCACACCCGGCATCTTCGACAGCACGTCTTCCACCTCAAAAGGGTAGACGTCGAAGCCGCTGACGAAGATCAGGTCTCTTTTGCGGTCCACCAGGCGCAGTGCGCCTTGCGCGTCGAAGACGCCGATGTCTCCGGTGCGCAGGTGCCCGCTGGCGGTCATGACCTGCGCTGTTTCATCCGGGCGGTGCCAGTAGCCGGCCATCACCTGGGGCCCGCGGATGGCAATTTCGCCGCGTGTGCCCGGTGGCACGGCCAGACCTTCGTCATTGACCACCAGCACCTCGGTGCCGGGCAAGGCCTGGCCCAGGTGGCCGCTGAAGTGGGTGTCGTCCACCGGGTTGCAGGTGACCGCGGGACTGGCTTCGCTCAAGCCGTAACCCTGGCAGATGGTGCGGCCCGTCAAGGCTTTCCATTGTTGTGCCGTGGTGGCATGCACCGCCATCGCCCCGCCCACGCTGAGCTGCATGGGCTGCCAATCCACCGTGGCCGCAGCCGGGTGAGTGGCCAGCGCCTGGAACAAGCCGTCGACCGCGGCAAACAGGTGAAAGCGGTGCTTGGCCAGCACCTTGAGCAAGCTGCTGGCGTCGTGGGGCTCGGGTATCAACAACAGGCAGGCGCCCTGGTGCAAACCCAGCAACAGCACCAGCGAAAAGCCAAAGATGTGATGCAGCGGCAGCGCGGCCACGCTGACCGGCTGTTCGCCAGCGGGAATGCGCGCCAGCGCGGACTGGTACCAGGCCTGGCACTGCAGCACGTTGGCCACCAGGTTGCGGTGCAACAGCACCGCGCCACGGCTAACGCCGGTGGTGCCCCCGGTGTACTGCAGCGCGGCAATGTCATGCCCTTGCAGGTCCACCGGCAACAGGGCCCGTTGCCGGCCCATGTCCAGGGCTGCCAGAAAGCCGACCGCGTCGGGCAGTTTCACGCGCGGCGGCAGACCTTGCACACGGCGCCACCAGCGGTTGGCGACCGCGCTTCTCAGTGGCCCCAGCAGGTCGCCCACGGACGTGACGATGGGCGCAAGTGTTGCCACACCTTCGGGCAGTGCCAACAAGCTGGTGGCCTGGCTGTCCATGACAAAGATGGCCCTGGCGTTGGCGTCGCGCAGTTGGTGCCCCAGGTCCACCGCCGACAGCTGCGGGTTGACGTTGACCACCACCAGCCCGGCCCGCAAGACCGCGGCAACCGCCACCAGCAGCTGTGGCGTGTTGGGCAGCATGATGGCCACGCGGTCGCCGCGCGCCAGACCCAGGCTTTGCAGGTAAGCCGCCATGGCCAGGGACAGCTGGTCCAGCTGCCCATAGCTGAGCGCGCGGCCCATGAAGCTGCACGCCGGCAGATGCGGGTGGGCCTTGAAGCTGCGTTCGAGCAAGGTCTTCAATGAGCCACCGGTGTCCACGCCGCGCACCCATGGCGTTGCCAGCGTGGGTGATGGGGCAGGAGCGTGCAGCATGGTGGAAGGGCCGGGGATGGCCGAATTCTGACGGCTGGCTGACAAGTGCCCATCAGGGGAAGCGATAGGGGCAGTGGGTGCTGGGCAAATCGAAGAAGGTGAGCGCGGTCCTGCCACGTCAGGCAAGCCTCAACGAATCAGAAATGAAAAAGGCCAACCCCAGTCACGGTGTTGGCCTGTCGAGGCGTCTGCGCCAGCCCTGGGCGCTGGGCTTACTCCACCGCTTTGACCCCGCAGTCGAATCTCATTCGACTGCTTTCACCATGGCCTCCACCACTTTCTTCGCATCGCCAAACACCATCATGGTCTTGTCCATGTAGAACAGTTCGTTGTCCAGCCCGGCGTAGCCGCTGGCCATGCTGCGCTTGTTCACGATGATGGTCTTGGCCTTGTAGGCCTCCAGAATGGGCATGCCGTAGATGGCGCTGCCCTTGACGTGCGCGGCCGGGTTGACCACGTCGTTGGCGCCCAGCACGATGGCCACGTCGACCTGGCCAAATTCGCCGTTGATGTCTTCCATCTCAAAGACCTGGTCGTAGGGCACCTCGGCTTCGGCCAGCAGCACGTTCATGTGGCCCGGCATGCGGCCGGCCACCGGGTGGATGGCGTACTTCACCGTGATGCCCTTGGCCGTGAGTTTGGAGGCCAGTTCCTTCACCGCGTGCTGCGCGCGCGCCACGGCCAAACCGTAGCCCGGCACGATGACCACCGTTTCGGCATTGCTCAGCACAAAGGCGGCGTCGTCGGCGCTGCCGCTTTTCACCGCGCGCTGTGCGCCGCCGCCGGCCGCAGCGGCCGTGCTGGTTTCACCGCCAAAACCACCGCCAATGACATTGAAGAAGCTGCGGTTCATGGCCTTGCACATGATGTAGCTGAGGATCGCGCCCGAGCTGCCCACCAGGCTGCCGGCAATGATCAGCATGCTGTTGTTCAGGCTGAAGCCGATGCCCGCCGCTGCCCAGCCCGAGTAGCTGTTCAACATCGACACCACCACCGGCATGTCGGCACCACCGATCGGAATGATGATCAACACACCGAGGATGAAAGCAATGATCGTCATCAGGATGAAGGGCAGCCAGGCCGGCTCCGAACCAGGCGCCAGGCAGAAGATCAGGCCGAAACCGACCATCAGCACGGCCAGGATCAGGTTGACGAAATGCTGGCCCGGAAAGCTGACCGGCGCGCCCTGGAACAGGCGGAACTTGTATTTGCCCGAGA
>JAYVSX010000126.1:0-17750 GCA_043774975.1 Rubrivivax sp.
CCGTAGAGGTAGAAGTCGTACCACTCGAAAATGGTGCCGGCCGAAGAGGCCAGGATGACCTTCTTCTCCTCCCGGGTCATGGGTCGTGCTCGCTCTCGCACGTTCGTCGCTACTTCGCTCGTCGCCATTCTTTCGCTCCTATGAATGTCCGGCCTGGGGTCGGACAATTGTGTTCAGAAATCGGTCTGCCATCCGGTTCGATGCGGCTCGCTGCGCTTGCACCTCACCCTCCGGTGATTGTGACTGCACCAACAGTTGGGGGCCACGTGGTGCGCAATCGCGGCCCTGTGCTCTTGATCCCTTTTCCGTGTTCCGTCGACCACGATCAAAGATCACCCAGGGCGAAAAGCGGCCTGCCACCTGCCGAGCGGACTATCTTCAGAGCGTCTGACCGCTGGCTGACAAGCTGGCCCCCAGGAACCGAACCGAGGGTATGTCCTGGGTGTCCGGGCTGCAGCCCGCCTTGCCCGAGATTGATCTGCTGGCGCATGCCCAGCCAGTTTTCCAACCGGCCTTGCACATCATCCTCTCTAACAGCGTGCCGGCCCAATTGCTCAAAAGGCTGCCCCTGTGCAAACTGCTGACCAGCGACCGGTTCGAAGGGTCGGCGGTTCGTGACCACACGGCAAAGGAAAACTCGATGAAGCTGGCGCTGTTGTCGGACATTCATGCCAACCTGCAGGCCGTGCAGGCCTGCCTGGCCCATGCGGAGCAGCACGGTGCAAACCAGTTCGCCCTGCTCGGCGACCTGGTCGGCTACGGCGGCGACCCTGCGCCGGTGATGGACCGCATCATGCAATTGGCGCAAGCTGGCGCGGTGGTGCTCAAAGGCAATCACGATGCGATGGCGCTCAACCCGCCGCAGCAAAGCGGCGCGCTCGGTGCGGCCACTGCCGCTTGGACCCATGCGCAGCTGAACCCAGAGCATCAGCAGTTTTTGGCGGCATTGCCGCTCACGGCCCGCCTGCAGTCGTGTTTTTTAGTCCACGCCAGCGCCGATGCGCCGGGGGAGTGGCGCTACGTCGATGACGAGCGCAGTGCAAGCGCCAGCCTGGCCGCTGCTGCGGCGGACCCCGCCGTGCGCTACGTCTTCGGTGGCCACGTGCACCACCAGACGCTGTACTACAAAGGCAGTCGCGGCAAGCTGATGGCGTTCTCACCCACCGCTGGCGTGCCCATTCCCTTGCCGACCCACCGGCACTGGATTGCCACCGTCGGGTCGGTCGGGCAGCCGCGCGACGGGCTGCCCAGCGCCATGTACGCCCTCTTTGATCTGAAGCAGGCGCGCCTGACCTTTCACCGCGTGCCGTACGACCACATGGCCGCTGCTGCAGCGGTGCGGCGGGCCGGTTTGCCCGAGTACTTTGCCAAACGTCTGGAAGAAGGTCGATGAGTTTGTTGAAGCCCGAATCGGTGCTGGACGGGTTTGTCATCGGGCCGTGCATCCACTCGGGTGCTATGGCCCACATCTACAGCGTGCACTGCGCCGACGGCGCGCCTGACCGCGCTGACCCCGGCTTCCCGATGGTGATGAAGGTCCCGCGCATGACCGCAGAAGACGGGGCCGAGACACTCGTCAGTTTCGAGGTGGAGCACCAGTTGCTCCCGCTGCTCAGCGGTCCACATGTGCCCAGGTTTGTGGCTGCGGGCGACCTGCAAGACACGCCCTATCTGGTGATGGAGCATGTGCAAGGCCAGACGCTGGACCACTGGCTGCCCGAGTCGGGTTCAGCCGCCAGCCCACTGTCGCACGAGACGCTGGCCAACTTGGGCGCAGCCGTGGCACACGCGGTCCACAGCCTGCACAAACAAGACACCTGCCACCTGGACCTCAAACCCGCCAACGTGATCATCCAGCCGGACGGCAGGGCGGTGCTGCTGGACTTCGGACTGTCCTGCCACGCGCACTACCCCGACCTGCTGGCCGAAGAACTGCGCAAGGCGGTGGGCTCGCCGGTCTGGATTGCGCCCGAACAGGTGGTGGGTGTGCGCGGCGATCCACGCAGCGACATCTTCGCCATCGGCGTCATGCTGTATGAACTGGCCACCGGTGAGCTGCCCTTTGGCTCCCCCACCACCGACAGTGGTTTGCGCCTGCGCTTGTGGATGGACCCCAAGCCACCGCGCGCCTTGCGCGGCGACTTACCCGAGTGGCTGCAAGAGGTGATCCTGCGCTGCCTGGAACATGAAGCGGCGCACCGCTACCCCTCGGCAGCCCATCTGGCGTTCGACCTGTCGCACCCAAGCCACGTGAAGGTCACGGCGCGTGGCAAGCGCACCCGTGGCACCGGCTTCATGGAGCATCTCAAGCGCTGGCTCAAGGCAGCAGGCAAGCACTACCAGCCCAGCCTGATGCCCACCCATCACATCCAGGAGATCCCGATCGTGATGGTGGCGGTGCCACCCCACCGTGAGATGAGCGACGGCACCATGCACGCACTGCGCCAGGCCGTGACCCATTCGCTTGGCGTGCGTCCGGGCGCGCGGCTGGCCTGCGTGACGGTGATCTCACCCAGTGAAACCAGCTACACGGAAGGCGACCGCAGCGAATCGCAAGTCCACCGGCGCCACCTGACCGTGATGATGCAGTGGGCCAAGAGTCTGGACCTGATCGGGCATCAGACTTCGTACCACGTGCTGGAGTCCGGCGACGTGGCCCAGACCCTGACCCGCTACGCCCAGGGCAACCATGTCAGCATGATCGTGATGGGTGCCGCAACGCATGGCCTGCAGATGCAGCGCCTGGTGGCCACCGTCCCGATCAAGGTGGCGATGGACGCACCGTGCACGGTCATCCTGGTCAAGCAGCAGCCGCCCCTGGAGCAGCCCACGCGCTGAGGGGTGAACAAAGCAGGTGCCGGGCGGCCGACGAACACGCCTGTCCTCAGAGCATCAACTTCAAGAACCGCCCCGTATGGCTGCCTTCGTGCGCGGCCACCTCTTCAGGTGTGCCAGCCACCACCACGTAGCCACCGCCAGCACCACCTTCAGGCCCCATGTCGATCAGCCAATCGGCCGTCTTGATGACGTCCAGGTTGTGCTCGATGACGACGATGGTGTTGCCCGCATCGCGCAGCTGGTGCAGCACCTTGAGCAACATGCCGACGTCGTGAAAATGCAAACCCGTGGTCGGCTCGTCCAGGATGTACAGCGTGCGCCCGGTGTCGCGTTTGCTCAGCTCCAGCGCCAGCTTGACGCGCTGTGCCTCACCGCCGCTGAGCGTGGTGGCGGCTTGGCCCAGGCGGATGTAGCCCAGGCCCACGTCGAGCAGCGTTTGCAGCTTGCGCGCCAGGTTGGGCACCGCCTGGAAGAGCTTGTAGGCGTCTTCCACCGTCAGTTCGAGCACCTGCGTGATGTTCTTGCCCTTGTACAGGATTTCCAGCGTTTCACGGTTGTAGCGCGCGCCGTGGCAAAGGTCGCAGGGCACGTACATGTCGGGCAAGAAGTGCATCTCGACCTTGATCACGCCGTCGCCTTCACAGGCCTCGCAACGCCCGCCGCCGCTGGTGGCGCTGACGTTGAAGCTGAAGCGGCCGGCGCCATAACCACGTTCACGCGCCGCCGGAACTTCAGCAAACAACTCGCGGATGGGTGTGAACAAACCGGTGTAGGTGGCCGGGTTGCTGCGCGGTGGGCGGCCAATCGGGCTTTGGTCGACGTTGATGACCTTGTCGAACTGCTCCAACCCTTCTATGCGGTCATGTGGTGCGGGCTCGGCGTGGCTTTGATAGAGTTTGCGCGCCACCGCGGTGTACAGCGTGTCGTTGATCAGCGTGCTCTTGCCAGAGCCGCTGACGCCGGTGACGCAGGTCAGCAAGCCCACGGGGATGTCGACGCTGACGTTGCGCAGGTTGTTGCCACGCGCGCCCACGATGCTCAGGCGAAACGGCGCCGCGCCAAAACCGCTGGCCGCGCGGCGGCGCTTGGGCACTTCAATGCGCAACACATTGGCCAGGTACTGGCCGGTCAGTGAGTTGGGGTTGTCAGCCACCTCTTGCGGCGTGCCCTGCGCCATCACGCGGCCGCCATGCACGCCGGCGCCGGGGCCCATGTCCACCACGTGGTCGGCGCAGCGGATCATGTCTTCGTCGTGCTCGACCACCAGCACGCTGTTGCCCAGATCGCGCAAATGTTTGAGCGTGCCGATCAGCCTTTCGTTGTCGCGCTGGTGCAGGCCGATGCTGGGCTCGTCCAGCACGTACATCACGCCGCTCAAGCCGCTGCCGATCTGGCTGGCCAGGCGGATGCGTTGGGCCTCGCCGCCACTCAGCGTGTCGGCACCGCGGTCCAGGCTCAGGTAGCTCAGGCCCACGTCGTTCAGGAAGCGTAAGCGACTGCGGATCTCGCGCACGATCTTGTCGGCAATTTCGCCCTTGGCGCCAACCAGCCTCAGACCTTCAAAGTAAGACAGCGCGTGGGCCAGCGTGGCGTGCTCCACCTCGTAGATGGGTTTGCCCTTGACGCCCTGGCTCAGCGCGTCAGCACCCTTCACCGCGTCCAGCTTGGCGGTGCTGGCGTGCTGCATGAACACATGGCGTGCTTCGCGCCGCAGCCGTGAGCCTTCGCAGGCGGTGCACGGTTTGGCGGCTTGGTAGCGTGCCAGTTCATCGCGCACCGCCACCGAGTCCGTCTCTTTGAAGCGGCGCTGGAAGTTGGGGATGATTCCTTCAAACGGATGGCTGCGCTTGACGCTGCGGGTCTTGGCCTTGCCGCCGCGGCCCACGCCTTCGGCCTCGTAGACAAACTCGATCTCGTCGCTGCCCGAGCCATACATCAGCACCTGCTGCGCGCTGGCCGGCAATTGCTCGTAGGGGGTTTCGATGTTGAAGGCGCAGTGCCTGGCCACGCTCTCCAGCATCGAATGGGTGTAGCTGTTGCGCCGGTCCCAGCCCTTGACCGCGCCCGCGGCCAGACTCAGGCTGGGGAAGGCCACCACCCGTTCGGGGTCAAATACCGTGACCTGCCCCAGGCCGTCGCAGGCCGGGCAGGCGCCCACCGGGCTGTTGAAGCTGAACAGGCGTGGCTCCAGTTCGGGCAGCGAGTAACTGCACACCGGGCAGCCAAATTTGCTGCTGAACAGGTGTTCCTTGCCGCTGTCCATTTCCAGCGCAATGGCGCGGCCTTCGGCGATGCGCAGGCTGGCTTCAAAACTCTCGGCCAAGCGCTGCTTCATGTCGACGCGCGTCTTCAAGCGGTCGATCACCACGTCGATGTCGTGCTTTTCGTTTTTCTTCAGCGTGGGCAGCCCTTCAGCCTCGATCACCTGACCGGGCTTGCCGTCACCGCCCACCCGAAAACGCACATAACCACGCGCCTGCATGTCCTCGAAGAGTTCGGTGAACTCGCCCTTGCGGTCGCGCACCACGGGTGCCAGCACCATCAGCCGCGTGTCTTCGGGCAGGGCCAACACGGCGTCCACCATCTGGCTGACGCTTTGCGCCTGCAATGGCACGTTGTGGTCCGGGCAATAGGGCGTGCCGGCACGGGCGTAGAGCAGCCGCAGGTAGTCGTGAATCTCGGTGATGGTGCCCACCGTGCTGCGCGGGTTGTGGCTGGTGGCCTTTTGTTCGATGCTGATGGCGGGGCTCAGGCCTTCAATCACGTCGACATCAGGCTTGTCCATCAACTGCAAGAACTGGCGCGCGTAAGCGCTCAAGCTCTCCACATAACGACGCTGGCCCTCGGCATACAGCGTGTCAAAGGCCAGGCTGCTTTTGCCGCTGCCCGACAGACCCGTGATCACCACCAGCGCGTGCTTGGGGATGTCAAGGTCGATGTTCTTCAGGTTGTGGGTGCGGGCGCCCCGCACGCGCAGGGCGCGTGCTTCTCCAGGTGGCTCGCGCAGGGCGCGTGCTTCTCCCGGTGCTTCGCCCAAGGCGCGTTGCGTGCTCGTCGCCATGGGCAGGCTGCCGGGAGGGCTTGGGTCAACACGATCGGTCATGGATGGGCTTGGGCAAACCGGCCATGATACGTGCGGGGCCCTTTCAGCGCAGCTGTGCCAGCTGCCCCGGCGTCAAGGGGCGCCGCCAAGCGCTTCAGGCCCGGGTCAGCAGGCGGAAGATAGCAAGCGCAAGATCTCGGCGCCGTAGGCTTCCAGCTTCTTGCTGCCCACGCCACTGATGCCGGCCAGGGCGTCCAACGTGTCGGGGCATTCGCGGGCCATTTCCGCCAGCGTGGCGTCGTGGAAGACCACGTAAGCTGGCAGGTTGTGTTCGCGCGCCACCTCACCGCGCCAGGCCTTCAGCGCGACAAAACGCTGGGTGGCCGCGTCGTCCAGCGCCACGGGTGGCGGCTTGGTGCCGCCGCTGGCGCCGCGTACCCTTTGGGCCTTGACGCGGGTTTTGGCCTCGGTTGAGACGCGCAACGTCACCGCCACTTCGCCACGCAGCACTTCACGCGCACTGTCGGCCAGCGCCAAGGTGTTGAAGTCGCCTTCGGTCTGCACATGGCCCATCGCGATCAGCTGGCGCAGGACCAGCCGCCACTGCGCTTCACTGACGTCGGCACCCACGCCAAAGGTGGACAGGCTTTCGTGCCCATGCTGGCGGGTCTTGTCGGTGACCTTGCCGCGCAGCACGTCGATCAGATGCCCGGCGCCGTAGCGCTGGCCTCCAGCCTGGCGAAAACGGTAGATGCAACTCAGCGCCTTGCGCGCCGCTTCGGTGGCGTCCCAGGTTTCGGGTGCACTCAGGCAGCTGTCGCAGTTGCCGCAAGGCGTGCTGGGCTGGCCAAAGTAGCCCAGCAGGCGCACGCGGCGGCAGTCATGGGCTTCACACAGCGCCAGCAAGGCGTCGAGCTTGGTGCGTTGCAGGCGCTTGAATTCTTCGCCGGCTTCACTGTCGTCGATCATGCGCCGCTGGTTGACCACGTCGGCCAGGCCGTAGGTCATCCAGGCGTTGGCGGGCAAGCCGTCGCGGCCGGCGCGGCCGGTTTCCTGGTAGTAGCTTTCGATGTTCTTGGGCAGGTCCAGGTGGGCCACAAAGCGCACATCGGGTTTGTCGATGCCCATGCCAAACGCAATGGTGGCGACGATGACCACGCCGTCTTCGCGCAAGAAGCGATCCTGATGGCGGCGGCGTTGATCGCTGTCCAGGCCGGCGTGGTAGGGCAGTGCCGTCAGGCCCTCGGCAGCCAGCCAGTTGGCGGTGTCTTCCACCTTCTTGCGGCTTTGGCAGTAGACGATGCCGGCGTCGCCGTCGTGTTCGTCGCGCAAGAAGCGCAGCAGCTGCTTTTTGGGGTCGTCCTTTTCAACGATGGTGTAGCGGATGTTGGGCCGGTCGAAGCTGGCCACAAACAGGCGCGCTTCTTCCAGGTGCAGGCGTTCAATGATGTCGGCGCGGGTGTGGTCGTCGGCGGTGGCCGTGAGCGCCACCCGCGGCACGCCGGGAAACTGCTCGTGCAGCGCCGACAGGCCCAGGTACTCTTCGCGGAAGTCGTGGCCCCATTGGCTGACGCAGTGCGCTTCGTCTATGGCAAACAAGCTGAGCTGGCCGCGCTCGAACAGCGACTGCAGGATGGCCGTGAAGCGCGGCGTCAGGATGCGCTCGGGCGCGGCATACAGCAGCGTCAGCTTGCCCGACAGCAGGTCGCGCTCGACCCGGCGCGCCTCGTCACCTTCGAGCGTGCTGTTCAAGAACGCCGCGTTGACACCGGCTTCATGCAGCGCACCGACCTGGTCGTGCATCAGCGCAATCAGCGGGCTGACCACCACCGCCACGCCCTGGCCGGCGCGGTGGCGCACGATGGCCGGCACCTGGTAGCACAGGCTCTTGCCGCCGCCCGTGGGCATCAGCACCAGCGCGTCGCCACCAGCCACCACGTGGCCGACGATCTCGGCCTGGGCGCCACGAAAGGCCGGGTAGCCAAACACCTGGTGCAGCACCTGCTGGGCGGCGCTGCTGGGGGCGCTGCTGGGGCTGAGTTCGGCTGAAGCGTTGAGGACGGCGGACATGGTTGAGGCGGAATGCTACGCGAGCGATTCACCGCAGGGCCCACCAACCGGCCCGGCTGCACACCCACTGCCGGGTGCCCCCGAGCGAACGCCTTCTTCAGGGCGAGGACGTGGGGGATGGCGCAGCGGCCGGGGCCGGGCGCGATAATGGCCGCCAACCCACCCAACCGCGCCTTTTTTGGCCGCGTCTTAGGAGCAAGTCATGGCCTCGGTCAACAAAGTCATCCTCATCGGCAACCTCGGTAAAGACCCTGAGATTCGCTACGCCCCCAGCGGCTCGGCCATCTGCAACGTCACCATCGCCACCAGTCGGCAGACCAAGGACAAGACCAGTGGCGAACGCCAGGAACAGACCGAGTGGCACCGTGTGGTCATGTTTGACCGCTTGGCTGAGATTGCGGGCGAGTACCTGAAGAAGGGCAAATCGGTCTACATTGAGGGCCGCTTGCAGACCCGCAAGTGGACCGACAAGGAAGGTGTTGAGCGCTACAGCACCGAAATCATCGCCAATGAGATGACCATGCTCGGCGGTCGCGAAGGTGGCAGTGGCGGCGGCGACGACATGGGCTCAGCCCCGGCACCCCGCAGCGCACCGCCCGCCCGCTCCGCACCGGCCTCGCGCCCGGCGCCCGCCGCCAAGTCCGGCACGGGCTTTGACGACATGGACGACGACATTCCGTTCTGAGCAGCGCCTTCACCCGCGCCTGCATCAAGCCCCGCTCGTTGGGGCTTTTTTTGCGTCGAACGTTGATACCCTGGTACGTATATAGTACGATACCCATTATGGTATCTAGATCAACGCTGCTTCTGCTCGCCCTGACCCTGATCGGACTGGCCATGGCTTCGACCGCCGTTGCCGCGCCACCGGTGCAGGTGCCCACGCTGACGGTTGGCGCTGGCACCGAGACCCCGGGCTTTGTGCTGGAAGGCACGCTGCAAGCGCAGCAGCAGGCCACCGTGTCGTCGCAAACCGCTGGCCGCGTGCTGGCCTTGGCCGTGAAGGCCGGCGACCGGGTCGTGGCCGGGCAATGGCTGGTGCGCATCGACGACCGCGACCTGCAGTTGATCGTGGCCGGCGGCGACGCGGCGGTGGCGCAGGCTCAAGCCCTGCTGGTCCAGGCCGAGCAGAACGCCAGCCGCACCCGTGAGCTGCGCGGCCAGGGCTTCCTCAGCACGGCGGCCCTGGACACCGCTGCCGCCCAGCTGAGGGCCGCGCAAGCTGCCCTGCAGCAAGCCCAGGCGGGCCGCAACCAGGCGGCGCTGGCGCGTGGCCATGCCACCGTGACCGCGCCTTTTGGCGGCGTGGTGCTGGCCACGCAGGTGGATGTGGGCGACCTGGCCACCCCCGGCCGGGCCTTGCTGACCTTGTACAGCCCAGACCGTTTGCGTGCCGTGGTGCAAGTGCCCGCTTCGCGCACAGCGGTTGCTCGTGGGGCCACCCGGGTCGACATCACCTTGCCCGGCGGGCAGCAGATTCAAGCCGCGTCGCGCACCGAACTGCCCAGCACCGACAGCGTGTCGCAAACCGTGGAGTGGCGGCTGGACCTGCCCGCTGCCGCGGCCGCCCGACTGCAGCCGGGCCAGCCCGTTCAGGTGCGATTTGTGGGCGCGGCTGTTGTCATCAGTTCGGTCATCAGTTCGGCCAGCACGTCGGCCAGCGCCGCGCCTGCCGGGCTGTCAATACCCACCACGTCGGTTTTGCGGCGCGGGGAGCTCAGCGCGGTTTATGCGGTGCAGGGCGAGCGTTTTGTGCTCAAGGCGGTGCGCCTGGGCGGCGTCCAGGGCGACAGCGTGCCGGTGCTGGCCGGTCTGAAAGCCGGCGAACGCATCGCCGTCGACCCGGTGCGCGCCGGTTTGGCAGGCGCGCAGCCTGCCAGCGCCTTGAAGGACCCGCGTTGAAACCATCCCCACCCATGAGCGCGCCGGGCCGCCCAAGAGCGAATTCCGAAGTGCGCAGCACGAAGGTACTCCAGTGAGCCCGGGAGCATCCCCCTTGGGCGTCTCCGGTCGCCTGGCGGCAGCCTTTCAGTCCAACGCGCTGACCCCGCTGCTGGCGCTGGTGGCGCTGTTGCTGGGCCTGTTTGCGGTGCTGGTGACGCCGCGCGAAGAAGAGCCGCAGATCAACGTCACGATGGCCACGGTGCTGATCCCCTTTCCCGGGGCCAGCAGCGCGGATGTACAGAACCTGGTGGCCCAGCCGGCCGAGCAGGTGCTGGGGCAGATTGCCGGCATCGAGCACACCTACTCGGTGGCCCGGCCCGGCATGGCGCTGCTGACGCTGCAGTTTCAGGTGGGCGTGCCGCGCACCGAAGCCCTGGTGCGCGTGTACGACGTGCTCAACGCCAACCAGGCCTGGCTGCCACGTGACCTGGGTGTGCTGGCGCCCATCGTCAGGCCGATGGGCATTGACGACGTGCCGGTGCTGGCGCTGTCGCTGTGGAGCGCCGATCCCACGTCAGCCGCAGAGCTGGAGCGGGTGGCCCACACGCTGGAGGCCGAACTCAAGCGTGTGCCGGGTGTGCGCGAGGTGGCCACCATTGGCGGTCCGGGCCGCGTGGTGCAGGTCACGCTGAACCCGCAGCGCCTGCGCGAACGTGGCGTCGACCTGCTGGGCCTGAAAGAAGCCCTGGCCGCCGCCAGTCTGGCCCTGCCCTCGGGCCGTGTGATGGACGACCGGGCGGCCACCGGCTCGGCACGCACCCTGGTGGTGGAGACCGGCGAATTCCTGCGCTCGGCGCAGGACGTGGGCGACCTCATCGTCGGCCTGCACCTGGGCAAGCCGGTTTACCTGCGCGAAGTGGCCGAGGTTGTAGACGGCGCTGCGCAGTTGTCCCGGCAGGTCTGGTTCACGCCGGCTGTGAAGGGCAGCGAAAGCCGCAGCGCCGGTCATCCGGCGGTGACCCTCACCGTCACCAAGAAGCCGGGCCAAAACGCGGTGGCCGTGGCCCAAGGCGTGCGCCAGCGGCTGGACAGCTTGCACAACACGCTCATTCCGGCCGGCGTGCAAGCCACTGTGGTGCGCGACTACGGCGCCACCGCCGCCGAGAAGGCCAACAAGCTGATCCAAAAACTGGCCTTCGCCACCGCGTCGGTGATTCTGCTGGTCGGCCTGGCGCTGGGCCGACGTGAAGCCGTCATCGTCGGTGCGGCCGTGATCCTGACGCTGACGGCCACGCTGTTTGCCAGCTGGGCCTGGGGCTTCACGCTGAACCGCGTCAGCCTGTTTGCGCTGATCTTCTCGATCGGCATCCTGGTCGACGACGCCATCGTGGTGGTTGAAAACATCCACCGCCAGATGGCGCTGGAGCCGGGCCGGCCGCTGAAGGACATCATCCCTGTCGCTGTGGACGAAGTCGGCGGCCCGACCATCCTGGCCACGCTGACGGTGATTGCGGCGCTGCTGCCCATGGCCTTTGTCAGCGGCCTGATGGGGCCCTACATGAGCCCAATCCCGATCAACAGCAGCCTGGGCATGGCGCTGTCGCTGGCCATCGCGTTCACCGTCACGCCGTGGCTGGCGCTGAAGTTGATGAAGCCGCACTCGGCCACCGACACCGCAAGCATCGGCGACCGACTCAGCCGCCTCTTCGCCCGCGTGCTCACACCCCTGCTTGACAGTGCCCGCAAGCGCTGGCTGCTGCTGGCCGGCATCATCGCAGCGCTGTTGCTTTCGGTGGGCTTGGCGGCCGTGCAATGGGTGGTGCTGAAGATGCTGCCCTTTGACAACAAGAGCGAATTTGCGTTGGTGCTGGACATGCCCGCTGGCACGCCCGTCGAGGACACCGCCGCCGCGCTGCACGAGCTGGGCGGCCTGCTGGCCCGCCAGCCCGAGGTGCTGCACCTGCAGGGTTATGCGGGCACCGCCAGCCCCATCACCTTCAACGGCCTGGTGCGCCAGTACAAGCTGCGCACCGACGCCGAGCAAGGCGAACTGCAGGTCAACCTGGTCGACCAGGGGCAACGCCACGAGCAAAGCCACGCCATCGCCCAGCGGCTGCGTCCCGCACTGGAAAAAATCGCCGCCACCCACGGCGCCAGACTCAAGGTGGTGGAAGTGCCACCCGGCCCGCCCGTGCTCAGCCCGCTGGTGGCCGAGGTCTACGGGCCCGATGAAGCCGGGCGGCAACACCTGGCAGCGCGCCTGGCACTGGCTTTTGCCGCCACACCGGACATCACCGCCGTCGACACCAGCGTGCCGGCCGATGCGCCACGGGCCGTGCTGAAGGTGCAGCGCCAGCGTGCCGACAGCCTGGGCGTGCCCGCAGCGGCCATCGCCGCCACGGTGCAGGGCGCACTCTCGGGCGTGGACGCCACCCACCTGCACGACGGCCACAGCAAGTTTGCGGTGCCGGTGCGCCTGCAACTGCCGCGCGAGTCCCAGGTCGGCCTGGACGCCGTGCTGGCGCTGCCGATGCGCACCGCCGCGGGCGCGTTGGTGCCGCTGGGCGAACTGGTGCGGGTTGAACGCGGGGTCGTCGACAAGCCGCTGTTCACCAAGAACCTGCAGGGTGTGAGCTACGTCTTTGGCGACGTCGGTGCCGGTGGCAGCACGCCCGACTCACCGCTGTACGGCCTGTTCAAAATCCGCCCCCGCTTGCAAGACGCAGCGCTGCCTGGCAGCGGCGAATTGGGCGAGTACTGGATCCGCCAGCCCACCGACACCTACCGCCAGTACGCCATCAAGTGGGACGGCGAATCGCAGATCACCTACGAGACCTTTCGCGACATGGGCGCGGCCTACGGCGTGGGCCTGATCCTGATCTATCTGCTGGTGGTGGCTCAGTTCAGAAGTTATGTCACGCCGCTGATCATCATGGCGCCGATTCCGCTGACACTGATCGGTGTGATGCCGGGGCACGCGTTGTTGCAGGCCAACTTCACCGCCACCAGCATGATCGGCATGATTGCGCTGGCCGGCATCATCGTGCGCAACTCGATCCTGCTGGTCGACTTCATCGACCTGCAAGTGGCGCAAGGCATGGCCCTCAAGGAAGCCGTGGTCAGCAGCGCCGCGGTGCGTGCGCAACCCATCGTGCTGACCGGCCTGGCGGCCATGACCGGCGCCGTGTTCATCCTGGACGACCCCATCTTCAACGGCCTGGCCATCAGCCTGCTGTTTGGCATCTTGGTGTCCACCTTGCCCACGCTGGTGGTCATTCCGGTCCTCTATTACGCGGTGAACCGGCGCCGCCTTGAAACCCCTGGAGTCACACCATGACCGTCGACCGTCTCATCCGCATCTTTGCCGGCAGCTTCATCCTGCTGTCGCTGGCCCTGGGCGCGCCAGGCAGCCCCCTGTTTGTCAATGTGTGGTGGCTGGCCTTCACCGCCTTTGTCGGCGCCAACCTGCTGCAGTTCGGGTTTACCAACATCTGCCCGCTGGGCTGGCTGCTGCGCAAGGCCGGCGTGCCCGAGCGCTGCAACGCTTGAAACACAAGCCCGCAAACCCGGCTGTGGTCAGACCGCGCGGCAGCAGCCAGAATGACCGCACAGGCGCACACCGCCAAGGGGGCTCTCAACATGACCGTTCTGACCGATGCGGCCAACCGCACCGACCTGCTCAACCGACTCAAGCGGGCCGAAGGCCAGTTGCGTGGCATTCAGCGCATGCTCGAAGAAGGCCAGGAGTGCATGGACATTGCCACCCAGATGGCGGCCGTGCGCAAGGCGCTGGACAGTACCTACGTGCGCATGACGGTGTGCTTCATGCAGCAGGAGCTGCACGCGCAGCTGGGTGCGGGCGAGGGCGCCGAGACCCGCATCGACGCCATGCTCGAAGGCATGCAAGACCTGCTGGGCAAAATTCGCTGAACCCCGGCCGCAAACCCTGGCGGGCCTGGCGGCTGCGGCATTTGCGCTGTTGGTGAGTGCCAGCCTGCGCCCAGCCGGGCTACCTGCTCTTTGGGCAACTTCGAAGCCGACGCCATCGCGCGGGTCAACGCCCACCGCGCGGCAGGTGCCTCATGCGGCGCCCAAGGCGTCTTCGCCGCGGCGCCGGCCCTGACCTGGAGCGCACCGCTGACGCAGGCCTCGCTGGTGCACAGCGACGACATGATGGCGCTCAACTTCTTCAGTCACACCGGGTCCAACAGCAGCACGGTGGGCAGCCCGGCACCATGAGGGCCCCAAGACCGGCGATCAGCGCTCGCCAGCCACCGTGCTGGGCTGCGGTGGCAAGCCGCTGAGGTGGTCGGCGTCGGCCCAACGGTCGATGTGCAGCGTGTGGTTGGCCCAGTGCAGGCGGTTGATGCCGGTGTTGGGAATGTCGCATTGGCGCAGGCCGCTCAGCGGCTCACCACGCGCGGTGCGCCACAGCATGTCCAGCACACCACCGTGGGTGACGATGACCAGGCGCTGCCCTGCACCGGCCGTGGCCAGTGTGCGCACCGCGTCCATCACGCGGCTGTGAAACTGCTGCAAGCTTTCACCACCCGGTAGCGCAAAGTCGCCGCGGTGTTCCAGCCAGTGCTGCCACAGATCAGGGTGTCGCTGTTTGATGGTGGGCACGTCCAGGCCCTCCAGCACGCCAAAGCTCTGCTCGCGCAGCCCTGGCATTAGCGTGGGTTGGCGGCCCCACGCGGCCGCCAACGGCGCAGCCGTTTCCTGGGCGCGGCCCAGGTCGCTGCTGAACAGTGCATCGTGCAACTCGCCTTCTAAACGCTGGCCAAGCCGGGCCGCCTGGGCGCGACCCGTGGCGTTCAAGGGCACGTCGATCTGGCCTTGAAAACGCTGTTGCGCATTCCAGTCGGTTTCGCCGTGGCGGATGAAGAGCAGTTGCGTCACTTCGCAAACAATTGGCTGCGGTCGCGAAAGCTCTTGAATTCCAGCGCATTGCCCGCCGGGTCGTAAAAGAACATGGTGGCCTGCTCGCCCACCTGGCCTGCAAAGCGGATGTAGGGTTCGATCACAAATTTCATGCCACCCGAGCGCAGCCGCGTGGCCAGGGCCTGGAAGTCGTCCCAGTCCAGCACCACGCCAAAGTGCGGCACCGGCACGTCGTGGCCGTCCACTTCGTTGTGGTGGGCCTTGGCGCGCGGCTGCGCCAGGTGGGCCACGATCTGGTGGCCAAAAAAGTCGAAGTCGATCCACTCAGCGCTGCTGCGCCCTTCCGCACAACCCAGCAGGCCGCCATAAAAGGTGCGCGCAGCAACCAGGTCGTCGACGGGAAACGCCAGGTGAAAGGGCGTGATGGCGGAAGTGGTGGTGTTCATGCGCGCAGCATACCCGGGCCTGCGTGAGGCCTGGCACCGTGCAGCCTGGCACAGTGCAGGCTGGCACAGTGCAGGCTGGCACAGGCGGCCCTGGCTTGGCCAGGATGCTCTGGCACACTGAACAGATGATCTCGGTGATTCTTTTACCCGGCCTGGCCTGCGACGACGAGCTCTTTGCGCACCAGGCCCCCGCGCTGACTGCTTTGGGTTGCCGGGTCCACATCAGCAACGCCCATAGCCGCAAGCCCAGCTTGGCTGACATGGCCGCGGCCTTGCTGGCCGAACACCCAGGACAGCACCTGTTGGTGGGCGCTTCGATGGGTGGCATGGTGGCGATGGAGATGCACCGCCAGGCGAGCGATCGTGTACTGGGTTTGGGACTGCTGGGCACCACGGCGCGGCCCGACACACCCGAATTGATCGCGCTGCGAACCCAGGCTTGTGCACTCTTTGCCGCCGGGCGCGCCGAAGAACTGCTGCGCGCCAACGTGCTGTTTGCCTTTCACCCCACCCAAGCCCGTTCACCTGAGCTGGTGGCCCGCTACCTGGCGATGACCCTGCGCGCTGGCGCTGAACAGCTGATCGCGCAAAACCGGGCGGTCATGGCTCGCTCAGACAAGCGGCCGCACCTGCCGCAGGTGAAGTGCCCCGTGCTGGTGGTCTGCGGCGAAGCCGACCAGCTGACCACGCCTGAGACGGCCCGCGAAATGGCCGCCTTGATGCCCCATGCGCGGCTGGAAATGGTGTCAGGTGCCGGGCACATGTTGACGATGGAACAGCCGCAACGCGTCAGCGACGTGCTGGTGCGGTGGGTGCAGTCGCTGAAGTAGCGTCACGGCAATCTGCGGCAGGGGTCGTCGGCCTCCGTGTCGGCAGTCCGGTTCTGGCAGCACCCCGGCGCCGCAACATCTGCCCCTTCAGCGCTTGACCTCGGGCGTCACCACGCTGGCGTCGGTCAGCACCACGTCCAGCGCAAACCGCCGCCCAGCCAGGTGGTCCTGGATGCACTGCAAGACCAAGGGGCTGCGGTGGCGCGCCGCGCTGGCTTGCAGTTCTTCCAGGCTCATCCACAGCGTGCGCACGATGCCAACGTCGAGCGCGCAGCCGGCCACAGGCTCGCCGACCCGGCCGCTGTAGGCCAGGCGCAGATAGGTCACGTCTTCACCGGTGCGGGGCCGCACAAAACGCGACAGGTAGACGCCCACCAAGGCCGTTGGCGTGAACACGCGGGCGGTTTCTTCCAGCGCTTCACGCACCACGCCCTGCTGCGGGCTCTCAAAGGGGTCCAGGTGGCCGGCCGGGTTGTTGAGCTTCAAACCCTCGGGTGTGTGCTCTTCCACCAGCAGAAAACGCGCTGGCTGGCCACCGTCTTCAATGATGGCGGCGACGGTGACGCTGGGGCTCCAGCGGCCGCCGGATGGCGGCGAAAGCGGTGCAGGCTGCATGGCGGCGCATGCTACGTCCAGCGCGGCTTCCCCTCAGTAAAACCCCCTGTGGTTTGTGTTAGCTTCGCTCGCCCCAACCCACAAGAACCCGGCAACAGCCGCAAGGAGGCCTTCATGCTGATAGGCGTACCGCTCGAAACCGCTGCGGGAGAGACCCGCGTTGCGGTCACTCCCGAGACGGCTAAAAAACTCAAGGCCCAGGGCCACACCGTGCGCGTGCAGCATGGCGCCGGCGTGGCCGCCAGCGCCACCGACGAGGCCTACACCGCCGCTGGCGCTGAAGTCACCGACCGCGCCGGCGCCTTTGCCTGTGAGCTGGTACTGAAGGTGCGCAGCCCCGACGCCGACGAGCTGAGCCTGATGAAACCCGGCACCGCGCTGGTGGGCATGCTCAACCCCTTTGACAAGGACAACCTGGCCCGCCTGGCCACGGCCGGCATCACCAGCTTTGCGCTGGAAGCTGCGCCGCGCACCACGCGCGCGCAGAGCACGGACGTACTGTCGTCACAGGCCAACATTGCCGGCTACAAGGCCGTGATGATGGCTGCCGACAAGTACCAGCGCCTGTTTCCGATGCTGATGACGGCGGCCGGCACCATCAAGGCCGCGCGTGTCGTCATCCTGGGCGTGGGCGTGGCGGGCCTGCAGGCCATTGCCACCGCCAAGCGCCTGGGCGCGGTGATTGAAGCGTCAGACGTGCGGCCTTCGGTCAAGGAGCAGGTCGAATCGCTCGGCGCCAAGTTCATCGACGTGCCCTATGAGACGGCCGAAGAGAAAGAGGCCGCCGAGGGCGTGGGCGGCTACGCCAAGCCGATGCCACAAAGCTGGATGGACCGCCAGAAGGTCGAAGTGGCCAAGAAGGTGGCCGCGGCCGACATCGTGATCAGCACCGCGCTGATCCCGGGCCGCGCGGCGCCGGTGCTGATCACCGAAGACATGGTCAAGAGCATGAAGCCGGGCAGCGTGATCGTCGACATGGCGGCTCCGGCGGGTGGCAATTGCCCGCTCACCGAAGCCGGCAAGACGGTGGTCAAGCACGGCGTCACGATCATCGGCGAGACCAACATCCCGGCACTGGTAGCAGCCGACAGTTCGAGCCTGTACGCACGCAACGTGCTGGACTTCCTCAAGCTCGTGTTCACC
>JAYVSX010000127.1:0-27169 GCA_043774975.1 Rubrivivax sp.
CAGGCCGTTGAGGATCACGTCATAGCGGGCCTTGGCCAGGTCGCGCTGGGCCTGGTAGAGCTGGGTTTGGGCGTTGAGCACGTCCAGGTTGACCCGCACACCCACTTTGTAGCCCAGCTGCGTGGCCTCGAGTTGCAGCTTGGTGGACGCCTCGGCGGCTTCCAGCGCCTTGACCTGAGCCAGACCCGATTGCACGCCAAAGTAAGCCACCCGGGTGCTCTGCGCCACGCCGCGGCGGGCCGCTTCCAGGTCGTTGCGCGCCTTGTCTTCCAGCGACAAGGTTTCCTTGATGCGGTTTTGGGTGGCACCACCGGTGTACAGCGGCCAGTTCATCTGCACGCCAATGCTGGCCACCGCGGACGTGCCGACGCTGCGGCTGAGCTGCGGCAGCGTGCCACGGGCATCACTGCCACCGAGCGAGGCCACCGCGTCCAGCGTGGGGGACTCGGCGGCGCGGGCTTTGGCAATTTCCAACGTGGCCACGTCCAGGCCGGCGCGCGCGCGCCGCACCGTGGGGTGCTGTTGGTCGCCCACCGAGACCCATTCTTCGGCGTTGGCGGGCATCGGCGTGGGCAGCACCACCGGCACCAGCAAGGGCTTGGGCGCCACGTTGTTTTTGCCCACCAGCGTGTCCAACGCAATGCCCCGGGTGCGCAGTTCGTTTTCAGCCGCCAGTTCCTGGAAGGTGCCCAGGTCAAAGCGTGATTGCGCTTCACGGGTGTCGGTGATGGTGGCGGTGCCGACTTCAAAGTTGCGCTTGGCCGATGCCAACTGCTCGGCCGTGGCTGCCTTGTTGGCCCGGGTTGTGGCCAGCGTGTCCCGGGCCGAGAGCACGTCGAAATAGGCTTGCGACAGGCGCACCACCAAGTCTTGCTCGGCCGCGTCCAGATCGGCCTGCGCCACGATCAGCGACTTGCGCGCCTGCTCGATGGTCACGCCGTTGGCGCGGTTGAACAGCGGGTAGCGGCCGTTCAGCGCACCCGAAACCGAGTGGGTCGACTTGGCCCCGCTGGTGCTGGGCGTGTCGTTCAGAGCGGTGCTGGCGCCTGCCGTGGCGGCCAGCGTGGGGCGGGTCAGCGCGTCGCTCTGGGCAACGCGGTACTCCACCGACTGGAAGTTGGCCTTGGCTGCCAGGTAAATGGCGTCGAAGGCACGCGCCCCTTCATAGAGTTCTTGCAGGCTTTGCGCACCCGCCATGCCGTGCAAGCCGGCCAGTACCCAAGCCGCCAGCGTGCCCAGCTTGCCTGGGGCCAGGCGGTGGCGTGGAGGGGAGATCAAGCGCATGCGGGTTTCCTTCAAGGTGATCATGGGGCGCGGCTCATCAGTGGCTCATCAGCGGCACATCAGCGGCCAACCTGCGCGGACCACGCGTCTGCGCCGCCGGCGAGGTTATAGACAGCGCCTGGCCTGGGTGCTGCTGGAATGCGACGACCTGCATGCTGCGGGCGTCGTGATGGCGAAACCAGGCGATGGACTGCAGCTGGGCCAGCTCTTCAAATCGCGGGGGCGCATGGTTCAGATGCCTGTGCTGCATAGCTTGGAACACTGCGCTAGAAATGAAAGCGCGTGGCTTCACCAAAGCCTTCCAGGCGCGGCGCCACGGTGTCGAACAGGTCAGCCTCCGACCAGGCCGACTCGCCGACCCGGGTGTAAAGCCGCGCCCGCATGACGGGCAGTTCACCCACCACCGCCGCCAAGCGGCCGCCCACCTTGAGCTGTTGCAGCAGCGCTGCGGGCACCGCGGCCACCGAGCCCGACAGCAAGATGGCGTCAAACGGCGCGTCGCCCTTCAAACCTTGGGCGCCCTGCGCGGTGGTTACGTCGTGCACTTTGCAGTTGACGATGCCGTTGCGTGCCAGGCTGTCGCGCGCCATCTGGGCCAGTGGGGCGCGGCATTCGAGCGTGATGACCTTCAGTGCGCGGTGCGCCAACAGCGCGGCCATGAACCCTGAACCGGTGCCCACTTCCAACACCGATTCATGGCGCTGCACCTGCAGGGCTTGCAAGAGACGCGCCTCGACCTTGGGCTCCAGCATGCAAGGCCCCAGCGCGTCACCTTCCAGCAACGGCACCTGGGTGTCAACGAAGGCCAGCGCCCGGTGATGCTGCGGCACAAAGTCTTCGCGGCGCACCGCGGCCAGCAGCGCCAGCACGGACTGATCGAGCACAGCCCAGGGGCGGATTTGCTGTTCAATCATGTTGAAGCGGGCGATTTCGGTGTTCATGGTGCGGGGGTGTGGATGGAAGGAAGGCCTGGCCTTTTGATTTTAGGGCGTGACCTTGACGGCGGCCTGATCAGCCGCCCTTGGGCTGGCCCCGGTGACCACACGGGGCCGCTGGCCACCCAGGCGCCGCTTGGCCCAGACGGCCAGGTCGTCCAGCCAGCAATACATCACCGGCACCACCACCAACGTGAGCAAGGAAGAAGTGATGACGCCGCCGATCACCGCTTGGCCCATGGGCGCGCGGTGCTCGGAGCCTTCCGACAACGCAAAGGCCAGCGGCACCATGCCAAACACCATCGCCAGCGTGGTCATCAGAATCGGCCGCAGGCGTACCTTGGCGGCTTCGAGCAACGCGGCAGAGCGTTCCATGCCGGGCAGCACGGTGCCGTCGGCCAGGACCTGATCAGCGCGTGCGCGGATCGCAAAGTCGACCAACAGGATGGCGTTTTTGGTGACCAGGCCCATCAGCATCACGATGCCGATCACCGAGAACATGTTCAAGGTGCTGCGAAAGGCCAGCAAGGCGGCGACCACACCAATCAGCGTCAGCGGCAGGCTGCTCATCAGCGCCAGCGGCTGCAAGAAGCTCTTGAACTGGCTGGCCAGGATCATGTAGATGAACACCACCGCCAGCGCCAATGCGCCCACTGCGTAGGAGAAGGACTCCTGCATGTTCTTGGTGCTGCCGCCAAAGCTGTAGCGGTAGCCCGGCGGCCAGGCCACGCTGTCGAGCACGGCGCGGATGTCGGCCGAAACTTCACCGCTGCTGCGCCCCAGCGGATTGGCGTCGATGTTGACCTCGCGGTTCAAGTCGCGCCGGTTGATCTGGTTGGGCCCGGTGCCGGCTCTGACGTCGGCCACCTGCGACAAGCGGATCACCCGTGCGCTGCCGTCGCTGTTGGCGCCAATGACCAGGGGCAGGTTCACCAGGTCTGTCATGCTGTCGCGGTTTTGCGCGCCCAGGCGCAAGCGCACGTCGTAGTTCTCGCCGTCGCTGGCACGCCAACTGCCCACCGAGGTGCCCGCCACCATCACACGCAGGGTGTTGGCCAGTGTGTTGACGTTCAGGCCCAAGTCGGCAGCAGCGTCGCGCTTGACGTCCACCGCCACGGTGGGCTTGTCGGCCTTGAGCGTGCTGTCCAGGTCGGTCAGGCCGGGGATGTCGCGCAGGCGCGGCAGCAGCTGGCGGGTGAGGCGCTCCAACTCGCCCAGGTCTGAGCCCTGCAGCGAAAACACGATGCTCTTGCTGCCACCCAGGTCGGTGGCGCCGATGTTGGTGACGGTGATGCCGGGAATGCGGTCCAGCCGCTGGCGCATGGGCACGGCCAGGTCGGACACACTGCGTTGGCGGTCTTTGCGGTCGACCAGCCGCACGTAGACCGAGCCGTAAATCTTGCCCGCCGCAAAGCCGCTGTTGATGGTGGCCACGGTGTGGCGCACTTCGGGCATTTCGCGCAGTGCGGCGTCGATCTGGCGCGCTCGCGACTCGGTGACTTCCAGTGAGGAGCCCACTGGCGTGTAGAAGTTGATCTGCGTTTCGGAAAAGTCCGACTTGGGAACGAACTCTTTGCCCACGGCGCCCAGCAGCACGATGGCCAGGACAAACGTGGCCAAAGCGATCAGCACCGTCTTGAGTTTGTGCACCAGCGACCACGCCAGCAGCGCCTGGTAGCCGCGGGAGAGTTGGTCAGTCAGCGTGTCAAACCACCCGGTGACGCGGCCCAGGGTCTTGTCATACAGCGTGACCGGTGGTCCGGCCTTTCGACCATGCGCTTGCGGATCGTGCCAGACGCTGGACAGCATGGGGTCGAGCGTGAAGCTGACAAACATGCTGATCAACACCGCCGCGACGATGGTGATGCCAAATTCGTGGAAGAACTTGCCCACGATGCCGCCCATGAAGCCGATGGGCAGGAACACCGCCACGATGGACAGCGTGGTGGCCAGCACCGCCAGGCCAATTTCGTTGGTGCCTTCCAGCGCAGCGTCGTGCGCGCTCTTGCCCATCTTCACATGGCGCACGATGTTTTCACGCACCACGATGGCGTCGTCGATCAACAGGCCCACACACAGGCTCAGCGCCATCAGCGTGATGGTGTTGATGGTGAAACCAAAGATGTACATGAACAAAAAGGTGCCGATCAGCGCAATGGGCAGGGTCAGGCCCGTGATGACGGTGCTGCGCCACGAATTCAGAAACAGAAACACGATCAGCACCGTGAGCGCCGCGCCTTCGATCAAGGTCCGCTGCACATTGGCCACACTGATGCGGATGCCGCGCGAGTTGTCGCGGTTGACTTCGGTGCGGATGTGCGGCGGCGTCAAGGCCTTGGCCTCTTGCAGCGCACGCTGCAGGCCGTCAACCACCGCAATGGTGTTTTCGCCCTGGCTCTTTTGCACGCTGAGCAGCACCGTGCGCTGGCCGTTGTAGAGGGCCAGGCTTTCTTGTTCTTGCGGCCCGTCGGACACGTCGGCTACCTGCCACAGCTTGACCACCGAGCCGCCGGCGCCAGAGGCGACGCCTGCTGATGCGGCCTTGCGGGCCACCACGATGTCGCGAAAGTCGCGTGGCGTTTTCAGGCGGGCGTTGATCTGCACCACCCGGTCTTGTTCGGCAGAACGCAGGTTGCCCAGCGGCAATTCCTGGTTTTCGCTGCGCAGCGCGGCCGCAACCTGTTCGGTGCTGACGCCCAGCGCTTCCATCGCCGTGGGCTTCAGGTTGATGGCGATCTGGCGCTGCACGCCGCCCACCACGCTGACCGCGCCCACACCGCGCACGTTTTCCAACTTCTTTTGCAGCACCTGGGTGGCCCAGGTGGTGAGTTCTTGCGGGCTGGTGGGGCTGGTGCCGGTTGCGCCCGGTGTGCTGGGGTCCTGCGCCAGCACGGCGACGTTGAAGATGGGTTGTGCTGCGGGGTCAAAGCGCGAGATGCGGGCGTCCTTGACCTCTTCGCGCAGCAAAGGCTTGATCAGCGAAACCTTCTCGCGCACGTCGTCGGCGGCTTTGCGTCCGTCCACATCCAGGTTGAACTCGATGATGACCACCGCCACACCTTCATACGAACGCGACGACAGGGCGCTGATGCCGGCAATGGTGTTGACGGCTTCTTCCACCTTCTTGGTGACCTCGGCCTCGACGATCTCGGGGCTGGCGCCGGGGTAGTCCATCAACACCACCACGGTGGGGAAGTCGATGTTGGGAAACTGGTCCAGGCTGAGGCGCTGGTAGCTGAACAGGCCCAGCACCACAAAGGCCAGCATGACCATGACGGCCATCACCGGGTTGGCGATGGAAACACGCGTGAACCACATGGGTCAGGCTTTCAGCGCGCGGGCGCCGACGTGATGGCTTGCGGCGCACCCGCGCCGCTGGAGGCCAAGGCTGCAGATGCCACCGATGTCGCCGCTGTTGCCGCCGCCGAGCCCACGCCAGGCAACTTCAGTCGTGTGCCTTCCCGCAGCGTGCCTACCGTGCCGCGCAGCACCGTGGCGCCGGCCTCCAGGCCGCTGGTGATCTCCAGAACGTTCTCGGGGGCGCCGCCCAGCACCACGCTTGCGGCGGCGCCCACGGTCACGGGCCGGACCGTGGCCTTGCCGTCCACCACCGTCAGCACGTAGGGCTTGGCTTGGTCGTAGCGCACGGCGCTGCTGGGCACCACCAGGGCGCGTTTGCGCAGCAGTTCGATCTGCCCGCGCCCGAACAGGCCCTGGCGCAGGCCCGCAGCTTGCGCCGAGGCGGGCAACTCCAGGTAGGCCAGGACCGAGCGGGTACCCGCCTGGGCGCTGGGGTTGATGCGCACCAGGCGCGCCGGCATGGGCTGAGGCAAGCCGTCCACCTGCACCAGCGCGGCCTGGCCCAGGCGCAGCTGAACCACGTCTTCGGGCGCCACGGCGGTTTCCAGTTCCAGGCGGCTGAGGTCCACCACCTCCAGGATGCGGGCGTCCACACCCACCCGTTCGCCGGGCTGAGCCAGGCGCTGCGCCACCAGGCCTGCGATGGGCGAGCGGATTTCGCTGTCGCCCACCGCCTTGCGGGCCAGCTCAGTGCCGGCACGCGCGGCTTGCAGGGACGCCGTGGCGCCGGCTGCGCTGCTGACCGAGTTGTCCAGTGCGTTGCGTGAGATGAAGCCCTGGTTGACCAGCGCCTTGTTGTTGTCGAGCGCCTTTTGGGCGATGTCGAGCTGGGACTGCGCGGCCTGGGCCTGGTCTTCGGCCTGGCGCAAGCGCCATTGGTATTCGGTGGCGTCAATCTGCCCCAGCAGCTGACCGGCGGTCACACGGTCGCCCTCGCGCACGGTCAGGCGCTTGATCTCACCGGCCACGCGGGCCTTGACAACAGCGCTTTGAATCGCCCTGACGCTGCCGGTGACGGCCAGCGAGGTGCCCAGATCGACCAGTCCGACCACCGTGAAGTCGCCCCCGGTGAGATCCAGGGCATGCCCGGCGCCGCTGGCGGCCGGCGCTGCGGCGGCTTTGGAGGCGGTTGAGGTTGCAGTTGCAGTTCCAGCCTTGCGCGCCGAAAGGGCGCGCGCCCCCACGAGCAGTGCGATGACCAGGGCCAGGGCCGTCAAACCGATCCAAACTTTTTTGTTGCTCATCATGCGGTGGTGCTTCTGACTTCCAGCCCACGCAGCACGAGTTCAAGGTGGACGTTGAGCGCGGTGCTGGGATGACCAACGGGTCAGTAATGTAAGTGACGTTGCATTTCAAGCCGAAAGCGTGGCCGATGACCCGCCGGCCATGCGCCGACTCGGCAACCGTGGGGTCCGACAGGCGTTTAGCCTGCGAAGGCTGGCTATCATCCGCCGCTTTTCCCGTCTTACTTGCGGTCTTGCCTGCGGACTTCCCTGCGGTCTTTCCCGGCCGTCTTCCCTGCCGTCCTCCCACCCTACACCCCGACCGAGAGCCTTGCCGTGGACCCCATTTTGCTGATCAAGGCCGCCATCATGGGGGTGGTTGAAGGACTCACCGAGTTCTTGCCCATCTCGTCCACCGGCCACCTGATCCTGACCGGCTCGCTGATCAACTTCACGGGCGAAGCGGCCAAGGTCTTTGACGTGGCCATTCAAAGCGGCGCGATGCTGGCGGTGGTCTGGGAATACCGCCAGCGCCTGTTGGGCACGGTGCGTGGAATCACCCACGACCCGGTGGCCCAGCGTTTTGTGCGCAACCTGCTGGTGGCCTTCCTGCCTGCGGCGGTGCTGGGCCTGCTCTTTGGCAAGCTGGTCAAGGCCCACCTGTTTCACCCCGTTCCGGTGGCCCTGGCCTTTGTGGTGGGTGGTTTTGTCATCCTGGCCGTGGAAGCCTGGCACCGCCGTCGGTTTGGCCAGCGTGACACCGAGGGCACCCGGCGCGCCCGCATCGAGTCGGTCGACGAAATGTCGGCGCTGGACGCGCTGAAGGTGGGCCTGATGCAGTGCCTGGCGCTGATCCCGGGCACCAGCCGGTCGGGCGCCACCATCATCGGCGGCATGGTGTTTGGCTTTTCGCGCAAGTGCGCCACCGAGTTCAGCTTCTACCTGGGCATCCCCACGCTGATGGCGGCGGGCGCTTATTCAGTCTGGAAAGAGCGCTCGGCCTTGCAGCTCAGCGACCTGCCGATGTTTGCGGTGGGCACGGTGGTGGCGTTTTTCAGCGCGCTGGTGTGCATTCGCTGGCTCATCCGTTATGTGTCGACCCACGACTTCACCCTCTTCGCGTGGTACCGCATCGTATTTGGCGGTTTGGTCTTGCTCACCGCTCACTTTGGCTGGGTGACTTGGGCTGCCTGAACAGGGCTAAGGGCTTGGTTCCTGGTTCAGTGTTGCTGGGTCTGTGCCGCCGGGTCTGTGCTGTTGAGTTTGTGATGCATGGAGCCTGACCTCGAAAGCGTCCTTCAACTGCGCCGCCGGTAGAGCAGGTCCCAGACGCCGTGGCCCAGTTTCAGGCCACGGTCTTCAAACTTGGTCAGCGGCCGCCAGTCGGGCCGCGGGGCAAAACCTTCTGCGGTGTTGACCAGACCGGGCTCGGCTTGCAGCACCTGCAGCATTTGCTGCGCATAAGGCTCCCAGTCGGTGGCGCAATGCAGGTAGCCACCGGGCGCCAGGTGCTGCACCAAGCGCGCCACAAAGGGCGCCTGAATCAGCCGCCGCTTGTTGTGCTTGAACTTGTGCCAGGGGTCGGGAAACCAGATGTGGATGCCCGCCAGCGAGGCCGGCGCCACCATCTGCTGCAGCACCTCCACCGCGTCGTGGCGCAGCACGCGCAGGTTGTTCAACTGCTGCTCGCCAATCAGCTTGAGCAAGGCGCCAACGCCAGGGCCGTGAACCTCGACGCCGATGAAGTCGGTTTGCGGTTGCGCAGCCGCCACCGACGCCGTGGCCGTGCCCATGCCAAAGCCAATCTCCATCACCCGCGGCGCTTGGCGACCGAAGGTGGTGTCCCAGTCCTGCAGCGAAGGCGCAAAGGGGATCAAAAAGCGTGGCCCCATGTCAAGCATGGCGCGCTGTTGTCCGGGGCCCATGCGGCCGGCTCGCAGCACAAAGCTGCGGATAGGCCCGCGCGGCGGCGGCTTGGGGACGGAATCGTCAGTCATCAGATGGCAAGCGGTGAACCCTTGAACAGGGCCGCGATTGTGCAACCGCCCCGCAGCGAGCCCGCAAGCGCTCCACCAACGGTGCCAGATCAGGCCGGTGGGGCGCTCTGCGGAGTGAAGTAAAGGAGGAGACGGCGGCCGCAGGCCGTCGTCGGGGGACATGAACGCAGCAGAGCGCCCCGCCGGCCTGATCTCGCGCGGCCGTTGGCGAGGCTTCAGACTCTCATGCTCAGATCACGCGTTCAGCTTGCAGCTCGGCGACCTGGGCTTCGGTGTAGCCCAGTTGGGCCAGCACCTCCAGCGTGTGCTCGCCCAGCAGCGGCGAACGTGTCACCACCGTCGGGCTGTCCGACATCTTGATCGGGTTGCCCACCGACAGGTACTTGCCGCGCACCGGGTGGTCCACCTCGACGATGGTGCCGGAGGCGCGCAGCGACTCGTCGGCGGCGATCTCTTTCATCGACAGGATCGGGCCGCAGGGAATGTCGTACTGGTTCAAGATCTCCATGGCCTCGAGCTTGTCCTTGCTCATGGTCCACTTTTCAATGCGCTTGAAGATCGGCTTCAGGTGCAGCAGGCGCGCCGCCGGGGTGGCAAAGGCCTCGTCGGTGATCCAACCCTCTTCACCAATCACCTTGCAGACGGCGGGCCACACCGCCGCCTGGGTGATGAAGTAGATGTAGGCGTTGGGGTCGGTCTCCCAGCCCTTGCACTTCAGGATGGAGCCCGGCTGACCGCCACCCGAAGCATTGCCGGCGCGTGGCACGGCGTCGCCAAACTGGCCGTCGGGGTACTGCGGAAATTCATGCAGCGTGCCGGTGCGCTCCAGCCGCTGCTGGTCGCGCAGCTTGACGCGGCACAGGTTGAGCACGGCGTCCTGCATCGGCGCCAGCACCTTTTGGCCACGGCCCGATTCCACGCGCTGCAGCAGTGCCGCCAGGATGCCCAGCGCCAGGTGCAAGCCGGTTCCGCTGTCGCCAATCTGCGCGCCAGTGACCAGCGGCGGGCCGTCGTCAAAGCCGGTGGTGGACGCCGCGCCGCCAGCGCACTGGGCCACGTTTTCATAGACCTTGCAGTCTTCATAACGCCCGGGGCCAAAGCCCTTGATTGAGGCCACCACCATGCGCGGGTTGAGCTCGTGAATGCGTTCCCAGGTGAAGCCCATGCGGTCCAGCGCGCCAGGCGCAAAGTTTTCCACCAGCACGTCGCAGGTCTTGATCAGGGTCTCGAGCACTTCCTTGCCCTTGGGCTTCTTGGTGTCGATGGTGATCGAGCGCTTGTTGTGGTTGAGCATCGTGAAGTACAGGCTGTCTGCACCGGGAATGTCGCGCAGCTGGCCGCGCGTGGCGTCACCTTCGCCGGCCCGTTCGACCTTGATCACGTCGGCGCCAAACCAGGCCAGCAGCTGCGTGCAGGTGGGGCCCGACTGAACGTGGGTGAAATCCAGGATGCGGTAACCCGCCAGTGCTTTGCTCATGGCCAACTCCAAAGTTTAAAAAACAAAAGGTCTGAATCTGTGGGTGACGACGGGCAGCGCCAGCGGGCGGGGAAGGGCGGGCCGGGCGGGCCTGCGCGGTGCAGGGCGGGTTGCTGTGCTGGCGCATGGGGTCGGGGGCTGAGCGCGGTAGGCGTCGCACCCTGACGAATGGTTGGGATTTTGCATTCGAAAGCGTTGGCCAGGATTTTGGCGGGTGTTGACGCCTGCAAGCGTGGCCGTTCCCGCATGGCTGTTGCGCCCGGCTGCTGCGCCTGCAGCGGCGATAGAATCGCCCGCAATGCGGGTGTAGTTCAATGGTAGAACGGCAGCTTCCCAAGCTTCATACAGGGGTTCGATTCCCCTCACCCGCTCCAACACACAGGCTTGCAGGGTTCTCCAAGGCCCCCAGGCATGGGGTCGACGTCCAAAGCCGCCGTTTCAGCAGCCGGCCGCTTGCAGCAAGATGGGTGAGGTCTCCGTGAAGCCGTTGTCGGTGCTGTGTCTGGGCCCCCTGCCGGATGGCCTGTTCGCCAGCCTCAGTGCACTGGGTCTGGAATGTGTCGCGGCCCAGGACCTGCGCGACGCCAAAGACCACGATGCGTTGCTGATCCATGCCGCCACCGCACAGGCGCTGAACGATTGCGCCCATCGCCCGGGGCTGACCCAAGCCGCTTTTGAGTGTGCCGTGGTGGTCCTGTCGCCGCTGGCAGATGCGGCGGCCGAAGCTGCGCTGTTGAGCCAGGGTGTTGAAGCCATCGTCGCCGACAGCCCGCTAGCCGAGGTGGTGCGTGCCATTCAGCATGCGGTGGCGCGCAAGCGGCTCGAGCGTGCGGCCCGCACCGCCTACGCCACCGACTTGGCCACCGGCTTGCCTCACCAGGCGCAGTTGCTGGAACACATGAGCCAGCTGTTGGCGTTGCGTGAGCGCGAGCCTGCGCCGATGGTGTTGCTGGTCCTGCGGGTGGAAGGCTTTGCCCTGGCAGCAGCCAAGCTGGGTGAAGAGGCGGGCAACATCCTGCGCCGCAAGGTGGCGGTGCGCCTGCGGGCCGGCTTGCGGGCCAGCGACGTGGTGGCAGCCATCGGGCCTGACGCTTATGGCGTGCTGCTCGGCCGCCTGGAAGCCAAGGCCGATGGTGAACGGGTGGCCGCCAAACTGGTCAAGTCGCTGCAGCAGCCGATCTTGGTGTCGGGCCAGCCTTTCAGCGTGGCTGCAGCGGTTGGCTTGGCGCAGTACCCCGAGCACGGCAAGGACGCGCAGACCTTGCTGCAACGCGCCAGCGCGCAGGCGGGTTCGGTTGCCACCGTGGGCACTGGCTTGGCCAGCGCCAGTGTTCACCGCATCGGCGGCGCCGCTGCCAACGACGCGGCGCGCTGAAAGCGTTGGCGCCGCCGCCGGCAGTATCGCCAGCCTGGGCCAGCAGCGAGCAGCGAGCAGCCAGCAGCCAGCAGCAGGCTCAGCTGGCGCGCCAGGCGGCCAGCAGGGCGTCTGGCACGTCCAGCCCGTCGCTCAGCGCTTTTTGCAGCAAAGCTTCGCGCCGCGCGCCGGGCAGGCGCACACCGTCGTCCAACAGCATTTCCTGCACCAGCACTTCGATGCGGTTGAAAAACGCTTCGCGGCCGGCCAGCGCACCCGGGTCAATCACGATGAAAGCCTGTCCGATGCCGGGCCGGTTGCCTTCGTCGACAAAGAAGCTGGAGGCTTCAAAACCGTAGTTCGCGCCGATGACGGCCGTGACCAGCAACTCCACCACCAGTGCCAGCATGGCGCCTTTGGTGGACGAAGCAGCGCCCACCGGCAGCATCGACCCGGCCAGACCGGCTGCTGCGTTGGTGGTGGGCTGGCCTTCAGCGTCCAGCGCCCAGCCCGCCGGTATGGCGCGGCCTTCTTTGGCCGCCACCATCAGCTTGCCGCGCGCCACTTCGCTCAAGGACAGGTCGATCATCAAGGGCGTGGCCTGGCGCCGCGGGAAAACGGCGGCCACCGGGTTGGTGCCAAAAATGGGGTGCTTGCCGCCTGCGGCCGGCATGGCGGCCGGTGAATTGGCAAAGCCCAGGCCCACCATGCCGGCTTCGGCCACGGCGCGCAGGTGGTCCACCACCACCCCGCAGTGGTGGCTGCGCACCACGCCGGCCACCGCCACGCCCTGTTCGCGCGCGGTGTGGATGGCCTCACGGATGGCCAGATCGCAGGCCGGAAAGGCCAGGCCTTCGCCGGCGTCGACCAGCAGTGCGCTGCCCTTGCGGTGGCGAACCACGGCCACCGCCGAGCCCACGGCACGGCCGTTGCGCAGGTGGGTGCTGTATTGCGCCACGCGGCTCAAGCCGTGGCCGGCCTGGCCTTGGGCCTCGGCCATCACCAGCGCGCGCGCGGTGCTCTCGGCCATGTCGCGGTTGGCGCCGGCCGCCTGCAAGGCGCGCGACACCAGATGCTGAACTTCAATGGGGGGCAGCTTCACTTCAGAGCCTCCAGCACCTTGGCCGCGATGAGAAAGCTGACGCGTTGGTTGGACTCGGCCGACACGCCCGCAATGTGCGGCGTGAGGACCAGGTTGGGGCAGCCCTGAAAGTGCGCCGTCACCGGCACCGGCTCGACATCAAACACGTCGATGGCCGCGCCGCCCAGGTGGCCCGCCCGCAGCGACGCGGCCAACGCCGCTTCGTCAACGATGCCACCGCGTGCGGTGTTGATCAGCACCGCGCCTTCTTTCATCGACGCGATGCGACTGGCGCTGAACAGGCCGCGCGTGCTGTCCACCAGGGGCACGTGCAGGCTGACCACGTCGCTCATCGCGATGACTTCGTCCAGAGCGCCGCAGCGCACGCCGCTGCTGGCAAAAACGGGGTGGTCGCTGTCCATCATGGCGTCAAAGGCCACCACCTGCATGCCCAGGCCCTGGCCCAGCTTGGCCGTGAGCTGCCCGATCGAGCCAAAGCCCACCAAGCCCAGCGTCTTGCCGGCGATTTCGCGGCCGTTGGACAGCGCGTTGCGTGGCCACTCCCCCTGGGCCACAGCCGCGCTGGCTTGATAGGCACCGCGCAGCAGCAGCATGGCGGTGCCGACCACGTACTCGGCCACGCTCAGCGCGTTGGCGCCAGTGGCCGGTATGACCTGCATGCCGCGTGCTTCGCAGCCGGGCACGTCAATGTTGTCCAGCCCCACGCCCAACCGGCCCACCACCTTGCAACGCTGCAGCGCGGCCAGCAGCGCGCCGCGCACCTGGGTGCGGTTGCGCACCACGATCACATCGGCGCCCGCAGCTTCTTGCGCCAACCGCGCAGCGTCGTCGACCAGCTTGGGGTCGTACAAGACATCGTGCCTTGCCCGCAGTTGCGCCACGGCGCGCTCGTCCATGAATTCGGTGATGACGATGCGCGCCATGCTCAGGCTGATTCGTACAGGCGGGTCAACACAAACTCGCGGTGGCCCAGCGCCTCGGCCGCGGTGAAGCGCCCGTTGGCGGTGCGCAGCATGCATTCCAGCAGCTTGTCACCGGCCTGGTCGAGCGTGATCTCGCGCTGCAGCAGGCCCGAGCTGTCAACGTCGACGTGTTCGCTCATCAAGCGCACCGTGCGCGGGTTGGCGCAGATCTTGATGACCGGCACGATGGCGTTGCCGATGACGTTGCCCTGGCCGGTGGGGAAGAAGTGCACGGCATAGCCTGAGGCCGCGCACAGCGTCACCATCTCGGCGGCGGCCGAAGACGAGTCCATGAACCACAGGCCCGGGTGGGTGGGCATCTCGGCCTTGTCGATGACACCGTCGACGGTGCACTTCTTGCCGATTTTCTGGATGTTGCCCAGCGCTTTTTCTTCGATGGTGGTCAGGCCGCCGGCGATGTTGCCCTTGGTGGGCTGGCTGTCCGACAGGTCGCTGGTCTTGTGGCGGTTGATGACGTCCTGGTAGCGGTTGAACATGAACATGAACTGTTCACGCACCTTGTCGTTGGCGCAACGCGCGGCCACGATCTGTTCGCCACCGGTCAGTTCGGTGGTTTCGCCGAAGCACAGCGTGCTGCCCAGCGCGTGCAGCTTGTCAAACGCATCACCCACGGTGGGGTTGGCGCCGCAGCCGCTGGTGGTGTCGCTCTCGCCGCACTTGGTGCTGACCCACAGTTCGTGGATGGGGCAGACCTCGCGCTGTTTTTCGCTGGCCCACTGCACGTATTCACGCGCCGCCTTGCTGGCCCGCATGATGGTGTCGTGGTCGCCGTGGCCTTCGATGCCAAAGCCCACCACCGGCTTGCCGGTGGTCTTGATGCCCTCGACCACCTTCTGCGTCCAGCCGTCTTCAATGCCGATCACCACCACAGCGGCCACGTTGGGGTTGCAGCCGGCCCCGATCAGGGTGCGAAAGTGCAGTTCCAGGTCGGCGCCGAATTGCAGGCGGCCATAGGGGTGCGGAATGGCCATCGCGCCCTTGATGTTGTGGGCCACGGCTTCTGCGGCGGCGTTGGACAGGTCGTCCAGCGGCAGGATGATGACGTGGTTGCGAATGCCGACCCGGCCGTTTTCGCGGCGGTAGCCCAGGAAGGTGGTGTCCTTGGAGATGACTGACATGGTGCTTCCTTTGATTACCAACGTTTGGTCTTGATGTTGTGCACGTGGGCGTGTTCGCCTGCCGCCACCGGGGCCACCACCTTGCCCATGCTGATGCCGTACTTGATGACGGTGTCACCCACGGACAGGTCTTTCAGCGCCACCTTGTGGCCAATGGGAATGTCTTGCTTGGCCGTGACGGCCATCATCTTGTCTTCGTCCATGATCCAGCCGTTGAGGGCCATGCCGGCCTTCACGCCTTCCACCACCACCACGGCCACGCTGTCGTGGGCGTCGTGCAACACGAAATGAATCATCCTTGTGCTCCTGTTGGGCCGGCCGTCTGCAAACCGGGAAACGCAGTATCTGGGGGCTGATGGCCTGCGTCAAACAGGTCATCTATATGACTTGAATGAATGGAGATGCTGCGCTCTAATCGTGGCATGCCTCGTTCAGCTTCCAGTCCGCACGGTCGCGCGCAGGCGCCAGGGCGGTCTGGCGCCCCGGCGCAGCGTGCTGCCATGCAGACCATCGCGCCCGACGCCGCCGGCATGCCGCTGTACCGGGCGGTCAAGCGTGCTTTGCTCAAGAGCATCGAGATCGGTTCGGTGGCGCCGGGCGACGCCTTGCCCAGTGAAGCTGAACTGGCCACCGAGTTTGGCGTTTCTGTGGGCACGCTGCGCCGCGCGGTCGACGACCTGGTGGCCGAGCACATTTTGGTGCGCCGCCAAGGCCTGGGTACCTTTGTGGCCACCCACACCAGCGACCGTTTCCTGTTTCAGTTTTTCCACGTTGAACGCAACGACGGCCTGCGCCAGGCGCCCGAGGTGGAACTGGTCTCGTTTGAGCGCACGCGGCTGGACGAAGAAGCCGCGGCGGCGCTGAACCTCAAGCCGGGTGAACCTGCGTTGCAGATCGAAAACCGCCTGCGTTTGCAAGGGCGACCGGTGGTGCACGACCGGCTGGTGATCCCGGCGGCGCTGTTTCGTGGCCTGACTGAAAAGCGCTGGCGCGACCGGCCCAGCACCATCTACCACCTGTACCAAAGTGAATTTGCCATCACCGTGGTGCGCGCCTTCGAGCGCCTGCGCGCCGTGGGCGCCGACCGCGCCGCCGCACGCGTGCTGGGCGTGCCCGTGGGCCAGCCGGTGCTGCAGGTGCGCCGGGTGGCGCTGGACCTGGGCGGTCACGCCGTGGAGTGGCGCGTCAGCACGGTGGTCACGGGGCAGCACGACTACGTCAACCTGTTGTCGCGCCCTGTCTGAAAGCCTGGTTAGCAGAAGGACGTGGCGACAGGAGTGTCAACTGCACTCAGCAACGCCCAGCGCGGCGCCCTGCAGCATCGTCGTGGAAAAGTTCTCCGTGAATGCTGCATCGCGCGCACGGCATTCCGTCACAGCGGCGACAGGCCAGCGCGGCCACAGTCAGTGCGTCCACCCGGACTGTCTCAGTACCCCACTGACCACACAACAGGCAGTCATGAGCAAATTCACGTTCAAGAGTCCCGTCACGCGCAGCGCATCGCAAGGCATCCGCAGCGCGTTTTCAGACTGGCTGCTCACCAACCACGGCGGCACCTACCGCGACGTGTTGCAAGCCCACCGCGCGCGCCCTGCCGCCTCGCTGTTGCGCACCCGTCTGGCCAACTGCAGCCCGCAGGCGCCCACCGCAGTGCCGATGGTTGGCATCGTCGGCGGCGGCTTTGCCGGCCTCTTTGCCGGGCTCATCTTGCAGTCGCTGGGCATCGGGTGCGAGCTGTTCGAGAGTTCCGACCGCGTCGGCGGCCGAATCCGCACCTGGTATTCGCCCGACTACGCGCCCGGTGACAAGCAACGCGATGGGCTCTACGGCGAACTGGGCGGCATGCGCGTGCCGCAGTTTTCGCAGGACATGTTGCCCGTGCAACAACTCGCCCTGTCCGTCAATGCCGTGCTCAAGCGCAATGGCCTGGGCGCCAACGCAGTGACCTGGCGCAAGTTCTTCTACTCCTCGCCTGCGCAGCGGATGCGCTTCAACAACATGCCCAAGCCGGTCATGGAGTCCGAGGCCGGCTTGAGTTCACTGAACTTCGGCCAGGCCGATGGCGGCAGCGTGCCGCAGGTCTGGCTGACCCCAACGAGCCCCGGCGGGGCCGTCAACGGCGGCGCGCCTTACTTGCCCATCAACATGGTGCTGGAGCAAGTCAACAAGCCGTTCCTGGCGGCCTTCGACAACTCTTTCGCCGAAGGCTTTGCCATGCTGATGCAATTCGATCAGTACTCGATGTGGGACTACCTCACCACGGTGTTCACGCTGGGCGACATGGGCCCCTGCTACGCCCCCGCGCTGGGCGCCAAGAGCGATCTGCTGCCCTGGTCGGTGGCCAGCTTTCTGGAGACCACCAATGTGGGCAGTGGCATGTATGCCGTGTCCTTTGTCGAGATGGTGATTGCCGTGTACGACTGGGGTGGCAGCGTCGATCCCTACCGGCCGTTAGACCACGGCATCTACATGATCACGGTAGATCAGGGCATGCAGCGCTTCCCCGACGCCTGCCGCACCGTGCTCGACCTCGACGCCGGCGTGACCCAAGCCGATGGCGTGACGGCGCAGGTGCAAGTCGGCATGCGCCGTTCGGCTCCGGGCCAACCCTACAGCTATACGGCGCCGAACCTGACGCGTGATGCCCAACCACCGGCAGCTGCGACCGCCAGTGAAGCGCCGATCACGCTGGCGCCTTCCCCGGCGCAGCGCCGGGTGTTCTTGCAACACGAGGTCGTCGAGTTGACGCACGACAAGTCGCTCTACGGTGGCCATGGTGGCATGCGCGTGGCGGTGAAAGATCTGTCCGCGGCCGGCGCACCGGTGGCGAGCCGCAACTACCCCTACGTCATCACCACGCTGCCCGGTGGCGCTTACCTCAACGGGCAGATGGGCGCAAACCTGCTCAACGACATTTCCTTGCCCAAGGCGCAGGCGCTGCGCGAGTGCGACTACATGGCCGCATTCAAAGCCTTCCTGACGTTCAAGAGGCAGTTCTGGACCGAATTTGGGCCTCGCCAGGCGGGGGGTTACGGCGCGGCGTCCACCGACCGGGCGAATCGCCAGATCATCTACCCGTCCTACGGCTACGACGGCAAAGAGGGCGTGCTGCAGGTCTACTGCTGGGCCCAAGACGCGCGCCGCCTTGGCGCATTGAGCGACCAGGAACGTGTCGCCGAGTGCCTCAAGGGCATCCAGTACCTCTACCCTGAGGTTGAGGTCGCCGCCGAGTTCGCCGGTTACGACGACGGTCGCACCACCAAGACCTGGTTCTGGGACCAGCATGCCGGCGGCGGCGCGTTTGCGCTCTTCAACCCCGGCCAGTTCAAGAACCTCTACGCCACCCTGCTGACGCCTGAATTTGACGGTTGCCTGAACTTTGCCGGTGAAGGCTGCTCTGTCCACCATGGCTGGATCGTTGGCGCGATGGACTCGGCCTACAACGCGGTTCGCAACATCCTTCTGCAGGCTGGCGCCAACGACAAGCTGAAGCAGATGCAGGAGATCTGGGGCACGTACACGGCGCCCGACGTGGCCGCCGACACGGCCACCGACAACGTCATCGGCTACTGCTACCTCTACAACGCGCTGGATCGCCAGGCATCAGCCAAGCTGCCTGGACAAGCCAGCAGCATCTACGGCAGCTCGACCTATGTGTTCAACGGCCACGTGCCGGCCTTCGTGGCCGACTTCAGCACCGTGCCGCAGACCATGAAGGCCACCCCGCAGGACAAGCAGGTGCTGCAGATGCTCAACGACCAGTGGGACGACAACGTGCGCCTGCGCGCGGCCAAGGGCGCTGCGCCGCCATGCCAAGGCGACTCGGCGGCGGCTTTGCTGGAGAGCATCTATGGCGGGCACAACTTCCAGACCATTCCCGCGCCGGCCTTTTGGCTGAAAGACGACGACGAATTTGCGCGCCAGCAGCTGGCAGGGTTCATGCCCAACCTGCTGACGCGCATCACCAGCGCCGAACTCCTGCGCCTGCGGGCCCAAGCCGGACTGGACGGCGAAAGCGCTGCCCACGCGCTGGCGCCCACGCGCTATGTCGCCGACTACAGGCGCTGGCTGCGCGCCTGCACGACCATTCCGGTGGGCTACTGCCTGCCCAAGCCGATGGTTTTTTTCGGCGTCTCGGCAGACGGTGAGTTGATGCCGATTGGCATCCAGCTCCAAGCCGATGGCGAGCTGTTCACGCCGGACATGCCCAACGCCGCCAACGCCTGGCTGCTGGCCAAGATGCTGACCAACTGCGCGGGGCAGACGCTGCATGACGTGGGCTTCCATCAGCTGCTCACGCACCAGATCTGCTCCATGGTGTCGATCGCACTGTTCTCGGAAGAGGTCTTCACCCCGGGCGCCCCATCGGCGGGCGAGCCGCCATTCCAGACCCACCCGGTGTTCAAGCTGCTGCGGCCGCATGTGGTCAAGGCGCTGGAATTCCAGCAGAGCATCTACAACAGCGACTACGACCCCAGCGCCAAAGGCTTCCCCGATTCGCGCAGCGCGCCCCAGCCGCCCGGGGTCTACAACATCGGCTTCGTTTATGACCTGATCTTTTCCTGTGGCCGTATCGGCAATTACCAGCTTCAGGACCACATGTACAACGACGGCGGCGCATTCCGCTTCCTCGACTGGGCCATTCCTAAAGACGCCGAGAAGCGCGGCGTGGCGCAGACGCCGTTCTCCTACCCGTACGTGCACGACAGCCTGCTGTGGTACCGCGCGATGGCCAGGTTCGTTGCGGCCTTTGTCGATGCGCAATACCCCGCAGGCGACGCTGCCGTGGCCAATGACCGGCAACTGCAGCGCTTCTTCGACAAGCTGCTGCCGGCCTTCAACTACATCGACGGCCAAAGCCAGGCCCAGCGCATGCCGTCCCGTGTGTTGACGGTGGCGGCCCTGAAGGAAGTGCTGACGATGTTTGTCTGGCAGTTCTCGGTGCAGCACACGGTGGTCAATGACGGCGCCTACGAACAGGCGGCGTTTGTGCCCAACGCGTCGACCCTGATGTACGCGCCGCCGGCAGCGAAGCCCTCGAGCCAGTGGACGCCCCAGGATGTGCTGGCCTGCTTGCCATCGTTAACCCAAACCTACCCGCAGCTTGGGGGCATGACGTTCACGGATGTGCAGATCAACGCGTCGGTCACCGGCCAGGGCCCGTACCCGGAGACCGTGTTCGGCCGCGGCGTGCTGGAGCCGGCCCTCGACGTGATGCAGGACCTCTACGGGTTTGTTCAGCCGCCCCTGCGGGCCGCGGTGGACGCCTTCTTTGACGACGCGCGCGGCGTCGACGCGGCAATCCGGCTGCGGCAGGCCCGCGACACGGCGCGCTATCTGGCGTTGCGCCCGCGGGCGGTGGCGATTCCGCAGACCGTGGTGTTCGAGCGCATCACGTCGACGACGGTGATGAATGCGATCCAGACCTGAACGCCATGCAGCCGCATCGTGCAGCCGCGTCGTTCAGCTGCGTCGTGCAGCCGCGCCACGCAAGCGCATCAGCCTTGCCAGCCGGCCTTGCGCAGACCCTCGATGTAGTGCTGGAAGACCGCCTCGTCGCGAAACGGCAGCGTGGCCCGGGCGGCCGTTTCGCTGACGAACTGCGGCATGAATTCCAGCATTCGGGCCAGCGCTGCGCGCGCTTCGGCCACGCGCCCGAGCTGGCCCAGGGCGATGGTCAGCAGCCGCCAGCCCGATGGGTAGGCCGGCCCGCGCTCCACAGTGAGCCGGGCCAACTCGAGTGCGCGCTCATAGTCGCGCTGCAGATAATGGCCCGCAGACAACATGCCCAGCGAGATGTGCAGCGTGACATCGTGTGGGCTGAGCCGCACCGCGGTTTCTGCGGCCAGGATCATCTCTTGCACCTCGCCGCGGAACAGGTGCGTGGCCGCCAGCACGTAGTAGCTGGCGGCATGGCTGGGATTGAGTTCGATGCCCTTGCGGCAGTGGCTCAAGGCTTCATCGTGGCGGTGCGAGAACGTCATCACGTTGCCCATCACCGCGTACGCGAAGGCCTCCATCGGGTCGGCCGCCAGTGCCGCACTCGCGCTGGTCATCGAATCGGCAAAGGCCTGCGCTGGCTTGTCGGTCCACAAGAACAGCGCCGACATCATGCGTTGCCACGCCAGCGCCGAATGGGCCGCTGCCAGCGTGGGGTCAAGTTCCGTGGCGCGGCGAAACAGAGGCTCGGCGACTTCGAATTCCTCGCGCGTCAGGCGCTGTTGGTGCCAGACACCGCGCTGGAACAGCTCCCAGGCGCTGAGGTTGCTCGGCGCCTTGGTGCGAACGCGCTCGACTTCAGCGCGTCCCAGGGCGCCACCGAGCGCGCCGGTGATGCCATCGGTCAACTCGTCCTGGATGGCGAACAGGTCTTCCAGCACACGGTCGTAGCGGTCAGCCCAGATTTGATGGCCGCTGATGGCGTCGATGAGCTGCCCCGTCACGCGCACGCGGTTGCCGGCGCGGCGCACGCTGCCCTCGAGCACATAGCGCGCGCCCAAGAGCCGCCCGGCCTCTTTGGCGTCGATGGACCGGCCCTTGAACGCAAAGCTCGAGCTGCGCGCGATGACGGGCAACCAGCGGCCCTTGGCCAGTCGCGTCAGGATGTCCTCGGACAGGCCGTCGGCGAAAAAAGCCTGTTCGGGGTCGCCGCTGAGGTTGTCAAAGGGCAACACGGCGATGGCCGGTCGGCCACCAAAGCCCGGCACTGGGGCGTTCATGTCGACTACCGTGCGTGCGACAGCGCTACCCTGGACGGATGGCGCCAGGCTCCCCAAGGCCGGCGCGCCCGTGTCCGCGTGCTCGCCAGGCCACACGCGGAACACGCGCACGGGGGCGAAGATGTTCTTCATGCGCCTTTCGCCCAGGTCTTCGAAGGTGGCAGCAAACTTGCCACGCACGACGCCGCACACCGCCTCAGAGATTGCAGTACCGCCCGGTTCGGCCAGTTCCTGCAGCCGGGCGGCAATGTTGACGCCTTCGCCATAGATCGAGCCGTCTGGCATGTGCATCACGTCGCCCAGATGCAAGCCGATGCGAAACCGCATCCGCACGGCCTCGGGTACGGCGGCGGCCCCTTCGGCCAATTCCACTTGCACCGCCAGGGCCGCGGCCATCGCGCCGTTGGCGCTTTCGAAGCAAGCCAGCACCGAGTCGCCAGCTGTATCGACGACCCGGCCGCCGTGTGCTTCAACCACCCGGCGGAAGCTGCCGCGTGCCAGCTCAAGGGCCTGGATCGTTCCTCGCTCGTTCTCCGACATCAAGCGCGAAAAGCCGGCCACGTCAGCGGCCATAACCGCTGCAAGCCGCTGCTTCAAGTTGTCGGTCGGCACGGTACGTCTTTCCTCGGTGGATTTGGCGGCCGCAGGAGCCTGCGCAACTTGAATGCGGGCCGCCAGCGGTGTTCGAAGACGTAAGCGTACCTGGATAAGGCCAGCGGCAACAGGCCGTGCGCGGCCTTCAGCGTGGACCACCCCGCAGACTCGCCAGGCCCAGGGCGCCGCGCGGGCGCCGCAGCGACAGGGGTGGCGATCGAAGTTTTGGCCACGGGCGTGGACGTAGGCCCCGACGGCAGCATCTACTTCACTGCCAACCGCAACAACGCCGTCTGCCGCATCCGGCCTGCCCGTTGATGATCAGGCCGGCAGTCTCAGTTTGAACTGCCGCTGAGGTAGAACGAGGCCCAGAAGTAGGGCTGCGGAGAATGCTTGGCCAATTCAAGCTGCGCGGCGCGCAGTGCGTCGCGCTTGTTCATGCGGGCCAGGTTGGCATAAAAGTGCTCCATCAGCGTGGCGGTGGCCTCGTCTGCCACCTGCCACAGCGAAGCCACCACCGTGGTGGCGCCGGCGTACAAAAAACCGCGTGTGATGCCGATCACCTCTCCGCCATCGGTGATCTGGCCCAGGCCGGTCTCGCAGGCACTCAGCGTCACCAGGTCGGCGGTCAGGTTCAAACCGTAGATGTCACCCACCCGCAGCGCGCCGCCGTCAGCCGACGGCGTTGCGGCGGCGGGTGCCAGGATCAGACGCGACTCCAGTGGCTGGCGCGCGTCAAAAATGGCATGGCTGGCAATGTGCAGGGTGCGCGCACGAGGTGCGCCGTCAAACAGCGCTTGGCGTGTGGCGCTGGCGCCCAACAGCAGACTCGAGCCCGGCAAAAGGAGATGGAGCCGGCGGGCTTCCTGTTCGGCGCTGGGCAGGTCGCCGGTGGGGTTGCCCAGGATCAGGGCGGCCCCGCCCGACGCAGCGGCGTTGCGGCGCAGGTACTTCAACGCGCTGGCGCTGGTGGTGACGCGCAACGCATGTTTTTCCAGCATGAAGCGCCTGCCGTCGTGCAGTGCGGCAAAGGGCAGGTAGTGCAAGCCGCTGTGGGGCACCACCAGCACCGCACGCGAGCCCAGTGCGTTTTCCAGTGGTGCCACCAAGCGGCCGTACAACTTTTGCCCCAGCAACAGGGCCTGCGGCGAGCGTTGCACGATGGCCGCGCGGAAGTCGCGGATGTCGGCGATCAGGCCCTTGCCGTCCAATGCATAGGCGCGGCTGCCTTGGGCGCTGAAGGTCAGGGCAAACAGCCGTTCGCCATGCAGGTAGTACTGCAGACCCACTTCATCGGCATCCAGCAAGCGCACCAGCTCACTGGCTGAAAACGGCGCTGCCGATACCAGCGAAGCCAGTTCGGGCGCGGCTTGGCGCAGCTGGGCGTTGGTCGAGCTGAGCTGGTTGCGCTCTTGCAACCAGGCGGCTTCGTTGCGCACCGGTGTCTGGGTCTGCAAGGTCTCTTCGGCTTCGCGCTGGCGATCCAGCAGCAGGGCCAAACGGGCGTCGCCACGCGCCAGCACCACGCTGGTGGTGGCCGCGCCCTGGCGGTCGGCCAGCAGGTCGACCAAAGCGCGTGCCTTGGCGCGCTCCACCACCTCAAGTGCTTCGGTGGCACGGTTCTGGGCCAGCAGCAAGCCGATCAGCGCGCCGTAGGCGGCTTGTTTGTCTGCCACGAAGCCGATCTTGGCAGCCTCGGTGTCGATGCTGGTGCGCAGCTCTTCAATGACCGCCAGTGCCGCACGCAGCCCGGTGATGGCCGCTTCGGGTTCACCCTCGGCCGCGGCGATGCGGCTGCGATCGATCAGCACCATCCAGTGGATGGCGCTGTTGTGGCGCAGGGCGGGCAAGCGCAGCAACTCGTCGTAAGCCGCCTTGGCTTGTGCAACCTGACCTTGGCCGTCCTGGCACTTGGCCAGCATGTACAGGCGCGGCAGCTGTTGCCAAACCCAGTTGCGCGGGTTGCCGTGCAGCAGCGCTTCCACGCTGCGCCGAAATTCAAACTGGCGGTCGGCCTGCAGCGCGGCGCAGGCCTGTGCATATTGGCCCAGCGCCAGGTGGCCACGGGCCAGCCCCAGGGTGCGCTGGTTGGCCAGGTTGGGGCCCGCTGTGAGGCCCGGCTTGACGGCTTCGATCTGGCCTAGGTAGCCGTTGGCCCGCGCGGGCTCTTGCTGGCGGGCGGCGGCCAGGGCCAGCAAGGCCCAGGCCTCGACCTGGATGTCGCGCTCGCCGGCGCTGCCTTCGCGATCAAACCAAACCCGAGCGCGCTCGGCCTGTGTGGCCGCGGCCTGCACCTGCCCCAGGTCGAGCAGGGCTTCGGCGCGCATCAGGTAGACCGTGGGCGTGGCGTCGTCCAGGCCAAAGAGAATGCTGGCGCGGTCACGACCGCGCAAACCCGCTTCCAGTCGGTCTAGGCAGGCGAGCAGCGGGCGGTAGCGCTTGGTCCGTGCGTAGGCGTGGCACAGCGCGTGCAATTCACCGGGCTTGAGCTGGGCCTCGCGCGGCGACAGGCGCTGGGCCACCTCGTCGTAGCGCCCCTGGCCGGACAGCTCGACCAGGTCGCGCTCGCTCAGCGGCGCCAGAACGGTCTGTGCGGTGGCGGGCAGCGACAGGCTCAGTGACAGGCTGAGTGACAAGCTCAGCGTCAACCCGGTCGCCCAGGCCCATGCGGCGCCCGCAGCCCGGGCAGAGCACAACTGGACGATGCGCATCATGGTGACATTCCGGTGGCGTCCAGCTCGGCTCAGAACCAGTAGCCGTAACTGGCTATCAGGCCCGTGGTCTTGGCCGACACCAACACCGAAAGACCGCCCTGCATGTAGCTGCGCGAGCTGTCGGCGCGCTTGTTGCTGCCGATGGACAGCCCCAGCTCGCTGTAGTTGCGCAGGTAAAGCGCTGTGCCGGTGTAGTGGGTGTTGACCACCGAGTATTCGATGCTGCGGCCAAAGCCAAGCCAGGACGGTGCCGGCATGGACCACAGCAAGCCGTTGCGAAACACCGTGTTTGAAATGCCCGAACCGGTGTCCACGCCATTGACCGTGCCGCCCAACGTGCGGTAGTGGCCCATCAGATTGCCCATCACCAAGTCGCTGCCAGTGCCACGCCACACCACGCTGCTGCTGAGCGACAGCGATCCGATCTTGCCGGCGCTGCCCAGGTCAGAGGCGCTAACGATGGCAAAACCCGCGTTGCCCGACAGGGCCCAGTCCCGCGTCACGGGCTGTCGCATCGCAGCGCTCAGTGCGCCCTGCTGGGTGCGTGCACCGTCCACATCGGCCACCGTCAGCGGCAGCGAAACCGAAAACTGGCGACGCGGGTCCAGGTCGGAACGCAAGGTGTACGACAGCGGGATGGTCAGCGACCTGGCCGAGCGCCCGTGGTCGCGCAGAAGCCCCACTTGAGCACCCAGACCGGGCAGCCCTGGCAGCGGCCCGCGCACCACACCTGCGGGCAGCCCGCCTGCTTGCGCCACTTGCACAGGCCCGTCGCTGAGGTTGCTGGCAAAAGGCGAAAAAGACGTTGCAAAGTCGTTTGCCACCATGCGCGCCATCAAACTGCTGGGGTTGCCTGCCACCGGGTCAAAAGCAGAGCTGCGTGCCGACTCGCGCTGCAGCCGGCGTGCCTCGGTGCCTTGTTGCAGAAAACGCCTGATCTGCTCAATCACCTCGGGCCACGTGGGCGCGGTGAACTGGGCATTGGCGCCCGTGGAGGGAATGCTCAGCTGGCCATTCACCACCGTGGTGTTGCCCAGCAACGCCGACGCACCACTGAGGTTGGCCGACACGCCGCGCAACGACAGACTGAAGGGCACGGGTGCGCCGGAAGCCACCGATGCAGACCCAGCCACCGGCACCGCGGCAATGCCACTCAGCAGGCCGCCCAGCGTTTCAGAGGTCAGATCAACCGGTTGACGTACCGCGTTTTGGTAGTTGGCCGTGTAGTTGTCGGCTGCCATGGAAAGGGAGCTTGCAGCACTCAAGCCCAGCACCATGATCCAGTTGAGACGACTCATGTTCACTCCAGCTTTCGCAGCCCTTCGAAGCCCGCATCATCGCATCGACCACCACCCCGACCTTGGCTCTTAAATGGCAGGCTGACTGACGCGCCGCGACAGTTCTGCAGCGCTTTCCTTGCGCTCGCTGTAGCGGTCCACCAGATAGGGCGCGATGTCGCGCGTCAGCAGCGCATACTCGGAGGGGTCACTCGGAGGGGTCACACTCGGAGTACTCGGAGGGGTCAGAGTACTCGGAGGGGTCAGGTCTCTCATTTCTCTATTCAATGGGAGACCTGACCCCGGCGCGGACCCCGGCGCGGAAACGGCCGCCAGCTTGTCGGCGTCGAGTTCGTGGGCCTTGGCGAAGTTGATGACATGGCGCTGCTCGGCGATGTCGTAGGCCGAGTTGTCGCGGGCGACGATGTTCTGCTCGTCGATCTTCTCGGCCAGCCAACGCAGAGCAACCGTCCAGTTCATGAATGTCCCGCTACTGATCTCTTCCGCTCGGCGCCAAGCGGGTCGTGACCGGCAACGCACGGGTTCTGGGGCCGGGCTGTTCCCGCGTTCAAACCTTCTCGGCATCATCGGCCCGAAGGGCTGCAACGAGCGCTTCGATCAGGGGCAAACCACCTGGGAGGCCGGGGGGCTGTTGCCGTTGTCGCGCCCTATCACTGGCTCCGACCACAGCAGAGCTTGAACTTTCGACCGCTGCCGCAGGCGCAGGGCCGGTTGCGCCCGGAACCGGCGCCATCACCCGAGAACTGCACCAGCCGCTGCGCGTCGGCGCTTGTGGCAAGGGCGGCACGGAAGCGCGTGTATTGCGAGCGCAAGTGTCTGACGTAAGGCGCGTCCAGCAGCGCGGAGAAGAAGGCCAGTACGGCCTCAGGCGGCACCAGATTCGGGCTGTTCAAGTCGATACAGGGGCCCTTGGTCTCGGCCAGCGTACGCTCGTCAAGTGGCGCGCCGTACCAGCGCGCGTAGAACTCCGGGCTTTCCCAGCCGAAGTTGAGGGTCGACACATGACGGTTG
>JAYVSX010000128.1:0-2894 GCA_043774975.1 Rubrivivax sp.
CTGTGCACGGTGATGTCGCCGCCCATCAGGCGAGCCAGGTTGCGCGAGATTTCCAGCCCCAGCCCCGTGCCCCCGTAGCGCCGCAGGCGCGAACTGTCACCGTGCATGACGCGGTTGAACAGTTGCGCCTGGGTGGCATCGTCCATGCCGATGCCAGTGTCGGTGACGATGAATTCCAGTTTCGGGCCGCTCTCCGTTGGCGCTTCGGGTGCGCTGGCCGCGTGGCAGCGCACGTCCAGCACCACCACCCCGTGGTCGGAAAACTTGATGGCGTTGGACAGCAGGTTGAAGACGATCTGCTTGACCCGGGAGGCGTCCAGCAGCACCCGTTCGGGCACCGCTGGGTCGGCGTCCAGGTGCAGGGCCAAAGCCTTGCTGGCGGCCTGCGGGCGCATCGGTGCTTCGATGTCGCGCAGCAAGGTACGCACGGTGACTGGCGCCGGTACCAAGGACAAATGGCCGGTTTCCAGCTGCGACATGTCGAGGATGTCGTTGAGCAGCGCCAGCAGATGGTCGGCCGACTCGGTGGCGGTGCGCAGGTGGTCGATCTGGCGCGGTGTCAGGCCGGCTTCGCGCAGCAGCGACAACATGCCCATCAGGCCGTGAAAGGGCGTGCGGATTTCGTGGCTCATGTTGGCCAGAAAGGCGCTCTTGGCCTGGCTGGCGGCCTCGGCTTCGTGGCGTGCTTCGCGCAGGTTCTGCGCCAATTCTTCCAGCGCGGCCCGGCGCTCGCGCAACTGGCGCACCTGGCGCAACGTCAGCGCGGCGAAGGCCAGCATCAGCAGCGCCACCACAGCTGTCAGTGCCATGCTCAGTCGGTTCTGCGAGCCGGCCGCACGGGCGCGCTGTTCGAGTTGCTGCACCCGCAGGCGCAGGGCACTCAGCTCAGTTTGGGCATCGGCTTTGGCGTCGGTTCTGGTTTCAGCATCGGCGGGCGCGCTGAGCCGGGCTGTCGCGGGCAGCGCCGTGCGCAGCAGCGCGAGCTGTCGCACCTGCACGCCCGCCAGCGCCACCAAAGCCAGTAACAGGGCGGTGGCCAGCAAGCCCGACCACGAAAGCCCCATCGAGCTGCCGAAGGCCACCGTGCTGTCGGGGCCGGGGTGCGGGCTGCTGTCGGCTTGCGGCATGGTGGGCTTTTGCGTTCAACCGCCCTGCAGCATGTCACCCAGGTCCAGCCCCGTCAGCGCCTTGGCGCCACGCACCAGCCAGTACATCAGGCCCATCATCATCAGCATGCACGGCACTGCAATCACCGGGTAGCTCAGCGCCGTCAACTGGCCCAGTTCCTGGTTGAAGGCTGCCGTGCCGGCCGCGCTGGTGACGACCCAGCGGGCCAGCGCGTAATTGGCCACGGCCGAGAAAAAGAAGGTCCCGGCCAGCAGCACCGTGCCGACGCGCAGCTGGCGCTCGAAGGCCACGGTGTTGCCGCGCTCGACCAGTGCGCCGTGCACGCGGTCGACGTCAAACAAGGCGGCGTTGAAGACCATCATGCGGATCAGTGGCGTGCGCGTCCAGGTGCTGCCCAAGATGACCAGGCCGATCAGCCCCGGCACGGCGGCTTCTTTCACGGCCAGCCATTTGGCGTCCAGCGCCAGCAGGCCGATGGCCCCCGTCAGCAGCGTGCTGACCACCCCCAGGCCCGCCATCCAGTTGATCTTGCGGCGCTTGTAGCCGTCCCACAAACCCCAAGCCAGCGGGAAAGCCAGCGCCAACAGCAGGGCGTAGACGGTGCCCAGGCGGTCGGCACTGCTCAGCTTGGTCAGGATCAGCGCCGGCAAGGCGATGGTGATGCCGATCTCGACCAGCGGATTCGGCTTCTTGTCCTTGCTGACTGGACGGGCCGCTGCCGGCGTGGTGGCTGCCGGCGCGGCGGATTCGGTGGATTCGGGGATCTGCATGGGCCGCGACTGTGCCACGCCTGGGGCCGCGCGGTGCCCCGGCTCAGCAGGGCCGACCGCCTGAATGCCGTTCAATGCGTGGACTGTTCCCGCAACCAGGCCAGCTTGCCCGCGTACAGACCCCGTGCCTTTGCCGTGTGGCTGTGGGCCAGCGCTTGCTGCAAATGCCCGGCAGCGCGCTGCGGGTCGCCCAGGCGCCACTCGGCCTGCGCGGCGCCGAACAACACATCGGGCTGGTCGGGCTGGCGTCGCAGTTCACGCAGGAAAAAGTCAAGGGCCTGCGCGTCGTCGCCACGGGCCAGGGCTTGCTGGCCTTGCTCGAACAGCAGGAAAGGCGATTCGGGCTGCAAACGCGCCAGGCGCAGGCGCACGTCCCGTGCTTCGGTGAGCTGCCCCCGTCGTTCTAGCAACAGGGCCAGGTTGGACAGCGTGCTGGTGCTCTGCGGCGCTCGCGCCAGCACGTGCTGCAGCGCGGCTTCGGCCTCGGTCATGTGGCCGTCGCGCAGGTAGACCACGGCCAGGGTGTTGATAGCCGGCAGGTAGGCCGGATCGAGACGCAGGGCCTCACGCGCCCAGGCGTAGGCCTGATTGTGTTTGCCTTCGCTGTCGCCGTCGGCCAGCGCTTCGGCAGCGCGGTTGTTGAAATACATCGCCAGCACCGTGGGCTCTTCCAGCAGCTGGGTGCGCTGGCCTCGAAGCTGCTCGCTGGGCAGAAAGTCCACCGTCATGTCGTCGTTCTGCTGGCCCGAGAACAAGGAATTCGACAGGCGCCTGCCGAGCACCAGGTTGACATGGTGGCTGATCAACACCATCCCGCCGCTGCGCGAATAGGTGTCGTCAACCTGAACGCTCTGGTAGCTGACCGGCACCCCCAGGTGGCGCGCGAAAGCTGCCGTCATGATGACCAGCGACAGGCAGTTGCCGGCCCGGGCGTCGAAGGCTTGGGCGGCGTTGCGGGTTGGACCGGGGTCGTAGCGCAGGCGCAGCTTGTCCTGT
>JAYVSX010000129.1:0-22822 GCA_043774975.1 Rubrivivax sp.
GCCGGTCTGCCCACCGGTTCGCCCAACGACTTGATCCTCAACGCCAAGGCCAGCCACGCCCAGGACGCCGACGTGATGATCGGCGACAACGGCCGCATCCTGCGCCTGGTGGGCGTCAATGCCATCACCACGACAGGCGGCCCGCTGGCGACGCAGCGCGTGCTGACGGATGTGATCCAGGCCAGCGGCGTGTCCAGCACCGGCGGCTTCCTCAACTACAACTGGGATTTGAACGGCGCCAACACCGACGACGGCCGCACCGGCCTGGGCGTGGGCGACGGCCGCGAAGGCGGTGGTTACGGCAGCGACGGCGACGCCACCACCTACGACCGCATCGTCGTGCGCGGCGTCAGCACGCTTGACTACACGCCGGGCGGCATCGACACCAGCGCCAACGCGGCCTTCGACCGCGGCGCCGGCGACGAGTTGCACGGCGAATCGGGCGACGACAGCCTGCACGGCCAGCGTGGCAACGACGTGCTGTTTGGCGAAGGCCAGGACGACGACCTGATCGGCGGCTACGGCAACGACTGGATCAGCGGCGGCACTGGCAACGACGGCGTCATCGGCGACGACGGCCGCATCATGACCAGCCGCAACGCCACCACCTACGGCGAAGCGCTGTTCGGCGTGCTCGCGCTGTTGCCCGATAACGGCGACACCCGAACCTTCAACAGCAACATGATGAACGAGGTCATCGCCACGCCGGGCACCATCCAGCAGGCGACGATCAACGTGCAGGACGAGATGAAGAAGGCGGTCAACCTGACGCCCTTCAGCCAGGACCCGCGCTTCAACGGCGACACCGACGAATTCACGACGATCAGTCGGAAGACCGTGGACGATCTCGGCAAACCCGATGCGCACAACGCCGACGACATCATCTTCGGCGGCCTGGGCAGCGACTGGCTGCACGGCGGCTCGGGCGACGACGCCATTTCCGGCGGCGAGGCGCTGGCCACCGCCTACACCCAGGTCTATAACGGCACGGGCGGGCTCATTGGCGTGACACGCAGCGACTACAACCGGCCCTTCAACCCGGTGGATGCGCTGCGCTTCAACCCGCTGGATCCCAACGGCTGGCATTTCGACCGTACGCGTCGCTCTGGCGAATTTGCGCTGTACGACGAATACGACCCGCTGCGCGCCATCACGCTCAACACCGACGGCACGGCCAACAAGACCGATGCGGGCGGCCTGACTTGGTTCCTGAACTTCTCCAACAGCGAAGGCACCTACGTGCCAGCCGGCACGCTCAACACCAACGGCCAGCAGGCCACCAGCTATCTGCAGGCCTGGAACGACGGCAATGACCGCATTTTCGGCGGCACCGGCAACGACTGGCTGGTCGGCGGCACGGGCCGCGACACCAGCTACGGCGGCTTCGGCAACGACCTGCTCAACGCCGACGACCTGCACAGCACCAACCTGCTGCGCAACGACCAACCCGACACGCAGCCCAGCTACGAGGATCGCGCCTTCGGCGGTGCCGGGCGCGACGTGCTCATCGGCAACACCGGCGGCGACCGTCTGATCGACTGGGTCGGTGAATTCAACAGCTACCTGGTGCCCTTCGCCCCCTTCGGCATGGCCACGGTCAGCCGCACGCTGCAGCCGCAGCTGGCGGAGTTCCTGTACACGCTGAGCGCCAGCGACGGCGCCGACCCGACACGCGCTGCCGACACCGGCCGCGACGCGGCGCGCAACGGCGAGCCCGAGGGCGAACTCGGCGTCGTGCGGCAGAAGGACTTTGCCTGGCAGAGCCAGACCGGCGCGCCGGCTGACCCGCAGGCCGGCAACATCCCTGGCGGCAAGCGCGACGTGCTGCGCACGGCCAACTTCAACGACGGCTTGCTGCAGGCCTTTGCTGCCGACAGCGGCACCTGGGCGGTCAGCGGCGGCACGCTGCAGGTGGCGTCCACCTCCAACAAGGCCGATGCCGTCGCCGTCTACCAAGTCGGTGACGCGCTGCCCTCGTACTACGAGGTGCAGGCCAGCATCCAGGTCGTCAAGCCCACCCAGGGCTGGGACGCCAACAGCTACGTCATCTTTGACTACCAGAGTGCCACCAACTTCAAGTTCGCGGGCCTCAACGTCTCCACCAACAAGATCGAAATGGGCGTGCGCACGGCGGCCGGCTGGCAGGTGCTGCAGCAGGCCAGCTTCCCGACCGGCATCAGGAACGACACCTGGTACAACGTCCTGCTGATGGTCAATGGCCTGACCGCGACCTTGCTGATCAACAACAGCAATGTCTTCAGCTACACCTACCAGGCCACCGTCGTGGACGGCTGGAGCTACGGCCTGAACTGGGGCCTGGTGGGCTTCGGTTCCAACAAGTCGCGCGGCGCCATCGACAACGTTGCGGTGCAGATCGTGCCGCCGGCGTCCACGGTGACACGCACCGACGACTTCACCAGCGGACTGGGTGTGATGGAAACCGCCGTGGCCAACTCCACGCTGGGCGGCTGGACGGCGGCAGCCGGCCGGTTGAACGGCGTGCCGGCCACCGGGTCTGATACCGCGATCCAGCTGCTCAACCTGTCCGGCGTCACGCAACTGGCCACCACCAGCCTGCTGGAGCTGAGCACGGTGCTCAAGACCACCGGTCGGGCCGGCATCGTCTTCGACCGCTACAGCGACACCGACTTCAAGTTCGCTGCCGTCGACGTGGCCAGCAAGCAGGTCATGATCGGCCATCGCACTGCCTCGGGCTGGACCATCGATGCGGTGGTCAGCAACACCAGCCTGGTGTCCACCACGGACTACAAGCTCGGCATCACGATCAAGGGCTCCAGCGTCAGCGTCACGCTCAACGACCAGGTCGCGGTCGGCTTCGTCTTCAACGCGGTCGGTGTTGACGGACGATTTGGCCTCTTCGTGCGCGGCACGTCGGCCAGCTTCGACACGGTGACCGTGCGCACCAACGATGCAGCGGTGCCTGCCACTCAGATGACGGTGGCTGCGCTGAGCGTCACGACCCGCTCAGAGACTCCGACGCTGGACCTGGCGCAGGCCGCGCCGCTGTTCAACGAAGCCTACCGGCGCTGGGCCACGGTCGAGGACGCGCTGCACCTGAAGGCCCTGAAGTCGGTGCGCCTGGCCGTGGCCGACCTGCCCGACGGCGAATTGGCGCAGTACTTCGAAGGCACCATCACGCTGGACGTGGATGCCGCTGGCAACGGCTGGTTCATCGACGCCACACCGGCCGACAACCGCGAATTCAACGGAGCCGGCGCGGTGCTGCAGGCGCGCACCGGCGATGCCTCGGCGCGCATTGACCTGCTGTCGGTGCTGGCGCATGAAATGGGCCACGCCATGGGGCTGGCGCATGCTGAAGGCGGCGTCATGTCGGCCGAATTGCTGCCTGGGCAGCGTTCCACGCCCGACCTCTGGGCGCGCACGCTGCCGGGCCGCGCCTGGGCACCGGGTCAAGCCGCGCCTGACAGCGGCAAGCGCCAGGCGGGCGTAGACATTGATTGGGACGCCGCGCGCGTGCCCGGCCGTGTGGTCAGCCCGCAGGACGACCTGCCTGCTGCTGCCACCCGTAACTGGCTGCAGCGCTTCGTCAACCACCTGGGTGTCAGCACCGAGCGCCTGCAACCCAACGCTGCGCTGCGCGTGCACCTGCCCGTGGCGTCAGACGTCACCACCAAGGTGAGCCGCCTCTGACGACCCGCCTCTCCCGCCGCGGCCGCGCAGCCGCGCAGCCGCAACTTCAGACGCCGGTGAAGGCGAAGTCCACTTCGGGCTTCAAACCGCCGGCGTTGCGAGCAATGCTCTTGCCCGAGCCGCAGGAAAGAGTCCAGCCCAGCGCGCCGTGAACTGGATGCGCTAAGGTGCGACCCGGGTCCCCCTGAACGGCCCAGACAAGCGTGCCCCATGAACATCAGCTCCGACTTCCGCAACTTGCCCGCCCTGGTGGCGCAACATGCCCATGATCGCCCGCAGGCACCGGCGTTGGTGTGCGGCTCGCAGCGCTTGAGCTACGGTCAACTGGACGCGTTGGCCAACCGCGTGGCTGCCGCCTGTCAGCAGCGCGGTTGGGGCCCTGGTGACTGCATGGCCATCTGTGCCATGAGCTCCGTCGAGTATGTGGCCGTGTTTCTGGGCGCCTTGCGGGCGGGTTTGGTGGTGGCGCCCCTGGCCCCCAGCTCAACCGCGCAGCAGTTGGTGGACATGGCACACGACGCCGATGCGCGTTGTGTCTGGTTGGACGCCAGCGGTGCAGACCTGGCGGTGCGATGGTCGGTGCCGGTGCAGCGTCTGGACTCAGGGCAACTGGATGCCTGGACGGCAGCAGCACCCGCCCAGCCGCAGCCCGTGGTCATTGACCCTGCCTGGCCCTTCAACATCATTTACTCATCGGGAACCACGGGCACGCCCAAGGGCATCGTGCAATCACACGCCATGCGCTGGGCGCATGTTCAGCGGGCAGGGTTGTCCGGCTACAGCGCCGACACGGTGACGATGATCGCCACCCCGCTGTACAGCAACACCACCCTGGTGTGCTTGTTTCCCACCCTGGCCTATGGTGGCTGTGCCGTCCTGATGACCAAATTTGACGCCTTGCAGTATCTGCAACTGGCCCAAGCGCACCGCGCCACCCACACCATGCTGGTGCCGGTGCAATACCGGCGGCTGATGGCTCACCCCGCGTTCGACAGCTTTGACCTGAGCTCTTTCCGGGCCAAGTTCAGCACCAGTGCGCCTTTTCACGCCGATTTGAAAGCCGACATCCTGCAGCGCTGGCCCGGTCAGCTGAACGAGTACTACGGCCTGACCGAAGGCGGCGGCACCTGCATCCTGCAAGCTCAACTGCACCCCACCAAGCTGCACACGGTGGGCCAGCCTGCCGAAGGGCACGACATTCGCTTGATCGACGAGGCCGGTGTTGAAATCGCCCGCGTGCCCGGCGGTGCCAGCGCCGACAGCGGCGAAGTGGTGGGTCGTTCGCCCGGCATGATGACCGGCTATCACAAACAGCCTGCCCTGACCGCCGCCGCGGAGTGGTTTGACGCCGAAGGCCAACGGTTCATTCGCACCGGTGATGTGGGCCGCTTTGATGAAGACGGCTTCTTGACGCTGCACGACCGGCGCAAGGACATGATCATCAGCGGCGGTTTCAACATCTACCCCAGCGACCTGGAAGCCGTGTTGCGCGGCCATGCCGATGTGGCCGATGTGGCGGTGGTGGGCGTGCCCAGCGACGACTGGGGTGAAACTCCGGTGGCGTTTTGTGTCTTGCGTGAATGCGCCACCGCAGATGCCGAGGGCCTGCGATCGTGGATGAATGCCCAGGTGGGCAAGACCCAGCGTCTGCATGCCCTGCTGCTGATCGACGAGCTGCCACGCAGCGCGATTGGCAAAGTGCTCAAGCGTGAACTGCGCGACCGCTGGTGCGCCTGACCTGCTGGCCCTGAGCGCGCCTTGGGTCAGGCGCCGCTTGGGCCGGGCGCCACGGCCCCCAACTGCGCCGTCAGCTCCACCGCGCAGCGCCGCAGCGCCTGCGCAGGCTTGCCTTCGGCGCGGGTGTCGAAACTGGCTGTGGGGCCAATCGCCGTCAGACTCAGAACGAGGGCGCCGGTGCCGTCAAACACGGGGGCCGCCAAACCACTGACCCCGAGCACTGCTGCATCCACGACATGGCTGAAGCCCGCCACACGAATGCATGCCAGCTCGTGTTCAAAGGCCTTGTCAAACACCGCCTTGGCTTGGAACTTGCCTCCTGCGACGCGCATCACTTGGCTGACCAAGTCACGCGGCAGGTGAGCCGCAAACAAGCGGCCCGAAGCCGTGCCATGCAAGCTCATCACGGCGCCGTGGCGCATGGCCACGTGCACGGGCGAGGGTGCTTCCTCGGTGCGCACGATGGTCGCTCCAAAGCTGCCCCAGACCGCAATGCCCACGGTTTGGCCTATCACCTGGGCCAGCTCGGCCAAGCGCGCAGTGGCCAGGCGCACGGGGTCAAACTGCTGCAGACTGATCAAACCCAGCTGCATGGCCAAGGGCCCCAGTCCATAGTGGCCGCTGCTGGCGTCTTGGGTGATCAAGCCAAGCTTGCCAAAACTCACCAGGTAAGGGTGGGCCTTGGGCGGGCTCATGCCGGCGGCCAGCGCCAGGTCCTTCAGGGCCAGCGGCCGGCCCCGTTCAGCCAGGGCCAACAGCAGGCGGCCGCCAACTTCAATGCTCTGGATGCCGCGTTGGCTCATGGCTTGGGGGGCTCGCAAGGCGAGCGCAGCAGCTGGTGGGGGTGTTTGTGCTAAGACAAACTGGTTAGACAATAACGAATTACTAGACTACGATCAAGTGGTGTTTACCGATGCAGGCCTCCGGCGTGCCAGACCCACCATGACTGCTGCCCCGACCAAGACCTTTGCCTCGCAAGCCGACCTCGAAGAAAAGCAGGTCAGCTTCACCAAGCTCAGCGACAACGCCTACGCCTACACCGCTGAGGGCGACCCCAACACCGGCATCATCATTGGCGACGACGCCGTGCTGGTGCTGGACACGCAGGCCACGCCAGTGATGGCGCAGGACGTGATCCGACGCATCCGCGAGGTCACCGACAAGCCCATCAAGTACGTGCTGCTCACGCACTACCACGCGGTGCGTGTGCTGGGCGCTAGCGCCTACCAGCCGCAGCAGATCATTGCCAGCCAGGACACCTATGACCTGATCGTCGAGCGTGGCGAACAAGACAAGGCCAGCGAGATCGGCCGCTTTCCGCGGCTGTTTCGCAACGTCGAAAGCGTGCCACCTGGGTTGACCTGGCCGACCATGACCTTCACCGGCAAGATGACGCTGTGGCTGGGCAAGCTCGAAGTGCAATTGCTGCAACTGGGCCGCGGCCATACCAAGGGCGACACGGTGGCCTGGCTGCCGCAGCAGAAGATCTTGTTCAGCGGCGACCTGGTGGAATTTGACGCCACGCCCTACGCCGGCGACGCCTACTTCAAGGACTGGCCGCAGACGCTGGACAAACTGGCTGCGCTGAAGCCTGAAAAGTTGGTGCCCGGCCGGGGTGCAGCGCTGGTCACGCCCGAACAGGTGCGTGCGGGGCTGGAAGGCACGCGCGACTTCATTGCCGACGTTCGCGCCAGCGTCGAAGCCGGGGCCAAGGCAGGCCTTGACCTCAACACCGTCTACAAAGGGACGATGGCCAAGCTGACGCCCAAGTACGGGCACTGGGTCATCTTCCAGCACTGCATGCCGTTTGACGTGACGCGCTGTTATGACGAGATGACGCAGTACGCCGACCCGCGCATCTGGACCGCCGAGCGCGACATCCAGATGTGGAAGGCGCTTGAGGCTTAGTCCCGCCTTCCCGGCGCTTTGGCCTGCTTCTAACCAGCCTTTCCCCGCCAGCAACCCGCAGCAGGAGCTGCCGTGCCCACCATGCACAGCACCTACACCTACCCCCGCTACGCCTACCGCCGCCCCGCAGAGCTGGACCAACGCGACCGGGTTCATCGCCACCCGGTGGTGGTGGTGGGTGCGGGCCCGGTAGGCCTGTCTGCCGCCATCGACCTGGCCCAGCGTGGCCTGCCCGTGCTGCTGCTGGACGACGACGACACCGTCAGCGTGGGTTCACGCGGGCTTTGTTACGCCAAGCGCACGCTTGAAATCCTGGACCGCCTGGGCTGTGGCCAGGCGGTGGTGGACAAAGGTGTCACCTGGAACGTCGGCCGCACCTTTTACCGTGAGCACGAGGTCTTCAGCTTCAACCTGTTGCCCGAACCCGACCACCGCCGCCCGGGCATGGTCAACCTGCAGCAGTACCACTTGGAGCAGTTTCTGGTGCAACGTGCCCAGGCCTTGCCCGGCATCGACCTGCGCTGGAAGAACCAGGTTACCGCCGTCACGCCACAAGGGCAGGGCGCGGTGGTGCAGGTGCAAACGGCCGACGGCAGCTACACATTGCAGGCCGATTGGTTGGTGGTGGCCGACGGCGCGCGCAGCCCCATTCGCCGCATGCTGGGGCTGGACACCGAAGGCAAGGTCTTCCAAGACCGCTTTCTGATTGCCGACGTGGTGCTGAAGACGCCGCTCTTTGAAGAAGGCAAGGCCGAACGCTGGTTCTGGTTCGATCCGCCTTTTCACCCCGGTCAAAGTGTGCTGCTGCACCGCGAGGCCGACAACGTCTGGCGCATCGACTTTCAGCTGGGCTGGGACGCCGACCCCGAAGCCGAGAAGCAGCCCGAGCGGGTCATCCCCCGCATCCGCGCCATGTTGGGACAGGACCGGGCCTTCGAACTGGAATGGGTCAGCGTCTACACCTTCCAATGCCGCCGCATGCAGCGCTTTCGCCATGGCCGTGTGCTGTTCACCGGTGACGCCGCGCATCAGGTTTCGCCTTTTGGCGCGCGTGGGGCCAATTCGGGCGTGCAAGACGCCGACAACCTGTGCTGGAAGCTGCAGCTGGTGCTGGCGGGCCTGGCCAGCGAAACGCTGCTCGACAGCTACAGCGACGAGCGGGTGGCAGCGGCCGACGAAAACCTGATGAACAGCACCCGCTCCACCGACTTCATGACGCCCAAGAGCCAGGCCAGCCGCGACCTGCGCAACGCCGTGCTGACCCTGGCGCGAGAGCACGGCTTTGCGCGTGCCTTGGTCAACAGCGGGCGCCTGTCGGTGCCGGCCCACCTGACGCAGTCTGCGCTCAACACGCTCGACGAAGCGGCGTTCGACAGCGTGATGCAGCCGGGCGCACCGTTGGCCGACGCGCCGGTGCAGCACCAGGGCAGCGACGACTGGCTGCTGCAGCACACCGGGCAAGGCTTTGTGCTGCTGCTGTTTGTGGCCAACGCCGGTGCGCTGGACATCGACACGCAGCGCAGCCTGGCCGAACTGGCCCGCGCCCGTGTTCCGGTCCACACCGTGTTGCTGGCCGAAGGTGCGGCAGCAGCAGCATCGGCAGCGGCAGCGGCCGCGGTAGTGGCAGTCGCACCGGCGCTGTCCTGGCCCGACCATGTCACGCTGCTGGTCGACCACCGCCAGCGCGCTGCTGCGCGGCTCGACGGACGCCCCGGCACGGCGTATCTTCTGCGGCCGGATCAGCATGTGGCCGCACGCTGGCGTCGCTTGACAACAGCTAAGGTCTTGGCCGCCGTCGCGCGCGCCACCGGCAACGTTTAGGCACCTTGGCGCCGGTGCCACCTTGTGCCATCTTGTGCGATCTTGTGTCATCTGCCCCCGTCAACACGTTCGTCAACATCCTGCACCGCGCAGCACCGCCATGAGCCAACTCATCACCACGCCCAACCTGGGCCAGCCCGGCCTCCAGCCCGGCCTCCAACCCTTGCATGCGTTTTCCCCAGGCGATGATTTTTACGAGCAGCTGGTGGGCATTCATCACGGCTTGAGCGACGCAGACAGTCGGCTGTTGAATGCCCGCCTGGTGCTGCTGCTGGCCAACCACATCGGTGACCTGCAGGTGCTGAGCCAGGCCTTGAAAGCCGCGCGAGCGGGCTTGCACGGCGGCGTAACCGAAGAGAAGGTCTTGACATGACGCTGAACTACCAAAACGGCTTCGGCAACGAATTTGCAAGCGAGGCTGTTGCCGGCGCCTTGCCACAAGGCCGCAACAGCCCGCAGCGCGTGGCCATGGGCTTGTACGCCGAACTGGTCTCGGGCACCGCCTTCACCGCACCGCGGGCACAGAACCGCCGCACCTGGATGTACCGAAGTCAACCCTCGGTGGTGACCGGCGCCTATGCACCCTATGAGCAGGCGCTGTGGACAACCGGCGCTGCGGGTGGCGTGGTCGCAGCACCAGACCCGCTGCGCTGGGGCCCTTTTCCTTGGCCGTCGTTAGCCACCGACTTTGTTGACGGCATCCGCACGGTGGCGGCCAACGGCTGCGCCGACGCGCAAGTGGGCATGGCCGTGCTGGTCTACACCGCCAATCGGTCGATGACCCAGCGCGCGCTGGTCAATGCCGACGCCGAAATGCTGCTGGTACCGCAGCAAGGGCGCTTGAGCATCACCACTGAGCTGGGCGTGCTGGACGTGGCGCCGGGTGAGATCGCGGTGCTGCCGCGCGGTCTGGCGTTCAAGGTGGCCTTGCTCGACGCTTCTGAAGGTGGCGCGCGCGGCTACATCGCCGAGAACTACGGAGCCGCATTCTGCTTGCCTGAGCTGGGCCCCATAGGCAGCAACGGCCTGGCCAACGCCCGCGACTTCCTGGCGCCCATGGCCGCCTTTGAAGACCCGACCGGCCCGTATGAGCTGATCAAGAAATTTGGCGGCTGCCTGTGGCGCAACACCCAGCCCGGCACACCGTTCAACGTGGTGGCCTGGCACGGCAACCTGGCGCCCGTGAAGTACGACACCGCGAACTTCATGACCATCGGCAGCATCAGCTTCGACCACCCCGACCCCAGCATCTTCACGGTGCTGACCAGCCCCAGCGACACCGCGGGCACGGCCAACTGCGACTTCGTCATCTTCCCGCCGCGCTGGATGGTGGCTGAAGACACCTTCCGCCCGCCCTGGTACCACCGCAACCTGATGAGCGAGTTCATGGGCCTGGTGCAGGGCCAGTACGACGCCAAGCCCGAAGGCTTCAAGCCCTTTGGAGCCAGCCTGCACAACGCCATGGTGCCGCACGGCCCCGATACCGAGGCCTTTGCCAAGGCCAGCGCCGCGCCGCTGGCGCCCCACAAACTGGACCACACGCTGGCCTTCATGTTCGAAAGCCGCTACCGTTTTGTGCCCACCGCCTGGGCCATGACCGGCAGCGGGGCCTTGGACATCGCTTATGCCCAGTGCTGGGCCGGTTTGGCCGACAGCTTCCATCGCCCGCGCTGAGAGTCTGAGCCCACAGTGCCTTAACCAACCCTGAACATGACCGTGCTCAACGCCACCCACAGCCCCGACCTGACCAGTTGGGTCGAATCGGCCAATGCGCCCGACACCGACTTCCCGCTGCAAAACTTGCCCTTCGCTCGCTTTCGCCGACTGGGCAGCGACGAGCCGCTGCGGGTGGGTGTGGCCATCGGCGACCAGATCCTGGACCTGCGCATGGCGGCCGAACTGTGCCCTTGGGGCGACGGCGTCCAGCCTCTGTTGGAGCCGCTGGCAGCAGGCGATCTGGCGGCCTTCATGGCCATCGGTCGACCGGCCTGGCGCCTGCTGCGTGCGGCCCTTTCCGAAGCCCTGTTGACCGACAGCACACAGGGCCCCTTTCTTGAGACCTGCCTGGTGCCGCAGTCGGCTGCGCAACTGGTGCTGCCCTGCACCATGGGCGACTACACCGACTTCTACACCAGCATCCACCACGCCACCACCGTGGGCAAGATGTTCCGGCCCGACAACCCCTTGCTGCCCAACTACCAGTGGGTACCCATCGGTTACCACGGGCGCAGTTCGTCCATCGTGGTCAGCGGGCAAGGCCTGCACCGGCCCCTGGGCCAGATCAAGCCAGCCGACGCCACCGAGCCCACACTGCGGCCCAGCCGGCGCCTGGACTACGAACTGGAGCTGGGCGCATTGGTGGCGCACGGCAATCAACTGGGCCAGCGCATTGGCATGGACCAGGCCGAAGACCACCTCTTTGGTCTGGTGCTCTTCAACGACTGGAGCGCGCGCGACATCCAGCCCTGGGAATACCAGCCCCTGGGCCCTTTTCTGAGCAAAAACTTTGGCAGCACGGTCTCACCCTGGGTGGTGACGATGGAAGCACTGGCGCCGTTTCGGCAACCCTTCACCCGGCCCGCGGGTCACCCGCAGCCTTTGCCCTACCTGGACAGCCCAACCAACCGGCAGCGGGGCGCCATCGGCATCGAGCTGGAAGCCTGGCTGCAGACCGCGCAGATGAAGGCCGCCCAGCACCCGGGCGACCGCCTGGGTGGCAGCAACTACGCCAGCGCCGCTTACTGGACCTTGGCCCAGCTGGTGGCCCACCACACCGTGGGTGGGTGCAACCTGCGCACCGGTGACCTGTTAGGCACCGGCACCTTGTCGGGGCCCGATGCGGCACAGGGCGGCTCACTGCTGGAACTGAGCCAGGGCGGCAAGCAGGCCATCCGGCTCAGCAGCGGCGAACAGCGCACTTTTTTGGAGGATGGCGACACCGTCATCTTGCGCGGCGCCTGCACGGCTGCCGGAGCGCGGCGCATCGGGTTTGGCGAGTGCCGAGGCACGGTGTTGCCGGCGCTCTGAAGAATCGACCCGACGCCACCCACCTGAACGAGGGGTCCGGCGTCCCCAAGGTGACAACTGCAGGGAAAGGCCGGAGACGCTGCCGCGTGGCCAGGTCTATAAGCAGCGCCTTACCGGCCGCAACTTCACCCACCGCTGGCCGGAACCAGAAGATAACCATGACAACCCCATTTCAACGGTCCCGCTGGTCTGCCACCACCTTGGGCGCCGCCGTGGCGCTGACGTTGCTGGTGCCCGCCAGTGCCAGTGCCAATGCCAATGCCAGTGCCGGCGCCAGCAGCGACGCTGTCAGCGTGCGTGCCGACACCGGCTTGGCCGACATGCCCTTCCCCAGCAACCGCTACACGGTGTTTGACGGCAGCCAGCGCACGCTGCGCCGCGTCAACCTGCCCAAACCCGACTGCACCGTGCGGCCCAGTGACTGCGCCGACGTTGACGTGATCAACCGCCTGGACGGTTTTTCCACCCAGCCGCGCATCAGCGTGCCCTTCACGGGCGACATCGACCTGGCCAGCGTGACCAGCGACACCGTGTTTCTGCTCAACCTGGGTGACACCTTCACCTTGGCCGGTGCGGGCGAGCGCGTCGGCATCAACCAGATCGTGTGGGACGTGGCCAGCAAAACCCTGGTCTTCCAAAGTGACCAACTGTTGCAGCAGCACGCGCGTTACCTGCTGGTGGTGACCGACGGTGTGCGCGACACGCGCGGCAAGAAGATCAAGTCGGGCGGCTGGGGTGAAGACCTGGGCCAAGCCAACGGCCGCGACATGGATGGCGCCGAGTACCGAGGCGAACTGCGCCGCGCCGTCAACGCGCTGCGGGCCAGCCACCACAAGGTGGTCGCGGCCAGCGTCTTCACCACCCAGAGCATCAGCGCCGACCTGGTCAAGATCAACCGCCAGGTCAAGCAGGCCAGCCCGGCTGCGGTGGACTTCAACATCGGCCTGACCCCTGCCGGCCCGGTGCGTGCGGTGTTCCCGGTGAGCAGCTTGCTGGGCATTCAGTTCAACCGCCAGACCGGTACGGCCCCGGCCTTCACGGCTGGCTTTGTGCCCACGCCGGCGCTCAACGTGGTGCCCGGTGCCGTGGCCCAGGTGGCCTACGGCCGCTTCAGCAGCCCGGACTACCAAAACGCCGCCAAGGTCATACCGGCCACGGGCACCCTCAGCGGCAACCCGCAGCCGCTGGGCAGCAACAACCTGATCGTGCAGGTTTTTGTGCCTGCCGGCACCAAACCGGCCGGCGGCTGGCCGGTGGCGATGTTTGGCCACGGCTTCACCGACAGCATGTATGGCGCGCCGTGGACGGTGGCTTCGGTGCTGGCGTCGCGTGGCATCGCCACGGTGTCCCTTAACGTGGTGGGCCACGGCGGTGGTGCGCAGGGCACGCTGAACGTGCTGCGCAACGCGGCGCTGCCGGTGGTGGTGCCCGCAGGCGGGCGCGGTTTTGACCAGAATGGCAACGGCGCCATCGACAGCACCGAGGGCGTCAACGCCAGCGGCGCGTCCACCATCGTGGCCAGCCGCGACGGCCTGCGCCAGACGGTGGTTGACTACATGCAACTGGTGCGCCAGATCGAAATCGGCGTCGATGTGGACGGCGACGGCAGCGTTGACCTGGACGCCAACCGCATCTACTACGCGGGCCAAAGCTTCGGTGGCATCTACGGCACCATTCTGCTGGGCAGCGAGCCCAACATCAAGGCCGGGGTGCCCAATGTGCCGGGTGGTTCCATCACCGAGATCGCCCGCATCAGCCCGGCGTTTCGCGTGTTGACGGCCATCACGCTGGCCACCCGTGCGCCTTCGCTGTTGAACCTGCCGCCGGCGGCGGGCGTGCCTTTCCCGTTCAACCTGCGGTTCAACGAGAACATGCCCTTGCGCGATCTGCCGCCGGTGGTCAACACCGTGCCAGGGGCAGCCGACATCGCGGCGTTCATCGACCGCGCGCAGTGGGTCACCCAGGCCGGCAACCCGGTCAGCTATGCCGCCTTCATCCGCAAGCAGCCGCTGCACGGGCACGCCGCCAAGCCGGTGATCGTGCAGTTTGCGCAGGGCGACGTGACGGTGCCCAACCCCACCACCAGCGCCATCCTGCGCGCCGGTGGCCTGGCTGACCGCGCCACGCGCTTTCGCAACGACCTGGCCTACGGCATCAACATCGGCGTGGGCAAGAACCCGCACACCTTCCTGACCAACATCGGCAACGGCGTGCAGGCGCCCTATGCGGTGGCGGCGCAGACGCAGATGGCGCTGTTTTTCGCCAGCGGTGGTGCGCTGACCATCGACCCCGACGGCGCGGGGCTGGTTTTTGAGGTGCCCACCCTGGCACTGCCAGAAGGCACGAACTTCATTCCTTGAGATCGGGCAGATGGGCCAAGGGGCGGCCCGGGGTCGCCCTGAGCCCCAGGTCCGACGGGCTCCTAGGCCGCACGGCGTTCCCATTAGGATGCGCAGGACTCGCCACTTCCAGCCCGGCAACCATGGCTCAAGCTCGGCATGATCTTCGCTTGCGTCTTGTCTTCTGCGGCGAGTGCATCAAAGGGCACGACCCCGTGGTTGTGCGGCGCGCGGTCGGGGCGGCACTCAAGTTGAGCGAGACGCGCACCGCCCGTTTGTTTTCGGGCAAACACATCGTCCTCAAGCAGCAGGTCGACTCGGTCTATGCCGCACGGCAAATCGCCCGCTTTGCGGCCATGGGGGCCGTGTTGCGCACAGAGCAACATCGGCCGGCCCCCAAGCCACCGGAACCGCGCAAATCCAGGTTGAGTGCGGTCTTCTTTGGGCGTTGGCCGCAAGTCCGCTCAAGCCCTTGGTTGATCCGTGGATTGATCGGTGGATCGATCGGTGGAGTGGCGCTGCTGGTGTTGGCGTTGGGTGCCGGCACCATGGGCTGGAGTCGCGACGAAGCCCAGGCCGGTGAACCGTTGACGGGGGCGGCCGCCCCGCACCTGGCACCGGCGGCTGTGCCTGCGCTGCCCGCCCAGCGGGTGTCGCCTTCCAGCCAGGTGGCGGACGACGGCCTGCCTCGCCAATTGAGCGCCCAAGCCACCCAAGACTATCGGAAGCAGTACTTCCCTGCGGCTTGGCACAAGGCCTTCGTGGTGGCCGCTTCTGGCGCACACGTTTGGGTGGTGGGGGCAGCCTCGCCAGGGCAAGCCCGCGCTGGCGCCTTGAAACAGTGCACGCAGGCCTTGCGAGCAGCCGTGGCTGACTGCCGCGTGGTGGATGTCGACGGCGAACCGCAAGACTGAGCCACAAAACTGAGCCGCAAGACCAAGCCACAAGACCCAAGCCACAAGACCAAGCTGCGAGTGTGCGACTCAGCCCACCGTGGTCTTCAGTGTTGCAGCCAGGCGCGCGCTGACAAGGCCATGGTGGACTCCAATCCGCCGGTTTGCCTGGACAAGCGCAGCACGCTGTTCAGGTCGGGGGCCTCCAGCGCTTCAGCCAGGTTCAGGTAGTCGCCCCATGGGCCGCTGCGCGAGCGCAGTGCCAGCTCGGCTTCACGGGGCAGCCCCAGGCAGCTCAACACATCGGCCAGACTGGCCTGCATCAGCTGTGGCAACACCGATGCCAGGCCCACCACATAGAGACTGCCAGGCGACGACTCTCCGGCCGCACGGGCCAGCGACTCCAGCAGGCGTGCGCGCGCCAGGGCCAGGGCCTGCAGCGCGCCTGCGGCCGGGCGTTGCGGACCTTGGCGCACCAGCAGCGCAGCCACCCAGACATAGAGCGCATTGCGGCCCAACACCGACACCGCCTGCTCGATGGAGTCCAGCTGGCGGTTGGCCGAGACGCTGGCGCTGTTCAAGTGCTGAAGCAGGCGGGCGCACAAGCCCGCGTCGCGCTTGATGTCTTCCACGACCTGGGCGGTGTCTTCGTCGCCAAGCAATCGACTCAGCAGTTGCATCAAACGTTGGGTTTGCGCTGGCAGGGCCTTGGCCTGTCGGGGTTCTGCGGCCATGGGTATGTCGCAGCCGGCCCACAACGCGCCGGCCACCAGCGCAGCGTCCAGGCTGTCCAGGTCGGGCAGACAGGGCGATACCCAGGGCCGGTTGGCGACCTGGGGTGAAGAAAAATTCGGGCGACTGGCCGACAGGTTGAGCGTGAAGTCGGGCAACGGGCCGCCGCTGGCGCCACCTTCGAAGTCTTGCCACCCCACCCGCGCGCCAGCCGCTCGCCAAGCCGGCAACAGGGGCCCCAGCAGCGCTGACGAGGCCTCGCCACGGCTGAGGGTCAGCCCCAGAAACATGCCCTTGCTGGGCTGTGCATCGAGGGCCGCCAACCATGCGCCTGGAAGCTGCGCATAGGCCACCAACCCTTGCTGGGTGCAGACGCGCATGCCCGCCAGAAGCGCTTGGCAATGGGCCCTTGACGCTGCGAGGTTGGGGCGCTGTTGCAGGCGGTCGATCAGCGACGCTCCCAGGCTGAATTCGTAGCCAACCACGTCGCCCCGCAAGTCCACCAAAGCCCGCCGTGCGCCCACTGTGGGCGCGCCGGCGCTGTTGGGGGCGTGCACGGACTTTTGCGCAGCAGGGCTGGTGGCTGACGCCAGTGCCGGTGCCGGGGTGCCAGCAGGTTTGGATGGTGCGCCAAACCAGCGGCCCAAGAGGGACTGCATCATGTTAGAGCTCCGCACGCGGTAGGCGTGCCGCAAGCGGGGCAAGCGCAGATTCGCGGCTTGACAGAGCTATCGGCCGCCGCCGCAGCCAACTTAAGCGCGTCGACGGGTTTGCTGCAATCGAAGTGACCCGTCCAGGCCAACCCTTTGAATGTGACAGCCGTGTGACGAAGTCGCAGCTGAAAGCCCCTGATTGCGCACCTGATTGCGCCCCTGATGGCGCCCCTGCACAAAGGCTTGTAAGGCCATTTACTTGGTTCTAGACTGGCGTGAGGCAAGCCAAGGAACCACCCATGAACACCCAAACCGCCGAAGTCACGGTCTACAACTTTCGCATTCTGGACAGCGGCTTTGAGTCCGCACCCGTTTCCACCTTCAAGGCCACCCGCCAAGCGATTCTGGATGTGTTTGGCGGGGACCCGATTGACGGTACCGAAGAGCAGGTAGGCATTGAAGAGCTGGACGCAGACGGTCGTTACCGCCGCCGCGCCACCGGCTGGGGTGAACTCAACTGAGTACAGTCTGGTGCGGCGCCAGTGCTGCGGGTACCGCGGTGGGTGGTGTCGCTGGCAGCGCAGGCAACGCAAGCAACAACACCCGTGCAGCGCGTACCGTGGCAGCGCGGTGGTGCCGGCGCCGGGTGTCGACCCGCCTATGATCCGATAACCTAAACAGCTTGGGTTTTTGATAACATGCCAACGCTGTTTCGCATCCAGGGCTTGCGGGTGGTGATCTACCCCAACGACCACCGGCCCGCGCATGTGCACGTCATCGGCCACGGTTGTGAAGCGGTGTTCAAACTGAACTGCCCAGACGGTCCGGTTGACTTGCGCGAGAACCTGGGTTTTCAGCGCGCTGAACTGAACCGCATCGCCACTGCGTTGGTTCAACGCCTGGGCACTGCCTGTACTGAATGGAGTCGCCTGCATGGAACTGACTGAAGAAGCCATCACCGCCGCCAACCGCCGCGCGCAGGCGCAGCGCAGCCAGCACCCAGGCGTGCTGAAGGCCCGCTTTGACCGGCGCACGGCGCGCGTGGTGCTGAACCTGGATTCCGGGCTGCAGGTGGCTTTTTTGCCTGCACAGGCGCAGGGGCTGGAGCACGCCACGGCTGACGAGTTGGCCGACATCGAGATCAGCCCGTCGGGGCTGGGGCTTCACTTTCCGCGCCTTGATGCTGACCTGTACGTGCCGGCCTTGCTCGAGGGCTTTTTGGGTTCGCGGCGCTGGCTGGCCCAGCAGCGCGGCCGCCTGGGCGGGGCTGCCAGTACAGCGGCAAAAGCCGAAGCTGCGCGGCGCAATGGGCAGTTGGGCGGCCGACCGCGCAAGCACGCTGTAGGCGTCTGAGCAGATCTCAGCCCTGCCAGCCGCCTGCGGCGGCGCACGTCAGTTCCACGACAAGCTGGGTGCGTCATCCCCCGCGTGCTGGTGCGCCAGTGGGTGCTGGCGTTGCCCATCCCGCTGCGCCTGCTGCTGGCCGCACAGCCCAAACTGGTGACGCCGATGGTCGGGCTGCCACATGACGGTGATATGAAGCTCCAAGGGCAGATTGATGACGTTGGCGCAGCCTCGGTGCCTTCATCAAGTTGTCAAGGCGCTGACTTACAAGCTTAAGGTCCAGATCAACCAAGGCCCCCATGAACGACCCCTTCGTGATGACCGCGCTGGCCCTGGCCGGCGCAGCGGTGCTTTTGCCGATGGCCCGCCAGCGGCTTGAGCTGTCGCTGGCCAAGCACCCTTCGCTGACCGGCCACTCGCGCATGGCCAAGCGCGTGGCCGCGTGGGTGCCCGGCTATGCCTACGACGAGGCGCGGTTCTTTGGCGCCGACCAGGCACCGGCCGACGTGCAACTCAAGCGCCGCGCAGGCTTCATGCGCCTGGCGGGCCAGTTGAGCAGCCGGCACGCCAAGTCCATCGCGCTGACCCAAGCGGCGCGCCAGCACCTGCCGGACCTGCAGTTGACCGGCAGCTACCGCGTGCCTTACCCATTCAGCCCTTTCCTGCGTTTGCACCTGGGTGTGGGCTCGTTTGTGCAAAGCAGTGACGGCGTGACCTTGACCGACATGGACGGTGTGCGCTTTTATGACCTGACCGGTTCTTATGGCGTCAACGTCATGGGCCATGACTTCTACAAAGACTGCATCCGCGAGGGCAGTCAACGCGTGGCCGATTTGGGCCCCTTGCTGGGCAGCTACCACCCGGTGGTGGCCTGGAACGTGGAGCTGGCACCCGGCGGCGCACAGCAGTACTTTGGCGTCCAGGCCGACATGGTGACCTACGGCAAAACGCTGGGCGGCGGCCTGCCCGTGGGCGTGGTGTGTGGCAAGGCTGAATGGATGAAGCGCTTTCGCGAAGAGCGGCCCGCCGACATCTGTTTCGCCCGCGGCACCTTCAACTCGCACCCCTACGTGATGGGCGCCATGCAGGTCTTTCTGGAACGCCTGCAAACAGCGCCGGTGCAGGCCCTGTATGCCGACCTGGACACGCTGTGGAACGGCCGCGCCGAGCAACTCAACAGCCGCTTGAAAAACGCCGGGTTACCGGTGCAGGTGGCCAACCTGAGCAGCATCTGGACGGTGAGCTACACCCAGCCCTCGCGTTACAACTGGATGCTGCAGTTCTACCTGCGCGAACAGGGGCTGGCGTTGTCTTGGGTGGGCACCGGCCGTCTGGTCTTCAGCCTGAACTACAGCACGGCCGACTTTGACGCGGTGTGCCAGCGCTTTGTGGCGGCGGCGCAGGCCATGCAGGCTGATGGCTGGTGGTGGAACGATGCGGCGCAGACCAACAAGTCCATCCGGCGCAGCCTGCTGCGCGAGATGCTGAAGCACCGGTGATGCCCCAACCCCGTTGATCCAGCGGGCGCGGACAGAGCCGCGCGCCGCCCTTCAGTGTGTTGCGCGCACGTGCTTCATCGGGTCCAGCAGTTCACCGCGCAGCAGGTGCAGCGGGGCGCGCCAATAGAGCATCACGTCGTGGAAGGGGTCGGTCAGGATCTTGGTGGCCCAGGCCAGGCCGGCCATCAGGCCCTGCAGGAAAAACAGGTGGATGGTGCGGAACAGCAGCCCCACCACGCCCAGCGCCAGCCAGGCCATGCCCACGTCGCGCAGCCAGCCTTGGGCGCTGGTGGCGGGTTCGATCAGCCCGGCCAGCGACGGCGCCAGCCACAGCGCCAGCGGCACCAGCACCCACACGGCCAGCAGCACCACCTTGCGGTTCAGGTTGTAGCCAACCTTGATCGCCTCTTTGTGCTCAAACGTGGCCTGGTTGACGTGGTCGTAGCCCTTGGGCTCGAAGAAAAAGTGGCCGGCTTGGCGGGTGGTCATGGAAACGCCCCAGGCGATCAGGGCTGCCAGTGCGGGGTCGAAGAAAATCACCCCGTAGGCCACCAGGAAGCTGACGGCACTGACAAAGTGCAGCGCCTGGTTGATGTAGCTCTGGTGGTAGTAGCGGTGGTCGTCCCAGCGCTGGGTCTTGAGGGTTTGCAAAAATGCATTCACGTGACGGAGCTCCTTGGCGTGGGCAGGGGACCGCGGATGTGCGACATCAGCGTGACGGCATGCTGACGACGGTTGGTGAACGTGCCATGACGGTTTGATGTCGGTTTGATGCGCGTTTGTCGGTTGCATCACCTGTCATCGATTTGTTGCACAGCGCAAGCAAGATCACCGCATGGACTACACCGCCAGCGTGGACATCGAAGTCGACAACCACTTGCCCGCCCGCCGCTCACTGCGCGTGGCGGTGGTGACCGAGACCTATCCGCCCGAAATCAACGGCGTGGCCGCCACCATCGCACGCGCGGTGCAGGGCCTGCGCGAACGTGGGCATGAACTGCAGCTGGTGCGACCGCGCCAGGACAAGACTGAAACCGCGACGCAGGACGACCGCTTTGCCGAGGTGTTGCTGCGCGGCCTGCCCATACCGCGCTACCCGCAGTTGAAGATGGGGCTGCCTTCTAAACGTGCGCTGTTGCGGCATTGGTCCAGCCACCGGCCCGACGTGGTGCACCTGGTCACCGAAGGCCCCCTGGGCTGGTCGGCGCTGCAGGCCGCCACCCAGCTGAAGCTGCCGGTGGTGAGTGACTTCCGCACCAACTTCCACGCCTACAGCCAGCACTACGGCCTGGCCTGGCTGCGCAACCCGATCATGTCCTACCTGCGCAAGTTCCATAACCGCACCTTGTGCACCATGGTGCCCACCGAAGGCCTGCGCGGCGAGCTGATGAGCACCGGCTTCAAGTCCCTGCGCGTCGTCTCGCGTGGGGTCGACACGGCGATGTTTGATCCCGCGCGGCGCAGTGAAGCCTTGCGCCAGCAGTGGGGTGCGGGTCCGCAAGACATGGTGGTGCTGTGTGTCGGCCGACTGGCCGCCGAGAAGAACCTGGACGTTTTGCTGCAGGCCTTTCAGGGCATGCAGGCCATCGACTCGCGCGCGAAATTGGTGTTGGTGGGTGATGGGCCCGAACGCAAGGCGTTGCAGCAACGCTGCCCGTCGGCCGTCTTCGCCGGCCTGCGCCGGGGTCAAGACCTGGGGGCCCACTATGCGTCGGCCGACCTCTTTCTGTTTCCCAGTGTGACCGAGACCTTTGGCAACGTCTTGCCCGAGGCCATGGCCAGCGGGCTGGCCGTGCTGGCCTTTGACTACGCAGCGGCGCATCAGGTGGTGCGTCACGGCGACAGCGGGCTGCTGGTGCTCTTTGGTGACGGTGCCGCCTTTTGCGCAGCGGCACAGCGCCTGGCCGGGCAGACAGGTTGGGTGCGCGCCATGGGTGAGCAGGCGCGGATGAAGGCCTGCCAAATGGACTGGGGCCGCATCGTCGAGCAGATCGAGACGGTTTACGTCACGGCCATGTCCCACAACACGGTCACAAGCCACCATGCTTTGCAGCCGACGATGCCACTGGTGTGACACGAGCCCGCCACCACAGCGCGGCCATCAACAGGCCCACCACCACGCCCAGGCCAGACATCAACCGGCCCACCGGCCAGCCCGCGCCCAGCAGCGCGTTGTCCGCCAGCGCAGAGAAAAGCTGCGCTGCGATCAGCACCTGAAAACCGCGCGTGTGGGTGGAGTGGGTGGAGTGGGTGGGTTTGGCGTGCAAGTTGCGGCCGCTGGTTGGCGGCCAGCACCTGGGAGCCTGTCGGACTTGGGGAACGTCGGCTGCAATCTGGCCGCAGCGGTCCATTTTTCACCGGCCTTTTGCCCCATAGCTATGGCTATGGGCCTGCAAGCCCGGCAAAAACTGTCTTCGCTGGGGCCAAATTTCGCTTCGACGCCCCAGGTCCGACAGGCTCCTAGTCTTACTGTGTCAAAAGTGTAGCCTTGCGTTTACGCGCAGGCAACAGGGGCATCGAGGCAGCGTCTTGAGCAAGGCTGCGGCGATACGCAGCCGCAAAGTCGTGATGGACGATGGGACGCACGCGCTGCGTGCGCTGGGCTGCCGCGGGGTTTGTAATGCGTGGGTAGGGCAGGTTCTTCGCGTCGTGCAGAGTTTTTTTTGCCGACCCCGTCAGGGTGTTTGAGTTGCTGCGTCATCAAGAAGCCGTAGGCCGCGATGCTCAAGCTGGCGTGGTGGTGGAACCCGCGCCAACCCCTGCCTTCGTAGTGCCCCAGCCCCAGCTCCTGCTTGAGGTCTTGGTAGTCTCGCTCGATGCGCCAGCGCATCTTGGCTTCGAAGACCATGCGCTGCAGCGACACGTCCTGGCCAAGAGTGGACAGCCAATACTTCATCGGCTCCTTGTGACCTTCGGGCCACTCGATGAGAACCCATTGCTCGGGACGCAACTGGGTGCGCTGGTGGTCGCGATGCGCCGCGCGCACGCGAACCCGGGCAAAACGTGACCGCAGGGTGAAGTTGGTGCCCTCGCGCCATTCGACGCCCTGCCATTGCGAGGGCTCCAGCTCAAATGCCAGATCCTTGATCGACAGTGGGCGCTGCTGTGCAGCATCGCCCCGGCGCAGCCGCGTGGCCACCACACCGCGACCGCTGTGGAGCTTGGGCGGCAGCGGGTCGTGCCCTGGCGGCCATACC